>JBFGDZ010000027.1:0-26136 GCA_041580375.1 Candidatus Polarisedimenticolia bacterium
GAGCCCGCGTCGTTCGCACCGCTCGTGCCCCCGCCGGATCGACTGTGGGCCGATCCGTTCCCGCTGCGCGCGGGAGATCGTCACTACATCTTCTTCGAGGAGCTCCGCTACGCGACCGGCCGGGGGCGGATCGCGGTCCTGGAGATCGACCGCCGCGGGCGCACGAGCCCCCCGTCGATCGTCCTGGAGCGAGACCACCACCTGTCCTATCCGTTCCTGCTCGAATGGCAGGGGCGTCTCTACATGATCCCGGAATCATCGGAGAACGGCACCGTCCAAGCTTATCGTTGCGAGTCGTTCCCGGACGTGTGGAGGAGCGAGCGGATCCTCATGAGCGGCATGGCCCTGCTCGATCCGACGCTCGTCGAGTATGGGGGACGCTGGTGGATGTTCGCCAACCGCGCGGAGGACGGGGCCTCGACGTGGGACGAGCTGCATCTCTTCCACGCCGATCACCCGTTCGGCCCCTACACGCCCCACCCGCGCAATCCGGTCCGTTCCGACGTGCGCGCCGCGCGACCCGCGGGATGGATCGTCCGCGAGAACGGCGCGCTGATCCGCCCGGCCCAGGACTGCTCCGTCCGCTACGGCTACGCGCTCTCCAGACAGCGCATCGTGCATCTCGACGAGCAGGTGTACGAGGAGACGGGCGTCTCCCGCATCACGCCCGACGCCGCGCGGGGGATCCTCGGCGTCCACACGCTCAACGCCGCGGGGGATCTCGCCGTCATCGACCGGCTCGTCCGCCGCTGACGTCGGCTCAGACCGCACGGCGACGCCTGCAGCGCTGTGCTATGCTGCGCGCCGCATGAAGAAAATCCTCTTCGCCTTCCCCACCGCCTGGGACGCCCGCCAGCTCGAGGCGTGCGGCGCGGCCTGGCGGGACCGCTTCGAGACCGGATGGACGGGGCCGGACGACGAGTCCCGTCCGTGGGACTTCGACGTGGTGGCATTCATCGAGGACTCGGTCCGCTCGCTGCCCGGCACGCTCGACGGGATCATCAGCAGCAGCGACTATCCCGGGGCGACGGTCGCCGCGGCCATCGCCGCGCGGCTCGGTCTGAGCGGCCCCGATCCGAAGACCGTCATCTGCTGCTCGCACAAGTACTATTCGCGTGTCCGGCAGAGCGAGTCGGTGCCCGAGGCGACCCCGCGCTTTCAGCTGATCGATCCCCTCGATCCGGAGCAAGCCTGCGGGAAGGCGGAGTTCCCCTGCTTCATCAAGCCGGTCAAGGGAGCCTTCTCGATGATGTCGAGGCGCCTGAACTCGGCCGACGAGATGCGCGAGTTCCTCGCGCGGCCGGCCGTGCAGGAGTTCGCGCGGGACTATATGCAGGCTTTCAATCAGCTGGTCGGCCGGCTCACCGACTTCGAGGTCGGCGGCAGCTACTTTCTCGCCGAGGAGCTGCTGAAGGGAACGCAGGTCACGGTGGACGGTTTTTCCCGGGGGGACGAGATCGAGATCCTCGGGATCGTCGATTCGGTGATGCACGGCGACACCGGCAGCTTCGAGCGGTTCGACTATCCGTCCTCCCTCGGTGCCGCCGTGCAGTCGCGCATGGGCGACATCGCCGCGCGCGCGATCCGGCATCTCGGACTGCGCGACGCACTGTTCAACATCGAGATGATCCACGATCCCGGAACCGGCAGCGTTCACATCATCGAGATCAACCCGCGCATCAGCGGTCAGTTCGGTGATCTCTACCAGAAGGTGGACGGGACCAACACCTACGAGATCGCCCTGGCCCTGGCCGCCGGCGAGAGGCCGCGGATGCGCCGCCGGAAGGGGATCGCGGGCGTCGCCTGCAGCCGGCCGCTGCGAATCTACGAGCCGGTCGTCGTCGCGCGCGCTCCGGACGCGGAGAGGCGGCGCGCCGTCGAGGAGGAGTTCCCCGGCACGATCGTCTGGCTGGAATGCGCGGAGGGGGACAAACTGGCCAACTTCGAGAGGATGGAGGACGGGCAGTCCTGCCGCTACGCGATCGTCAACACGGGCGCGCCCGACCGCCCGTCTCTCCTCGCTCGCCTCGACGCGATCCGGGACCGGCTCGGATTCGAGATGCGACCGCTCTGATCAGACCAGGTCGCGCCGGATCGAGCGATCCCACCGCCGCGAGAAGATCGCCTTCCCGTCCTCGCTCGCCTCGAGCTCGGCCCGGAGGCGGAAGTCCTTTTTCGTCGCCTCGAGCCGGGTCGTCGTGTCGATGCGCACGGCCCAGCCCTCCCGGCGCAGCACGATGGCGTGATCGATCTCCGCCCGGGCCGAGAGCGGATCGTCGGGGCGTATGCGGTACCTCTCGATGATCGCGTGCCCGAGATCCAGATCGATCGGCTCGAGTCGCTGCAGGGCCGGATCGCCGGAGCCGTCGGCGTCGCGCCGCACGGTCACCACGATCTCTCCCGTCCCGGGATCCTCCCGCACGATGCGCTCCGTCCGGGATGGATCGAGATCGATCGATTCGGGCGGCGGGGCGCCCTCCGGCCGGCCGAACGGCCGCAGCCGGTCGTCGCGGGGGTCCGGGGGGCGGACCGGCAGATCGAGGCGGCTCGCCCCGGCGAACAGGGTCAGGGTGACGGGCTCGGGGGACGGCCAGGCGAGAGGCCAGTAGGAGGTCGAGATCGCCAGGCGCATGCGATGCCCCGCGGGGAAGGCGTGCGCCACCTCGTTCAGCCGAACGCGGACCTCGTACCGCTCGCCCGGCCGCAGCGCGGCGGGGTGCTCGTGGCCGTCGCGGTGCGTGAGGTTCAGCAGGCCGTAGGTGACGCGCGTGGAGGCGCCGTCCGGCGCCACGTCGTTCAGCCGCACCGCCACCATCGCGTTCGGCCTGTCGGAGGACAGGGTGAGCGTCACCTCCGGCGCCCCGAAAATCTCGACCCGGTCGCGGAACGGCCCGGTCTCGAACAGGAGCGAGTGCGCCGCGTCCTCGCGCTGATCCGTCGGCATCTCCCCCGGCGCGCCGAAGCCGCACCAGCGTCCCGCCGCCATGCCGACGGTCTGCGGCGAGCGGCACGCGAGCTCCGTCTCCGGGCCGGCGATCGGATCGAGGCTCCCGCGATTGAGATGGTAGCGCTCGGCGCGGATCCGATCGGAAGGCCAGCGCTCCTCCGCCACCCAGCGCCCCGGGCGGTCCGCGTAGAAGGGCCGCGGCGGCACGCTCTCCTGCATCCAGACGCGGTAGAACGGCTCGTTCAGGATCCCGGTGTCTTTCCCGCCGAGGGTCTGATCCCAGAACAGCAGCGCCTCCTGAAGAAACCCGATCGCCGGGCCCGGGACGCCCTGGTGCGGATAGAGATGGGCCCACGGCCCGATCAGCCCCTTGCGCGGAGCGCTGAGTCCGGCGAGGAGCCGGGGCACGGCGTTGCTGTACGCGTCGGCCCAGCCGCCGACCGCGTACACGGGACAGACGATGCGCGAGTATTCCTCGCAGATCGATCCCCGCTTCCAGTAGTCGTCGCGGCGCTGATGGCGCAGCCAGGTCTCGACGAACAGCGGATTGTGCTCCAGGCGCTCGAGCCACATCGAGCGCCAGCGCGGGCCGACGAGATCGGGATCCGGGGGCTGGGCATTGAGCGTGAACAGGACGCTGCCCCACAGCAGGTTCTCGTTCAGCAGGCAGCCCCCCATGTAGTGGGCATCGTCCGCGTAACGGTCGTCCGCCGCACAGACGGTGATGATCCCCTTCAGTTGCGGCGGACGCCGCGCGGCGACCTGGAGCGCGTTGAAGCCCCCCCACGATTTCCCCATCATGCCGACCGCCCCGGTGCACCACGGCTGCGAGGCGATCCAGCGGATCGCCTCGACGCAGTCCTCCTGCTCGCGGTCCAGGTACTCGTCACCCAGGAGGCCCTCGGACTCGCCCGATCCGCGCAGGTCGATCCGCACGGCCGCGTAACCGTGGCCGGCGAAGTACCGGTGCATCGGCTCGTCACGGCTGCGGGTCCAGTCGCGCTTCCGGTAGGGGATGGACTCGATGATGGCGGGGACGGGGGAGCGGTCCGCGTCGTCCGGCAGCCAGATGCGGGCCGACAGGCGGCAGCCGTCCGGCATCGGGATCCAGACGTGCTCCAGCTCGCGGACCTGCTTGGGGAAGCGTTCGACGATCTTCACGGCAGCGGCCCCGGCGCGGCGGATCTATTCGATCGGCCCGTCCGGTGAGTAGATGACGTAGATCTTGGTATAACCGTCCGAGTCCCAGATCCCCGTCCACTCATGGGGGATGACGACCGCGTCGCCCGCGCGAATCGTCTGGACCGTCCCGTCCGCGGAGGTCAGCTTCACCCCGCCTTCCAGGAAGTACATGAACTCGTCGACGCCGTACGGCTCGGAGATGGTGAACCGGCAGGGGCCCGATCGGTAGATCCCGGCGTCGAATTGACGGTCACTGCTGAGGAACGACTCCACGTCCTCGGTCGTGTAGGGACCGCGCTCGCTCTCCTTCTTCTCGATCACGGGAGCGACGTCCCGGAAGATGCCGCCGGCGATCTGCGCCTTGCTCATTTTGACCGGCTTCGGCACCGTACCCTCCCCGGACTCGACACTTCCGGGAACGACGAGCCAGACGAACAGCGCCGCGACGATGAAGCGTCTCATGACCGGAGCCTCCCGGCGAAGATCGTCCCTCCCCTCATTCCATCGGGGACTGCGGGACGTAGGTTCTGAGGAATCGCATCGCGCGCTTCTTCATCTCCTCCATCGGGACGTTGCGCGGGATGCGGAACTCCTGGTTCGGATAGATCAGCTCCGGATTGCGGATCATGTTCCGGTTTTCCTCGTAGAGGACCGGCCACAGGAGCGGATCCCCGTAGATTCTGTCCATGGAGGAGATGCGCCAGAGGGAATCGCCCCGCACGACCGTGTAGGTCGCCGGCTTCGCCTTGCGGCGGCGCTCCTCCTCCAGGCGGCGTGCCTCCTCCTCGGCCCGGCGGGCCTCTTCCTCGAGGCGCTGCTTTTCGGCGATCGCGGTCTTGCCGGATTGCCGCGCCAGCCCCGCCGCTTCGCGGGCGAGGTCCCGGGCCCGGAGATACCCGCACGGATCCTTGAGCTCGTTCTTCGCCCGGTCCAGCGTCGATCGGGCCTTCCGGTACTCCGACGCGGCGTAGGTCTCGGCCTCCGCCTTTCCGGCCGCGGCCAGCGCGTCCGAGGCCTCCGCGATCGCCGCGTCGGCGTCCCTCTTCGCCGACGCCTTCGCGCGCTCCGCCTCGGCACCGAGCGACTCGACCCGCGGCAGTAGCGTCTCCGCCTGCTCGCCGGCCTTGCGGTACTTCTCGTCCGCGACCAGCGCGTTCATGGCCTGCACGTCCGGCTCCAGTGTTCTCACGCGGTTCTGGAGGTAGACGCTCGCGCAGCCGTCGCGCGTCCGGTCCCACATCCTGTTCAGATCGGTGACCCCCTGGGGCGGTCTCGACGCGCAGCCCGCCGCCAGCACCAGGATTCCGACCGCCATGACGATTCGCGAGCGCATCGTTCGAACCTCCTTCCGCCTTCCGATCGTTCCGGTGACGATGTCTCTTCCCTGCCTCGACGGTCAAAGCGGTTCCGTTCCAGACCTTCTATCACATCGGAGCCCGGTCAGGATCCCTGGGAGGCTGCGCCGCTGATGACGATCTCGACGCGCCGGTTGCGCTTTCTCCCCTCGGGCGTGTCGTTGTCGGCGACGGGACGGGTCATGCCGTACCCGACCGCGCGCAGCCTATCGATCGGCACGTCGCGGCTTCCGAGAAACGCGCGCACCGACTCGGCGCGCCGCTCCGACAGCCGGAGGTTGTAGTCGGGGCTGCCGGTCGAGTCGGTGTGGCCCTCGACAGCGACCCCGAGCTCGGGCATCACGTGCAGGACGCCGGCCAGCTCGGCCAGCACCAGCCTCGCCTCGGGCTTCAGGTTCGCCTCGTTGACGTCGAACAGGACGTCGGGCAGGCTGACGACGAACCCCTTCGCCCCGGAGGTCGTCTCGGCGATCTTCGACAGGGCTCCCTCGAGGCGCTCGTTCAGCCTCGACATGTCCTGGCGCAGGTCTCCCACGGCCGCGGTCAGCTCGACCTTTTCCCGGGTGACGGCCTCCTTTTCCGCCCTCAGGCGCCTCGCCGCGTCCTCCGCCTCCCGCGCGCGCGACTGCGCCTCGGCGACGCGCTCCTCGAGGGCCTTCAGCTCGGCCCGCCTTTTGGCCAGGTTTTCTTCGATCGCGATCGATTCCAGCCGGTTCATCGTGATGTTGATCGCCTCGTTGCTCAGGGCGATGGCGCGCCGGCCGTGGTCGAGAAGGGCCGTGTCCTTACCCCGGGACGCCGATTCATCGGCCTTGGAGAGCGCCAGCCCGGCGTCCCGATGGAGCCGGGCCGCATGGATCGCGGCACCCCTCCGCCCGGCCAGCTCGTACGCCTTGTGCGCCTGCACGAGGACGAGCGGCGTATCCGAGTCGCGCCGAACGTCCGTGATGCTGGCGATCGCGTGCTTCGGAGCGGGCGCGAACCCGGCGAAGGTGAACGCGCGGGTCGCCGCCTTCTTGCTCCGGCTCGGCGCGTTGATGAACACCGGCAGGGCCGAGGGAGCGGGAACGAGGTAGTAGGGCTCCGCGGTGACCAGCAGCGCGAACTGCTTGTTGGCGGTGGAGAACTCGAGCGTCGCATCGTCGTCCTCCACGATGACCTCGCCCAGGTTGTCCCACCGGCCATCCTCGCGGACCGCCCACAGGACGTAGCAGGTGACGTCCCCGCCGAACAGGACGGCGGGCTTCATGTCGTCGTACGACAGCTCGACCCTCGCCTGCCCGTCGCGGTAGAGGATTTCCGCCTTCATCTTCGCGGCGGGCGCCCCGGGCCGGGGCACCAGGTCGAGCTTGATCTGATCGCGCTCGGGGAACTGCACGGCCTGCATCTCCAATTCCAGGGCGCCGGCCTCGGCGCCGCACAGGCCGACGAGGGCCAGGACGAGCGGGATCCCCATGAGCATTCGCTGCATCATTGTCGTGATCTCCTTATCTGTCGAGCAGATCGATCCGGATCGGCGGATCGGTGATCGGAACCGGCCCGCCTCAAAAGCCTCAATCGGCGGGCGGCCCCGCGTCGGGCGGCGACGGCTTTCTCGCCGGCCGGAACTTCTTCTGGAAGGTGCGGACGATCCTGTCGAGACCGCCGTCTCTCTTCATCAGGGCGTCGGTGGCGCCCGACTTCACGATGACGCTGTCGGGCCCGATCGTGTCGACGTAATTGGCCGGCAGCGAAGCGCCCCCCTCGAGGAACTTGCGGACGCCCCCGCCCGAGAGGATCATCACCTGCAGCTCCCCGGTGAACCCGTCGAAGATCCAGTCCTCGACGACGCCGATCTCCTCGCCCTGCGTCGTGATCACCGGCTTGTTCGTCACGCTTCCGATCGCCCGGAACCGCTCCATGAGCGCCTCCTCGTGGCGGGGGTCGGACGGTTGCTTCAGGTCCACCATGATGGAGTCCTTGCCGAAACTCCTGATCGCCTCGAGGCGGATCGGCCGGCCGTTCCCGAGAATGACCGCCTCGACGACGTCGCGGCCCGGATCGAGGAGGAGCCCCCTCACCTCGCCCAGCGCGGTCCCCGTCTCGAGCTCGATCACCCTCTTGCCGACGGTGCTCCTGCATGTCGTGATCATCGCCATCCTCCTGCTGCAACCTCATTGTCGACCGGATCGCGCCCGGACGGGGCGTCGTCCGGCGGCGATTTGGATTCTATCGAAAGTATTCCGACGCGTCAAGACGCCCCGTGATCCTCCGAAAAATGGAATAAATTGCGCTCAGATGGAGGCTTAGGACGGCCACCGGGCCGGATTGATTATATCGTTCACGATTGAATATGACCCGCCGGGAACCGACCGGGACCCCCGGCGCGGGGCCCACGCCGCGCACTCCGATTTGCGCCCCGGAGCCATCCTGGGATATGAAGCCGCGATGCGGCGCGTGGGACTGCACTGGTGGATCTTCCTGGGCATCGTGGTCGGCGCGGGCTGGGGGACCTGGCTGAACGTCGCCCATCATGCCGATTTCGAGCGGGCCGCGAAGCACGAGGTGCTGGGGCCGACCTGGACGCCCGAGCAGGAGGCCGCCCGGACGAAGGCGATCCAGGCGGGGATCGACGCGCGGTTCCGGGAGACGTTCTGGGGATCGACCGCGCACGGCCTCGCCGAGCTCTTCCTCAAGCTCCTCAAGATGGTCGTCATCCCGCTGGTGTTCTCGTCGCTGGTCTGCGGGGTGGCCGGCATGGGGGACATCCGGCGACTCGGCAAGGTGGGCGGCAAGACGGCCGGCTGGTATGTCTCCACCAGCCTGATCGCAATCCTCACCGGGCTCGTCTTCATCAACGTCATCGGGCCGGGGCGCGGCCGGGTCCTGCCGCTGCCGGCCGACGGGGAGATCCTCTCCCCGCCCGATTCGGCCTGGGACTTCGTCCTCGCAATGGTGCCGGACAACATCGTGGAGGCGATGGCGCGCTTCGATCTCGTCCCGGTCATCCTCTTCGCGCTCCTGTTCGGGATCTTCCTGCTCGCCACCGACTCCTCCCTGCGGGCTCCGGTCGAGGGGTTCTTCAACGGCCTGTTCGGCGTCATGATGAAGATGACGCTGTTCATCATCTCGCTCGCTCCGATCGGGATCGCGGCCCTGATCGCGCGGCTCGTCGCCTCCACCGGACCGGGCGTGTTCATCAACCTGCTCGGTTACGCCGGAACGGTCGCCGCCGCGCTGGGGATGCACTTCCTGGTGACGCTCCCGCTGCTCTTCTGGGTCGTCACCCGGCGCAATCCGTACACGGTGATGCGGGCGATGAGCCCCGCTCTGCTGACGGCGTTCTCGACCGCCTCCAGCTCGGGCACGCTCCCGGTGACCATCGAGCGGGTGGAGAACGGCGTAGGCGTGTCGAACAAGGTGTCCAGTTTCGTGCTGCCGCTGGGCGCCACCATCAACATGGACGGCACGGCGCTCTACGAGTGCGTCGCGACCCTCTTCGTGGCCCAGGTCTACGCCACCGTCAATCCCGACTTCACGCTCACTCTCGGGGCCCAGGTCACGATCGTGCTGCTGGCGCTCCTGGTCAGCATCGGCGCCGCGGGCATCCCGCACGCGGGGCTCGTCATGATGGTCATCATCTTCCAGGCGATCGGCCTGCCGATCGGCCTGACCGCCCTCCTGTGGGCGGTCGACCGGCCGCTCGACATGTGCCGCACGATGGTGAACGTCTGGAGCGACACGATGGGAACCGTCACCATCGCCCACACGGAGGGGGAGATCGACGACGCGGTCCTCTTCCGGCGCGCCCGCGCTGCGCGTGGATGAGGCGCGGGCTCCCCGTCACCGACGCGGGGATCGGGTAGAATGCCCGGCGGTCTCTTCTTCCATTGTTGGACGCTCGATTCGGGAGGTGATCCATGGCGCCCGAGGTGAATCGTCGCAAGTTCATCGGCACCGCGCTCATCGGCGGCGCCGCGCTCGGACTCGGCGGGCTGGACGGAGCGCTCTCCGGCACCGGCGCCGGGGACGCCGCCCGGTCCGCCGGGCCCCCCATGCCCGCTCGCCCGCTCGGACGCACCGGGCATCGGGTGAAGCTGTTCTCGCTCGGCGGCCAGTCGCTGCTCGAGAAGAAGGGGACGCGGAAGCGATCCGTCGCCCTCATCCACCGCGCCCTCGACCTGGGCGTCAACTACTGCGACACCGCCCCCCTGTACGGGCCCAGCCAGGACTACTTCGGCGAGGTCATGAAGACGCGCCGCAAGGAGACCTTCCTGGCGACGAAGACCGACGATCGCACGCGGGACGGCTCGCTCCGGCTTCTGGAGGACTCGCTGCGCCGGCTGCAGACCGACCGGATCGATCTGTGGCAGCTCCATCACATCGGCTCGATGGACGACCTGAACGAGGCGTTCCGGAAGGGCGGCGCCATCGAGGCGCTGGCGAAGGCGCGAGACGAGAAGACGGTCCGTTACCTCGGCATCACCGGCCACTACGATCCCGCCTCCCTCCTCGAGGGGATCCGCCGCTTCGATTTCGACTGCATCCTGATGGCGCTCAACGCGGCCGACCCGCATCACCTGCCGTTCCAGCAAGCGCTGCTGCGGACCGCCGTCGAGAAGAAGATGGGGATCATCGGGATGAAGGTGCCGGCGCGCGGCCGGCTGCTCGAGCGCGCCGGGATCACCATGAAGGACTGCGTCGACTACGTCTGGAGCCTGCCGGTCTCCACCGTCATCATCGGCTGCGACTCGATCCCGCAACTGGAGGAGAACGTCGCCCTCGCGCGCGCGTTCGAGCCGCTCGACCCCGATCGGATGGCCGCACTCGAGTCGCGCACGAAGGAGGAGGCTCTCGTCTGCTCCTGGTACAAGCGCGGCTCGGCAGATCCGTGGGGCCGTCTCGACGCGCCCGGGGCGTCGCGCGAGACGATGACCCTTCTCACCTGAACGGGTAACTCGTTCCCGGAATGACCCTCACGCGGGCGCCGTTTTTCGCCGGCCGCCGGGATCCGCCGCACGTTTTTCACCCGGCGTTCACGCCCGGCCCGACATGACGGTGCGTTTGTCCGTGGCGTGGGATTTGCAATCTCCAACGATCGCAGGATGCCGGCCGGCGCGTTCAGCGATCCATCACCGGCCGGCAGCGCGACACACCACGGAGCGAGGGGCGGTTGGTGCGGGCGCCCCGGAACGATCCGATCCATGTGGTCCGCGGGGTGCCCCGCGAATCCCCCGAGTCGAGGTCAGCCCGGAGAAGGGACCCTCCCCCGCTCCGTGGCGGCGCCGCGCCGAGCGGCGGTCAGAGCCGGGCCGGCATCCCGGATGATCCGATCTGCGCCAGCAGAAAAGCGTCCAGCGCGGCGCGGTCATCAGGCGACAGCTTCTCGAACTGGATTCCCATCCCGCGGCGCTTCGACCGGCCCGATTCCTCGCCCTGATGGCAGACCCTGCCGGTGGCGCTGATCTTCCGCGCCGGCGTGCCGACGAAGAAGATCATCTCGATCGTCGTCCCGACCGCGTAGGGGTTATCGGTCTTGATGAAGCACCCGCTCTGGGAGAGCGACAGGATCGTGTCGTAGTAGAAGAAGTCCTCCTGGTACATCCCCGGCTCCCGGTGGGCGAGCGCGAGCTCGCTCGTGATCCGCAGCTCGCGGCGCGCGGCCAGGTTGAGCAGATCCTGCACGCGGCCGTACAGCTCGTTGAGCTTGAGAGTGGCGCCGGTGAGCACCTTCGCGGAGGGGAGATTGTCCGTGATGAACTTCTCCTCGGCCGCCGCAGCGACGCAGGCGAGTATGGGAATCTTCTTCGACTCCACCCGCGTCCGGATCACCTCGACGAAGGCCTGCAGATCCGGCCCGGCGGACGGCGGACGGACCACGGCCAGGTCGGGATTCGAGCGGACCGCGCGATCCAGCTCCGCCTCCAGCGGATACGCCGTCTGGATGGAGTAGCCGAATCGAAGGAGCGCCTGCACGAGACCCAGGAAAACCTCGCAATGGGAGGCCACGACGAGGACGGTCCTTCGCTGCAGGTCGGCTCCGGGTCGGATCGAATCGGCCGGCATGCGGGCGCCTCCTTCAGAAATCGCTCAAGGAGTTGACCCGGGCTGTGCCGGCGGCGGGCTCTCCCGAGGACGGATCCACGGGGATCATGGTTCCCCCCCGCCTTTCGATCAAGGTCTCAACGGACGGGGGGGGCCGATCACCTCGTCGACGTCGTCCTGGCGGCACGAACGGCCTGCTCGAGCCGGTAGCCGGGCACCGTGGCGGGCAGCCACCGCCTCGTTTCGGCGGCGGCGGTGAACGTCGCGATGAGGGAGGGTACCACGACGTCACGGGTGTAGGTGATGTAGTGATGTCCCGCGGCCGCCTGGGCGATGGCCCGTCCCAGCTTCTCGGGATGATGACGCAGCACCCAGTTGACGAATCGCCAGTACGATCGACGATAGCGCCCCGTGAAGCCCTGTCCTTTGATCGCGCGCCAGGCGGACGCGAAATCCCTCGGCACCTTCCGGCGGATCGCGTCCGGCGCCGGTTTCCAGCGGGCGAGATTCTCGCGGCAGCGGCGGAAGTAGTTCTCAGGATGGTAGACCGTCTCGATAACCTTGCGGTACCCCGCGAGCATCTGGTCCACCGGGAGCTTCGTGATCACGTTCGTCAGCCCGAACTGGTGTCCGGGGATCTCCTTGCGGAGGCGCTGCTCCCGCTGCAGGCGGGCGTAGAGCGGGGTGTTCGGCAGGGCGCTCAGAATCCCCACCATCGCATACGGGATCGCGGCCTGATCGATGAAACGGGTCATGCCGTCGAAGCTCTCCGGACCGTCGCTGTCGAAACCCAGGATGAAGCCCGCCCAGACATCCAGGCCGCTATCGAGCAGCCCGTGGACCTGGTCCACCATGTTCCGCCGGAGGTTCTGGGTCTTGCGCGTCTCGCTCAGCGCGTCCTGCGACGGCGTCTCGATGCCGATGAACACCGCCGTGAATCCGGCGCCGGTCATCAGATCGACCAGGTGCGGATCGTCCGCGATGTTCATCGAGGCTTCCGTGTAGAACTCCAGCGGGGGTCGGACGCGCCGCCTCCATGCGGCGATCTCGGGGAGGACCGCCTTGACCGCTTTCTTGTTCCCGATGAAGTTGTCGTCCACGAAGAAGACGTCCCCTGTGAAGCCCGTGGCGCGGATCGCCTCGAGCTCGGCGATGACCTGCGCGGCCGTCTTCGTGCGGGGCCTGCGGCCGTACATGACGATGATGTCGCAGAACTCGCAGGAGAAGGGGCATCCCCGCGAGTACTGCAGGCACATCTGATGGTAATCCTCCACTCTCAGGAGGTCGTAGCGCGGCAGCGGCGCGGCGGTGAGGTCGGGCTTCTCCGTCTCCCGGTAGACCGGCCGCGCCCGGCCAGCCTGGAGGTCCGCCGCCAGCTCGGGCACGAGGTCCTCCCCTTCCCCCACGACGACATGGTCGGCGAGGGTCAGTTCCTCGGGGAGGGCGGTGGCGTAGGGCCCGCCCACGACGGTGCGCACGCCCATGCGGCGGCAGCGCCCGAGAACCTGGTGGAGCGACTCCCGCTGGACCAGCATCCCGCTCAGCATAACGACATCGGCCCAGCGGAGGTCCTCGTCCGCGAGCGGCCGCACGTCCAGATCCACGAGCCGGCATTCCCAGTGCCGCGGGAGGAGCGCGGCGACGGTGATGAGGCCGAGCGGAGGCAGAAGGCTCCGGCGCCGGGCGAACGCGAGCGAGTGGCGCCCGCTCCAGTAGGAGTCGGGAAACGTCGGATTGACGAGAAGAACGCGCATTGCTCCTCGGTTCCTGGCGAGCGGCGGATCCCCTCTCCGTGGGAATCCGGCGGTCCCGAAATACCTACTCGATCTGTCAAATAAAGGAAAGACCCCGCCCTTGATCCGGTCCGCTTATTGGACAGGCCGGGACATGGCCCGTTGCGCGCCGCGCTGCCCGGGACTAGATTATCCGCATCCGGCATCAGGGTTAGCACGGACGTCGAACGCCCAGGGCAGGGTTTCGAGGCAGGTCCGGCCGTCCTCCTCAGGAGACACACGATGAGATCGATCGCTTTCGCGGCTTCCCTGTTCGCGCTTTTGATACCGGGTTGCGCCGGGTCACCTCCGTCCGGACCGGGTCCCGGCCCGGCCCCGTTCGACTGCGCCCTGCTCCCGGACCTGTCCGGCTTCGTGACCGTCGAGGATCCGGTTCCGGACCGGTACATCGTCGTCCTCAAGCCGGCGCCCGCGGGCGCTCGCGTTCCGGCGGCCGACGTGGCGCGGAGCCTGACCGGCGAGTTCGGCACTCACGAGGTGCGCCCGTTCGAGGGCACGCTTCGAGGGTTCGCGTGCCATGCGGGCGAGCAGGAGGCCCGCCGCATGGCGGACGATCCCCGCGTCGCGTTCGTTCAGCAGGACGGCCGCAAGCGCGTCGCTCCCCTGCCGGCGCAGCAGGTCGGAGCGACCTGGGGGCTGGATCGACTCGATCAGCGCGATCTGCCGCTCGACGGCATCTACGATCCCGGCTCGACCGGGGCGCCCGTGCACGCCTACGTGCTCGACACCGGCCTCGACGTCGACCACCCCGATTTCGCCGGGCGCGTCGGGGAGGGATTCTCCGCCGCCGGGGACGGGGTGGACGACGACAACGGGCACGGCACGCACGTGGCCGGGACGATCGGGGGGACCGAGTTCGGCGTGGCCAAGAAGGTCGTGCTGCACCCGGTCCGCGTGCTGGTGAACGGCTCCGGCTCCGACTCGGACGTGATCGCGGGGATCGAATGGGCCACCGGGCACGTCCGCACGAACGGCTGGCCCGCGGTCGTCAACATGAGCCTTGGCGGGCCCGCCTCGCCCGCGCTCGATCGGGCGATCTGCGCGTCGATCGGGTCCGGACTGTCCTACGCCGTGGCGTCGGGCAACGAGGGGACGGATGCCTGCCGCTTCTCGCCCGCCCGGATCCTCCAGGCGCTCGGCGCGGGCGCGAGCGACCGGACCGACGCTCGCGCGTCATTTTCCAACAGGGGCATCTGTGTCGACGTCTTCGCTCCCGGACGCGACGTCACCTCGGCGAGAAACGGCGGCGGGTCGACGGCGCTGAGCGGGACCTCGATGGCCTCGCCGCACGTCGCCGGCGTGGCGGCGCTGTGCCTCGAGAGAAATCCGGGCGCCTCGCCCGCGGACGTGCGATCATGCGTCCTGGACCACGCGACCCGCGGGCGGCTCAGCGGCATCGGGGACGGATCGCCCAATCTGCTGCTTTACGCGCGGGATCAATAGGAGTCGCGGGCACCGGGGAGGGCCGCTATGTTCGCAATGATCGCCCGGTTGGCTTGCGCCCTGCGACCCTGGGGTCTGCTGCTTCTCGTCGCGCCGGCGCTCATGGGCCAGGAGTGCCCGGACCGCGGCGCTGATCTAGAAGCCGTGGCCGACTTCGAGACGAGCCTGACGCTGCGCGACACCGAGGGCCGTGAGGTCCGGTCCTTCGCGGTCGGTCAGGTCGTCACGATGGTGGTCACGATCCATAACCGCTCCGGCGAACGGCGAACGCTGACGCTCCCGACGGCGCAGACCTACGACTGCATCGTCTCCAGGCCGGACGGCACCGAGATCTGGAGATGGTCGAAAGGGCGCATGTTCGCCCAGGTCGTGACGGAGCTGTCGTTCGAACCGGATGAGTCGAAAAGCTGGTCGCAGACCTGGGACCGCGCTCGCGACGACGGCCGGCCCGCCGCCGCGGGGGTGTACGTCGCCATCGGCCTGATCCCCGCCCGCGCTCCGGGAACGACTTCCGACCCGGCGCGCTTCACCCTGGAATGATTGCGTTCCGCTCGCCGTCCGCCGGCCTTCAACTCCCGGCGCGGCGCATGACGTCGCCGAGGATCGCCTCGACCTCCTCGCGCTCGAGCGGCTGCACCAGGTAATAAAAGATGCTCCTCTGGCGCGCGCGGCGCTCCAGATCGAGAGAATCGTCTTCCGCGATCACCACGACGGGCAGAGTACCGCGCACGGCCTGGATCACGGGGATCAGGTCCAGGTTCTCGAGCGAGCACGCGCCCGCGCCGATGAACACGGCGATGGGACGCCTTGCGACCGTGGAGTGTGCGACCTCGACCGGGCTCGACTCGATGCGCACAGACGGCCCGCCGGGGCCGCACACCTCCTTCAGCATCGCGATGTCCTCATCGCGGCAGCCGTAGACGAGAAGCTCACCACGAGAAGCCATGGACGGGACGCCCCCTTTCGGGCGCCGATGCCCCTGAGGAAGACCGGTCTCCCCTAGTTCCCTTTCCCCGACGGCGCCGCGATCCGCCGCAGATAGGCGGCCAAGTGCACCATGTCCCCCGGGTCCAGCTTCGGCCACGCCACGGCCTGCTCGGCCATCAGGGCATGCATCTCGGGGGCATGGTTCCACATGGCCGCGGACAGCGCGATCGGGTCGAGCACCACCCGGCTGCTCGAAAGGTCGACGGCCTCCGGGCCGGTGCCCTCGTGACACCGGGCACAACCTCTCTCCTTGAAGATCACCGCGCCGGTCGCCGGCTCTCCCTCGCCGCCGACGTAGCTCATGAAGTAGAGGTACGAGATCAGATCGGCCATCTCCGAACCCTCGAAATGCGGGAAGGGGATCCCCGCGGCGCGCATCCGATCGTTCATGGCGTAGCTGTGATTCCACAGGACGCCGCCAATCTCGGAGACGGTCATGCGGAGCGCGGAGGTCTCCAGTTCCGGTGCCCCCGCCCGCCCGCGGCCTCCGTGGCATGCAACGCATCGCTTTTCTCTGAAGAGCCCGGCGCCTCTCACCGGATCCGGCAGCGGGAGAAGCTCGACGCGACGATCGGCGCGGATCCCCTGCGTCCGGATGAAGGCCTGGATATCGGCCATCTCGTCGCCCGTGAACGTCGGGATGTCGGCTCCGCGCCCCAGCTGATCTTTCTGCATGCGCGGGCCCGCGTTCCACATGGCCTGCACCAGAACGACCGAGGAGGGGTAAGCCGAGAACCGGTCCAGGGCGCCGCCCCCGGCCCCGCCCTTCCCGCCGAGCGTGTGACAGGCGGCGCACCTGTGCTGCGTGTAGGCGACGGACCCGCGCGTCGGATTTCCCGGCTCGTCGAAGAGACGGAGATAGTAGAGGTAGCTCAGGAGATCCGCCATCTCCCGCTGGTCGAGCGTCGGCCATTGATGACCGCGATCCGCCATCGCGTCGATCATGCGTGGGGTGTGATTCCAGAAATCCCCCACCAGATCGAGCCAGTTCTTGCCCGCGACGGCCGACGACATGTCCGGAGCCACGAGCCCGCCGTGACCCCAGACCGAGTGACACTGCACGCACAGCTTCGACGAAAGCAGCTCCCGTCCCCTGAAGGGATTGCCCTCCAGCGTTCCCTTCCCGGCGGCGCGGATCGGGAGCGACACGATCAGGGCCCCCAGCAGAACCCAGGCCGCGAGGATGGTGATTCTCCAGAGTCCGACCGTGGTCCCGGCGCGCGCCGGCGCGGCACCATGCTTCGAGAAACGAGCGGAGTGGAGATTCATGTTCGGGCCACCTCGACGGTGTCGGGAAGATAGCTCTGCACGCGCTCGGACACCTCCCGAATGGACTCCTCGCGGCCCTCCTGGAGCTCCCACAGGGAGATGATCGGGAAGAATTTCGTAGCCGCCATGTAGACGAGGATAAACCCGGAGAAGGTCCCCGCCATGATCGAGAACTCCACCCACGAGGGCATGTACCCCGCGTGATGCATCTCGATCCTCGGATGCACGGAGGTCGGCACCACGATCGTGAAGCGCTCCAGCCACATGCCGAGAACGACGAAGGCGGAGGCGACCGACGTTCCCCAGACGCCGCGCGTCGCGCGACGGCACATCAGCGCCAGCGGCACGATGAAACAGGAGATCACCATGAGCCAGAAGGGGACCGCGTAGGGCCCCGCCAGCTTCGACCAGAATGTCGCCAGCTCGGCCTCCTCTCCGCCGTACCAGGCGGTGAGATACTCGGCGAACGTGAAATAGGTCCAGAGCAGGGACATGAGCAGGAGCATGATTCCCATGTTGTTGAAGTGGATGTCCTTGAAGTAGGCCTCCAGGCGGTACACGCGCCGCAGGATGGCCATCGCCAGGATCAGGGCCGCGATGCCCGAGTAGATGGCCCCGACGACGAAGTAGGGGCCGAAGATCGTGCTGTGCCACATCGGCCTCAGCGTGAGAGCGAAGATCCACGCGATCACCGTGTGCACCGAAACCGCTATCGGGATGACCGCCACCGCCAGGAACGCGATGATCTTCTGCAGGACTCTGCGGGCCGCGGGCGAGTCCTGGTACCCGATCGCCAGGAACCAGTAGAGCCACCGCGGGCGGATCTTCAGATCGCGGATGACGGCGAGATCGGGGATCATCGGCACGTAAAGATAGATGCTGCTCGCCGTGAAATAGAGACCGATGCTGCACACGTCCCACAGCAGGGGCGACCAGGCCTGCCCGTGAAGCAGGACGTACAGCACGCGATCGGGACGGCCCAGATCCAGGATCGGCTGGACCGCCCCGAACGCGATCACGAGCACGGTGATGAACTCGGCCGAGCGCGTGATCGCCCGGCGCCACTCGGCGTTACTGATCCGGAGGATGGCGGAGATCAGCGTACCCGCGTGGGAGATCCCGATGAAGAAGACGAAGCAGATGATGTAGATGCCCCAGTACTCGGGCGTGTTGAGGCCCGTGACGCCGAGGCCGTAGCGCAGCTGCAGGTAGTAGGCGATGCCCCCCCACAGCGTGATCGCCGCGAGGACGGCAGTCCACATCCAGAACCATCGCGTGGTGCGCACCAGGGGCGTCAGCAGGATCCGCTGATCCTGGGGAAGATCGGCGAGCCTCTCCAGGTCGCTCATGGGTCAGTGCTCCTCGGCCAGGTAGTACACCTTCGGCTTGGTCCCCAGCTCCTCCAAAAGACGAAACGCGCGGGGGTTCCGAACGAGCCTGGCCACGCGGTGATCGGGATTGTCGAGATCGCCGAAGGTGATCGCCCCCGTCGGACAGGCCTCCACGCAGGCGGGGACGTAGTCCTCCTCCCGGAGAGGCCGGCGCTCGGCGCGGGCCCGGTCCCGCGCGCGCAGCAGCCGGTGGTGGCAGAAGGTGCATTTCTCGATGACGCCGACGGGCCGCGTGGACACATCGGGATTGAGCATCGGCTTCGTCGATTCCGGATAGATCGGTTTTCTCCAGTTGAAGGATTTCACCGTGTAGGGACAGGCATTGGCGCAGTATCGGCAGCCGATGCATCGCGGATAAATCTGGCCCACGATCCCCTCGTCGTCGATGCTCGTCGCGCGCACCGGACACACGGCGGTGCACGGGGGGCGATCGCAGTGCATGCAGGGGCGGGGCAGGAATCGCGTGTGGACATCCGGCCACTCACCGTGCACCTCCGAGACCACCTTCATCCAGCTGATCGTCCGGTTCTCGCGGGCGGCCTCGGGGCCGCAGACGGCGACGTTGTTCTCGACCCGACAGGCGACCTCGCAGGCCTGGCATCCGTTGCAGCGGTCCAGATCGATCACCATTCCCCAGCGGGGCATCCCCTCTCCTCCTTCAGGCCGGCACGATCCGCACGCGCGTGGAGTACCAGTCGGGCAGCCCGGTCACCGTGTCCTTCCGCCCGCCGATCGCCCGCAGCGGATTGGACGCGCGCGCGCTCCCCCAGCCCTCGACCTCCATGTGCAGGCCGTACGGCACGTTCACGAGGCCGGGCTGGGCGCCGCGATAGAACCGGAGACGGGCCGCGAACGCCCCGGCCCCGGACTCGATGCGCACCTTCTGGCCGTCGACGAGTCCGAGTCTCGCTCCGGTCCGCGGATTGATCTCGGCCCAGGTCTCCCAGGCGTCTCCCGTCAGCACGCCCAGGTTCTCCAGCAACCAGGGCATCAGCGCGGTGGTGCCCGAAGCCAGGGTCATCACGCGATAGGGGACCAGCAGCAGGCTCCCGTCACCGACGCCGGCGGCGCGGTCCTTCTCGAGCGGCAGGAATCCCTCCGCGAGATGCGGCGCCGCGGCCCGAATCGCATTCCTGGCCTCGACGGGGAAAATCCTCACCTCGCCCTTCGGGAGCTGCGAAGCCGCGCTCCAATCGTGATAGTCGTAGTAGGGATCGAACCAGCCGCCGCTTTCGCGCAGGGCTTCCCAGAACTGCTCCGCGGTATTGCCGTGCGGGAGCCACCATCCGCGCGCCTGGAGCTCGCGAAGCTCCTCGCGCCGGAACGAGGGGACGAGGACGCTCCCCCTGTGCGCGCGCGACAGCGCCTGGCCCCGCTCGCGCACGATCTGCTCGACGCCGGACCAGGCGAACTTCGAGCCGACCTCTCCGCCCAGCCGGGACGCGAGATCGAGGATCACGTCTCCCGTCGCCCGCGTCTCGTGCAGCGGAGGGACGATCGGCTGGACGACGCCCCAGACCGGAATGGGAACCGAGGCGGGGGCCGGGGCGTCCTGCCACCTTTCCAGGTAGGTGTGATCCGGCAGGACGAGGTGAGCGTACCGGGCGCTCTCGTCCAGGAACGGCGAGAACGAGACCACCAGGGGAATGTTTCGCAGGGCGGCTTCCACCCGGTCCCGAACGGGGGACGATGCGACGGGGTTCGCGTAGTAGAGGAACAGGGCGTTCAGCGGCGCGGCATCCGCGGAGGCGACGCGCTCCGCCCAGTTCGCAGCATTGAGGTCGTCCCGCCCGGCGCCGGGCGGCCGGAGACCCGAGGGACTGGACTCCTCGAGCGTGGGCGCCGGTAGCGCCGGCTGGATCAGAACACCGCCGGGACGGTTGAGGGCGCCGACGAGGACGTTCAGGGCGTGGATCGCCAGGGCATCGGCGAATCCCCCCGCACGCCATGAGACGGCCTGATCCCAGAGCGCGACGGGACGGCGGGCCGTCCCGAAGGCCTTGGCCAGCGTCACGATCGTCGCGGCGGGGACGCCCGTTCGCTCGGCGATCTCCTCCGTTCTCCCATGCCGCTGGACGAGGGTCCGGAAGCCCGGGACGACCTGACCGGATTCGTCGGTCCAGTCCTCGATGCCGCGCACGCGCTGGTGGACCGCGCGCGCGTCGTAGAGGCCCTCCTTCATGATCACGTAGGCGATCCCGATGGCGAGCGCCCCCCAGGTTCCCGGACGGACTGCGATCCACTGGTCGGCGCGCGCGGCGGTGCGCGAGTGGCGAAGGTCGATCTGCACCCATCTGGGCCGGCGCCCCGCCGCGGCGTCCCTCGCCCGGGCCGCCTGCGGCGGGCTCCACCACGCCTCCGACAGGGGGACGCCGAACGACAGCACCAGATCGGACGCCGCGAGATCGAACGCGGGCGGGGCGTCGATGCCCTGGCTCAGATTCATCACGCGTGCCGCGCCATCGGCGTAGTCCTCCCGCAGCAGGTGGGGCGTCCCGTAAACGCCCGTGAATCTGCGCAGGAGCTCATCCATGATCCCGGACACGTCGCCGGCGAGCCACGCGACGGAGGCCGCCTCTCCCCGGGATCGGAGATCTGCGAGGACTTTCGCGACGCGCCCCAGGGCCTGGTCCCAGGAGACCCGCCGGAACTCACTCGACCCGGGCGGTCCGGTGCGCTCGATCGGGCCGGTCAGCCGGGACGGGTGGTAGAGGAGCTGGATGCCCGCGTACCCCTTCGGGCAGAGCCCGCCCCTGTTGATCGGGTGGAGCGGATTGCCCTCGATCCGGACGAGTTTGCCGTCCACCACGCGGCCCCGGATTCCGCAGTGGGCCGGACAGAGCATGCACGTGGACGGGATGAACTCCTCGCGACCGGGGGACCAGTCGGGTCCCACCTCGGGCGAGCCGAGCGGGAGCCAGTGGGAGATCCCGCCCAGGCCGAGCCCGAGGCCCAAGCCGCCGACGCTGGCCAGAAACTCCCGTCTGTCGACGCCCACCCTTGATCCCCCGTTAGCGGTGACACCGCGTGCAGTCGGCCGGGACTCCGCTGCGCTCGTGGCAGTCGAGGCAGGTATCCATCGTGATCCGGATCAACGGCTTCTCGGGGGGGACGGCCGTGCCGGCGATCGCGCCGTGGCAGGTCGCGCACTCCAGTCCCGCCACCTCCACATGCCGCCTGTGCGTGTAGAAGGCGTGATCGGGCAACCGGAACAGCTTGCGGAAGACGTCGTACTCCCCCTCCTTCGCGAGGCTCCGGATCCTCTCCTCTTCGGCGCTTTCGGTCTGCGCCTCCTCATGACATCCCATGCAGACCTCAAGCGACGGCAGGCCGGCGTGAGCCGCCTCCCCCGCGAACTCGTGGCACAGCGTGCACTCGATCTCGAGCTCTCCCGCGTGCTTCTCGTGGCTGAACGCGATCGGCTGGACGATCCGTTCGGAGGGTCGGAACAAAACCCTCCCGACGGCGTACCCGAAGGCCGCCGAGAACAGCACGATCGCTCCGATCAGAAGCCGTCGTACGGGGGTCACAGGCCATCCCCACTCGTCGCCGCCGGGTATCGATCACCCGGCCGAACGGATCGACAAGCAAAGTTGATTCCAGCGGCGCCCCGGACTGGTGAAATACGCCGGAAGTGCCTGTCGGGTGGTGTCTTGCCTGAAGAGGGCGCGAGCGGTGCGGCGAGAGACTCCCGGGGCGGGGCTGACAGAATGTCAGTGATCCCGCTCCGGGGATGTCGGCGGGAGGTGCTTGAGCTTCCTATACAGGGTCCGGTCGCTGATGCCGAGCACCTCGGCGACGCGGCCCCGGTGCCCGCCGAATTCTTCGAGCAGGTGATCGATGTACGCGCGTTCCAGCATTTCGAGCGATGGACGGCGCTGCATCAGCTCGCGCACGCCGGCGCCCTTCTCATGGCGGAGATTGCCGGGAAGATCGTCGACCGTCACCTCCGACCCGTCTGCCAGGATGAGCGCGCGCTCGACCACGTTGTGCAGCTCCCGGACGTTTCCCGGCCACGAGTAGGATCGGAGGACCGCCAGCGCCTCTTTCGAGAATCGAACCGGATTTCTGCGAATCACGGGTGAGTTGTCGGCAAAGTACCTGGCCAGCAGCGGGATGTCCGCGCTCCTCTCCCGCAGAGGCGGCAGTGTGAAGCTGACGACGTTGATGCGGTAGTAGAGATCCTGGCGGAACCGCTCCTCCTGCACCATCCGATACAGGTCGCGATTGGTGGCGCAGATCACGCGCACGTCCACACGGACATCATGGACGCCCCCGACGCGGCGGAATGTCCCGGAATCGAGGACGCGGAGAATCCGGGACTGCAGGGGCATGGAGATCTCGCCGATCTCGTCCAGAAAAAGCGTCCCTCCGTCGGCCACCTCGAAGAGTCCGTGCTTCCGGGCGATCGCGCCGGTGAAGGCCCCGCGCTCGTGGCCGAAGAGCTCGCTCTGCAGCAGGGACTCCTGGAGCGACGTGCAATCCACGACGATGAACGGCTGGCGGCTGCGCGGACTGTTCCGGTGAATGGCGCGGGCCGCCAGCTCCTTGCCCACGCCGCTCTCGCCCTGGATGAGCGCGGTCGAATGGGTCAGAGACACCTTGCCGATGATCTCCAGGACCGAGCGCAACGCCGGGCTCTTCCCTACGAACTCGCGGAATCGATCGTGCCTCGCGAGCTCGCGTTGCAGCAGACGGTTCTCGCGCAGAAGGGAGCGTTTCTCGTGGGCTCTGCGGATCAGGGACTCCAGCTCGTCCAGGTTGCAGGGTTTCGTCAGGAAGTCGAACGCGCCGGTCTTGAGCGTGCGGACCGCGTTCTCGACGGTGGCGTGCCCGGTGAGGACGATCACCTCGGTCGAGGGGGACCGCTCCCGAATCTCGCGGATCAGATCCTCTCCGGACAGGCCGGGCAGGTTGAGATCGACAACCGCCACGCCGAACGTGCGCTCCTCGCAAATCCGCAGCGCCGACTCGGCGTCGCGCGCGGGCGTCACGTCGAACCCGCTGTGCCCGAGCTCGTCGGCCAGCGCTTCCCTGAAGGCGTCGTCATCGTCGACGAGCAGGACGTCGATGGCGCCGGCCCCGGCCTTCACGCGTTCCCCTCGACGCGCCGGACGGGAAGGTGCACCGTCATCGTCGTTCCCTGTCCAGGGCGGCTCCGCGCCGCGATCGCGCCGCCCATCTCCGTCACGATCCTGTGGGCGATGAAGAGCCCCAGGCCGGTTCCCTGACCGGGCGGCTTCGTCGTGAAGAATGGTTCGTAGATGCGAGAGGCGACATCCGGCGGGATCCCGCATCCCGAGTCCTCGACCTCGATCTCGATGCCCGCGTCGGCCGCCGATGTCCGGACGATCAACCGTCCTCCCCTCCCGTCCATCGCCTGCACCGCGTTCAGCGCCAGATTCATGATCACCTGCGCGAGCCGGGACTCGTCGCCCCGGAGAGGCGGCAGCGGGCGTCCCGGCTCGAGGCGCGCGCTCACGCCTGCCCGGCCGATGTCGTGGGCCAGGATGGCGAGGATCTCCTCCACGACGTGGTTTACGTCGATGAGCGATCTCGCGCTTCCGGGCGGCCGCGCAACCCGGAGCAGCCGGTTCGTGATTTGGCGCGCCCGGTCGACCTCGCGCGCGATCCGCCGCAGCACGGGCTCGAGGGCGCCGCCGTTTCGAGACGATCGGTCGGGCGGATCCGACAACCTCCGCAATACGCCTTCCACCGAAGCGGCGATGGCGCCGAGCGGATTGTTGATCTCGTGCGACAGTCCCGAGGCGAGAAGGCCCAGAGAGGCCAGCCTCTCCGAGTGCACCAGGGTCGCCTCGAGCTCGCGGCGTTCGGAGATGTCCCGACGCACCTCGACGGCATGAACGACCCGTCCGTCGTGGCCGCGCACCGGCGACGCATGGATCTCCATGGTCCGCTCCCGGCCGTCTGAGCCCGTTCGCGACACGATGCCCTTGTGCAGCCGGCCGGTCCTGAACACGTTCCGCGCGGGGCAGCCCTCGGGCTCTCTGGACGCGCACGGCCACTTCGACTCCGTCACATCGCGGCAGAATCGCCCCGCGAGCTCCTCCCCGCCCCCGCCCACGCCCGACCGGAACGCCCGGTTGGCGGCGATGACGCGCTGCTCGGGGTCGAGCACGACGATCTCGTCGTCGATGGCGTCCAGGATGGTCTGGAGATCGCGGCGCTGGGTCTCGACCGTGCGGAGAGTGCGCGCGAGGTGATCCGTCATCTCGTTCACGTGCGAGGCCAGAGCCCTGAATTCACCCGGCGACGAGGAGGTGACGCGCGCGTCGAGATCGCCCCCCACGATCTTCCGACTGGCCGCCACGACGTTCCGGAGGGGGCCGTGCACCATCCGCCTCAGGAGCCAGGCGAGGATCGCGATGGTGACCAGCACCATGACCGCACCGAGGGCGACGGTGCTCCCGATGCCGGCGAAAAAACGCCGGTCGGCTGCGCTCAGGGCGACGTCCATCAGGAGGATCCCGTTTGTGGCCTCCTGCGCATCATGACAGGCGTGGCAACGGGGCTCGTTCGGCACGGCGGTGACCGAACGGAACACCCGGACTCCATCCTCCGTCGTCACGGTCGCGCGGCTCGATGCCGGCCGATCGGGCGACCGATGACAGACGAGGCAGGTCTCGTCACGTTGTCTGTCGAGGATCCGTCCCTCGTAGGAACGGTCCGAAGAGACCCGCACGCGTCCCCGGTGATCCAGCAGAATCACGCGCTCCACGTCATCCTGTTCCGACAGATTGCGCACCGCCTCATCGAGGAGGTGCGGCTGACCGGCGATCATCGCCGACCGCAGGCCCTCCACCGTGACGCGGCCCAGTCCGGCCGTCGCCTCCGACAGGGCATCGATCTGCTGCCTGCGCAGCAGGTGATGGAAAGCGAGAAGGAACGGCACGCCGATGAGCAGAAGGGCGGCGGTCACCCCGGCCGTCAGGCGAACCGTGAGCCGATCCCGCAAAGGAATGCGCCTGCTGTCGGGAGCTTTCATTCGAATGATGTTACTCCGCTTCCTGACAAAATGTCAGGTCGACTGACGGATCTGTCAGATCCCCTGAATCCCCTTTTCGATTGGAGCCACGACGAACGGCCTTCGGCACTCACGGTCCGGCCCGTTTCCCTTCGTTTGCGGCCCGCGGGCTCCCCGTCCGGCCGTCGCGCCGACTGGTACTGAAATTGCTTGATGTGCCCGGAAGACGCCGGCGTGGCGTGATTTCCCAGGTGGTGATCGGGCTCGTCGGCCGACGGCCAGAGGGAGGTGGCGACATGCTTCTCATGCTGGCGCTTTTCGTTCTCTGGTTCGCGTCCGTGGGGGCCGCCTTCGGCGGCGGGGAGATCGAGTCCGGCGTGCTGAACCGAAGCGCCGTGTGCGGCGAGTGCCACGAGGCGATCTACGCCATGTGGCAGCGATCGATGCACAGCGCGTCCCTGACCGATCCGATCTTCCAGGCTTCCTACATGAGAGCCTATGTCCAGACCCGGGGACAGGCCAGGGAGACCTGTCTGCGATGCCACGCGCCCGTGGCGGTCATGACGGGCGATCTCGATCTCGAGGACCCTGCCAGCCACGAGGGTATCACCTGCGATTACTGCCATTCGATCGTCTCGGTGGATCTTGAGCGGCGCCACCAGCCCTTCACGGTCGCCCTCGACGGGATCAAGCGCGGTCCACTCGCCGACGCGGAGTCGCCCGTGCACGATGTCGCCCGATCCGACCTGCACCTGTCCTC
>JBFGDZ010000028.1:0-25566 GCA_041580375.1 Candidatus Polarisedimenticolia bacterium
GATGGTGGCGCCCGGTCAGCCCGGCGATCCGGGTCGTATCGCGGCGCAGGTCGTGACGGGCATCGGCTTCCTCGGCGCCGGCACCATCATCCAGTCGCGCGGACGCATCACGGGGCTGACCTCGGCGGCGATGATCTGGCTCGTCGCCGCGGTCGGGATGGCGATCGGCGCGGGCTTCGGCGGCATCGGCCTGGTGACGACGGTGCTGGTCCTCATGGTTCTCGTGGGGCTCGGCCTGCTGGAGCGCCGCGTGTTCGGCAAGTGCATCTTCGCCGACTGCCAGGTCACGTTCGAGGACAGCGAGGGACGGACGCGCCGCGAGATCGATCAGGTGCTGAAGACCATCGGGCGGCCGATCGAGACGCTCCACCTCAGGCACGTTGGAAAGCACATGCTGCTCACCATTCCCGCCTGCGACGTCCATCCCCATCACAAGCGGTTCATCGGCGATCTGTGGCGCATCGAGGGCGTGCGGGAGGTCCGGATCCTGCACTGAGAGCCCGGCGGCCGCGCCGGGCGGATTGACATCGTCCGTCCGGCCGTCCTAGTATCCGGGCCTTCGATTCAAGGACCTCGTTGAGGTGGAGACCGATGACGGCCCCCGTGATGAAAACCGATCTGCCGGGCGTGAGACTCGTCGGGCGCGGCAAGGTCCGGGACAACTACGAGCTGGACGACTCCCTGCTCATCGTGTCCACGGACCGGATCTCGGCGTTCGACTGCATCCTTCCGAACGCGATCCCCGACAAAGGCAAGGTGCTCAATCAGTTGTCGATCTTCTGGTTCGACCTCGTGAAGGATCTCGTGCCGAACCACCTGCGGGAGCATCGCACCGATCGGTTCCCCGCGGTTCTCCGGCCGCACGCCGAGACGCTCCGGGGACGGTCCGTGATCGTGCGCCGGCTCCAGATGCTTCCCGTGGAGTGCGTGGCGCGCGGATACCTCGCCGGGTCCGGGTTCAAGGAATACGGTCGGACGGGGCGCGTCTGCGGCATCGGCCTCCCCGCGGGGCTCAGGGAGGCGGATCGGCTGCCCGAGCCGATCTTCACGCCCGCCACGAAGGCGACCACCGGGCACGACGAGAACATTCCCTTCTCGCGTATGATCGAGCTCGTGGGCAAGGACGTGGCCGTCAGAGCCCGCGATCTGACGCTCTCGATCTACCGCAGGGCGTGCGAGCACGCCGAGTCGCGCGGCATCATCATCGCCGACACCAAGCTCGAGTTCGGGCTGGACGGGGGCGAGCTCGTGCTCGCCGACGAGGTCCTGACTCCCGATTCCTCGCGCTTCTGGCCGGCGGCCGAATACCGTCCGGGCGGCGCGCAGCGATCGTTCGACAAGCAATACGTGCGCGACCATCTGGAGTCGAGCGGCTGGGACAAGAATCCCCCCGCGCCTGAGCTTCCCGAGGCGATCGTCCGGGGCACGCGGGAGCGCTATCTCGACATCTTCCGCAAGCTGACCGGCAGGACCATCGACTGAAGCGAGGACGATCCGGCTCTCAGGCGCGAGCCGTCGGATCGAGGCCCGTCGCAGCGGGCGCGCCGAGCGCGGCGAGCGTCCGTCGCGCGAAGGCGAGGCTCCCCTCCGAATAACGTCCCCGCCGCCCGCCCAGGTGCTTCCTCTTCATCGCGAGAATGCGCGTGAGCGACGCGCGGGCGCGGGCCGGGCCGATGCCCCCGTCCTCGAGGGAGCGCGCCAGGGCTTCGTGCGCGCGCCCGATCCGCTCGGCCGACCGGCAGAACATCAAGCCGTCGCTGCCGGCGTCGAACGAGGCCAGCGCCAGGCCGCCGTCGTCGATGCTCGAATCGATCGCCCCCATCTCCAGATCGTCCGTCAGGATGAGACCGCGGAATCCGATGCGCACGCGCAGCAGATCGTGCACGACGCGCCTCGACAGGGAGGCGGCCATCGGGCGGGGACCCTGGAGGGCGGGGTAGTGGGCGTGTCCCACCATGATCATCGGCAGTCGCGACCGCAGACGGCGGTAGGGAAGAAGGTGATCGGACCACAGACGGGTTCGGGACAGCGGGATGGAGGGCAGGTCCTGATGCGTGTCGGCGAGCGCGGCTCCGAGACCGGGGAAGTGCTTGCCCACCGGCAGGACCCCCGCCGCCGACATGGCCTGAATCACGACGCGCGCCAGCGTCGTGACGCGCTCGGGATCCTCGCCGAGGGCGCGATCGCCGATCCCGTTGACGCTCTCGCGTCCCGACAGATCGAGGACCGGCGAGAAGTTCACGTTGAAACCGAGGGAACGCAGCGCCCTGCACGTGGCGGTCGCGTGCCTGCGGAGCGCCGCCGAGGCGCCCGGGAGGGAAGCGAGATCGAAGGCGGCCGGCGAGGGGCCCAGGATCGTCATCAGCCGGTTGACCCGCCCGCCCTCCTGGTCGAGCGCGATGAACGGCGGGATCCGGAGGGCGCCGTGCAGGGCGTCGGTGAGGTCGCGGACCTGCCGCGGGCTCTCGATGTTGCGCCCGAACAGAATGATCCCGCCCGGGCCGATGCGACGCAGGAAGCGGAGGAGGGGAGGCGACGCCTCGGTGCCTTCGAATCCGATCCACAGGAACTGTCCGGCGCGCTCACCGGCGTCGAGATCGCAAGGCTTCACCATCGGGGCCACTGTAAGCGATGCTCCGGGAGGTCGACAAGGCGGGGCGGCCCCGATCGCCGATCCCCGGTTACGATTTTGCCATCCAGCCTTGACTCCCCCGCCGGCGGACCCTAAATTCGCGTATGGATATGCAGAATGAGTGACTTATATGCCTTTTTTGGAAAAATGCATATACGCGGGAGATCGCACGACGCCTGATTCCGGCGCTTGAGAACGACGGGTTCTCAATATATTGTAGGGGAGGGCCGATAGGGGCCGAGATGTGGTGGCGGCCCGGCCGAATCGGGGTTCTTGACTCGGGGGTAGGCGGGTGCTAGCATCCCGCGGCTTCCCGAAAACTGAACCGAAGGATCCAAGCGCGGAGTTCGCAGATGGCCAGAAAGTTCTACACGATCATGGTCGTCCCGCATGCGACGGCGAAGTTCCGCCGCCTGCGGATCTCCAAGCGATTCCTCATCGTCAGCGGCTGCTTCCTCGCCGGGATCTTCCTGGCCGGGCTCATGCTGCCGCACTTCCTGCTCGAGTCGAGCCGGCTGCGCACCAGCGTCCAGCGCCTGACGCAGGAGAACGCCGAGCTCAAGCAGGTGAACCAGACCATCGACGCCTCGCTGGAGGAGCTGCGGGGGAAGCTCTCCGAGTTCGAGACGCAGGCCACGAAGCTGGCGATGATGGTCGGCGTCGAGGGGATCGAGACGCAGCAGATGGGTGCGGGCGGGAGCTCGCTGGATCTGAAGGGCATGTCCCCGAACGCGTCGCGCCCCATCTTCGAGGCGGAGATCAACACGCTGAGGGAGCGTTCGGGCGCGCTTCAGGACTCCTTCCGCGTCCTCGACATGGCGTTCCAGAAGCAGGCCCTGCTGCTGTCGTCCACCCCGAGCATCTATCCGGTCCGCGGCCTGCTCGGTAACGGTTACGGCTGGAGGCGCGATCCGTTCACCGGGATGCGCGATTTCCACCAGGGGCTCGACATCGTCGCGCCCCTGGGAACCAAAGTCGTGTCGCCGGCCGACGGCATCGTCACCAAGGCGGGCCCCGCCGGCGGCTTCGGGACCTCGATCGTCGTCTCGCACGGTTACGGTCTGGTCACCCGCTACGGGCATCTGGCATCGGCCAAGGTGCGCGTGGGGCAGCGGGTGAAGCGCGGCCAGGTGATCGGCCAGGTCGGCTCGACGGGCCGCAGCACCGGCCCTCATCTGCATTACGAAGTTCTGGTGCACCGGCGCCACGTCGACCCCGTGAAATACATCCTCGAGGAATACCGCAGCTTCTGACGCGGCCTCGCATCTCTCCGAACTTGACTTTCCGCTGAGTCTTGCTATAGTTACGACGATTCCGCCGGGCCGAGCGTGAGCCGCTTGCGGGGCCGGACAACCCGTGCCGGGTTCCGAAAACCCCGGCCGGGTTCCCACGACATTCCTTCACCGGTGCGTCGGCGTCCACGAGGCCGGCGGGCGGGGAATCCACACCGATGCTGATTGATTCCATCCTCAAATCCATCGTCGGAACGAAGAACGAGCGCGAGCTCAGGAAGCTCCAGCCGCGGGTCGCCCTCATCAACGCGCTGGAGCCGGACGTCCGCGCACTCGACGACGACGGGATCCGCTCGCGCGCGGGGGAGCTGCGGGTCAGGGTGCAGCAGGGGGCGAGTCTCGATGAGGTGCTCAATGAGGCGTTCGCCCTGTGCCGTGAGGCCGCCCGGCGCACGGTCAACATGCGCCACTTCGACGTTCAGCTCATCGGGGGCATGGTCCTGCATCAGGGCAAGATCGCCGAAATGAAGACGGGCGAGGGGAAGACGCTCGTCGCCACGCTGCCCGTGTTTCTCAACGCGCTCACCGGGAAGGGCGTCCACGTCGTGACGGTGAACGATTACCTGGCCCGCCGGGACGCCGCCTGGATGGGGCCGGTGTACGAGGCCCTCGGTCTCACCGTCGGGACGATCCAGCACGACATGGGCGACGCGGAGCGCCAGCAGGCGTACGGGGCCGACGTCACCTACGGCACCAACAACGAGTTCGGGTTCGACTACCTGCGCGACAACATGAAGTACTCGCTCGGCTCCATGGTTCAGCGCGGCCATCACTTCGGCATCGTCGACGAGGTCGACTCGATTCTGATCGACGAGGCGCGCACGCCGCTCATCATCTCCGGCCCCTCGGAGGAATCGACCGAGCTGTACGCGCGCGCCAACGCCATCATCCCCCGGCACAAGCGCGAGGTCGACTACACGGTGGACGAGAAGGCGCGCACCGTCGCCCTGACGGAGGAGGGCGTGGAGAAGGCGGAGAAGGCGCTCGGCGTCCAGAATCTGTACGAGATGTCGAACATGGAGCTGAACCACGCCGTGAACCAGGCCCTCCGCGCCCACGTGCTGTTCAAGCGGGACGTCGACTACGTCGTGCGGGACGGGCAGGTGATCATCGTCGATGAGTTCACGGGGAGGCTGATGCCGGGCCGCCGCTGGAGCGACGGACTGCACCAGGCGGTCGAGGCCAAGGAGAAGGTCCGGATCCAGCAGGAGAACCAGACGCTCGCCACCATCACGTTCCAGAACTACTTCCGGATGTACGGCAAGCTCGCGGGAATGACCGGCACGGCCGACACCGAGGCCGTGGAGTTCGACAAGATCTACAAGCTCGAGGTGATGGTCGTTCCGACCAACCAGCCGCTCGTGCGCCTGGAGTATCCCGACGTCGTCTACAGGACGGAGCCGGAGAAATTCGAAGCGGTGGTCGAGGAAATCCAGGAGCTGCACCAGAAGGGGCAGCCGGTGCTCGTCGGCACGATCTCGATCGAAAAATCGGAGCACCTGAGCGAACTCCTCAAGAAGAAGCGGATCCCGCACGTCGTGCTGAACGCCAAGTATCACGAGCGCGAGGCGGAGATCGTCGCGCAGGCGGGCCGCCGGGGCGCCGTCACGATCGCCACGAACATGGCCGGGCGCGGCACCGACATCCTGCTCGGGGGCAATCCCGAATATCTGGCCAGGCGGGCGCTCGCCGAGGAGGGGATCGAGCCCCAGGGCGCGGGTGCGGAGGTCTGGAAGGGGGCGCTCGAGCGATTCCGCGGCCAGACCGCCGAGGAGCACGACGCGGTCGTGGCCGCGGGCGGCCTGCACATCCTGGGAACGGAGCGCCACGAAGCGCGGCGCATCGACAATCAGCTGCGCGGCCGCGCGGGCCGCCAGGGGGATCCGGGATCGTCCCGCTTCTATCTGTCGCTCCAGGACGACCTGATGCGGATCTTCGGGTCCGACCGAATCTCCGGGCTCATGCAGCGGCTCGGGATGGAGGAGGGCGTCCCGATCGAGCACCGCATGGTGACGCGGGCGATCGAACGGGCGCAGAAGCAGGTCGAGGCGCGCAACTTCGAGATCCGGAAGCACCTGCTCGAGTACGACGACGTCAACAACAAGCAGCGGACCGAGATCTACGGCCTCCGACGCGAGCTCCTCGAGGGCAAGGGTCAGAAGGAGTTCCTGCTGAAGAAGGCGGAGGATCTGTTCGACTTCCTGCTGGACGCGAGCTGCAGCGCCGACGCGGATCCCGAGGACTGGCGCGCGGACGATCTGCGCAACGGCCTTTTGCGTTTCTTCGGGGTCGACATCCAGACGCTCGGAATCGACTGGTCGACGATCAACCATCCGGATCTGCGCGAGACGCTGTGGACGCGCATCGTGTCGCTCTACGAGGAGAAGGAAGCCACGATCGGGCCCGAGGTCATGCGGCAGCACGAGAGGACGATCATGCTGTACGTGATCGACACGGCCTGGAAGGATCATCTCCTGGCCATGGATCACCTCAAGGAGGGGATCGGTCTCCGCGGCTACGGCCAGCGGGATCCGCTCACGGAGTACAAGAAGGAATCCTTCTCCATGTTCGGACTGATGAAGGAGCGGATCGAGGACGAGATCATCACGAACCTGTGGCGGATCGATCCGGTCGTCGAGGACCGCCAGCGCGAGATGCGCCGGCGCCGCCAGCGTGACCTGGTCTATTCCGCGCCCGCGAAGGAGGCGCCGCGCCCCGCGCAGCGCAGCGCGGCCCGGGTGGGGCGCAACGAGCCCTGTCCCTGCGGATCGGGCAAGAAGTACAAGAAGTGCCACGGCTCGCAGGAGGGGAGCGGGACACCGGCCCGTTCCGCGGCGCCGCACGGCGTGCGCGTCTCGTGATCGCGACACGCAAGGAGGCCTGAGACGTGCTGGACGGACCCATACCCGAAGCCCTGACGTTCGACGACGTGCTGCTCGTGCCGGCCCGGTCGGAGGTCGTGCCGGCGCGGGTCGATGTGGCGACGCGGCTCACACGGAACATCCGGCTCAACATCCCGCTCCTCTCCGCAGCCATGGACACGGTCACCGAGTCCCGATTGGCGATCGCGATGGCGCAGCAGGGCGGCGTCGACGTCATCCACAAGAATCTGTCGGTCGAGGCGCAGGCGGAGGAGGTCGACAAGGTGAAGCGATCGGAGAGCGGCATGATCGTGGACCCGATCACCATGCGGCCCGATCAGAAGATCTTCGAGGCCCTCGACCTGATGAGCAAATACAAGATCTCGGGCGTGCCGATCACGGAGCCGTCGGGCCGCCTGCTGGGGATCCTCACGAACCGGGATCTGCGCTTCGAGACGCGGACGGACCTGACCGTCTCGGAGGTCATGACGAAGAAGAACCTCGTCACCGTGCCGGTCGGGACGACCCTGGAGCAGGCCAAGGCGATCCTCCACGAGCACAAGATCGAGAAGCTCCTCGTCGTGGACCGCGAGTATCACCTGAAGGGCCTGATCACCGTGAAGGACATCCAGAAGATGATCAAGTACCCGAACGCGTGCAAGGACGCGCTCGGGCGCCTGCGGGTCGGCGCGGCCGTGGGCGTGGGGGCGGAGACGGCCGACCGCGCGCGAGCGCTCGTGGATGCGCGGGTCGATCTCCTGGTCGTCGACACGGCCCACGGTCACACGGCCGGCGTGCTGGAGACGGTCCGCCAGCTCAAGAGGACCTTCCCGGATCTGGACCTCGTGGCGGGCAACGTCGCCACCGAGCAGGCGACCGAGGATCTGATCCGTCTGGGCGTGGACGCGGTGAAGGTCGGCATGGGACCGGGTTCGATCTGCACGACGCGCGTCGTGACCGGCGTCGGCATGCCTCAGGTCTCGGCAATCGCGCGCTGCTCGCGGGCGGCGACGCGCCACGGCGTGCCGGTGATAGCCGACGGAGGCGTCAAGTTCTCGGGAGACATCACCAAGGCCCTGGCGGCGGGCGCCTCGTCGGTCATGATCGGATCGCTGCTCGCCGGAACGGAAGAATCGCCCGGCGAGACGATCCTCTACCAGGGACGCACCTTCAAGGCCTACCGCGGCATGGGATCGCTCGGAGCGATGACGTCCGGGAGCGCCGATCGCTACTTCCAGAGCGCCGAGGCGGGGGAGGAGAAGCTCGTGCCGGAGGGCATCGAAGGGATGGTCCCCTACAAGGGGAGCGTCCAGGTCCTCATCCCGCAGCTGGTCGGGGGCCTCCGTGCGGGCATGGGGTACTGCGGGGCGGCCGACGTGGAAACCCTCGCGCGCGAGGGACGCTTCGTGCGGGTCAGCGCGGCCGGGCTCAAGGAGAGCCACGCCCACGACGTCGTGATCACCAAGGAGGCGCCGAATTACCGGATCGAGTGACGCCGGTCGCGAATGAGGATCGCCCGCTCGTCTCCCCCCCGATCCTGAAATCTCACCTCCACGCAGGACCCGACGCGGTAGGGGCCCAGCCGCTCGCCCCACTCGACCACCGCGATGCCCTCGCCCCCCAGGATCTCCTCCAGCCCCAGCTCATCGAGATCCGACTCACGGTCGATGCGGTACAGGTCGACGTGATGGACCGGCACGCGGCCGCGGTACTGATTGACCAGGGTGAACGTCGGCGAGTGCACCTCCTCGGGATCGACGCCCAGCCCCCGGGCGATGCCGCGGGCGAGGACGGTCTTGCCGAGTCCGAGCTCGCCGATGAGGATGACGACGTCGCCCGGAGCGAGCCCGGCGGCGATCGACTCGCCGAGAAGCCGCGTCTCCGACTCGCTGTGAGTGACGACGGTCCGCTCGTTCATGCGCGCCGCCCCGCGGAAGACGGGAACACACTCCTAGTGGAGCGAGAGCTCCATCAGGACCGGACGCGGCATGAGATCCCGGTGCTGACGATAGAGGCGCGGGAGAGGCCGGATCAGCTCGAAGCCGGCACGCCCGAAGAGCGACCGGCTGCGATGATTGGCGACGGCGCGCACCACCTTGAGGTGGCGCCGCCGGGCGACCTCGATCGCCTCCTTCAAGAGGCGGAGGCCGATGTTGCGGCCGCGAAGCGCCCCGTCGACCCCGATCGATGCGATGTACAGCACGTCGCCCCTCGGATTGTGCGAGGCGGAGGCCAGGATCTTCTCGTACTGCAGGTATGACCGGGGGAACTCCCTCGTCCACAGAAGGCCATTGGTCATCGCGACGATCCGGGGACCTCGCCCCACGCGATGAAGCTCGGCCAGCAAAAACGACTCGGGAAGGGCGAACAACCGTCTCTGAAGCTCCTTCAAGGGGGCGGCCAGACGACCCCAGACGCGGCGCTCGAGCAGCGTCGCCTCGTCCAGGTCGTCGGGCCGCGCGGGCCGGATGACCACGCGGGCCACGGCCGGGCGCGGGGTCCGGTGGGGAACCGGGCGGACCCGACCGTATGTGATCGGCCGGTCCAATCCGGCGTTCCGGGGTCCGACGACTCCGCCGTCCTCGTTCATGCGCTCCTCCGTGTCAATTCACGCCTCGCCCCGGCTCCCCGCATCACCGCGAAGGCGGCCGGCACCCGGGCCAGAATGTCCCGCGCCATCAGGGAAGCCTCACCCACCCGCGATGCCGCGATGTCGCCGGCCAGACCGTGCAGATAGACGCCGAGCCGGACTGCGGGGCCGACCTCGATGCCCTGGGCGATCAGGCCGGCCAGGATTCCGGTCAGGACGTCGCCCGACCCTCCGGTCGCCATGCCCGGGTTGCCGGTCGGATTGACGAATACGTCCCCCGAGGGGGTGGCGACCAGGCTGCGATGCCCCTTCAGGACCAGATGGCAGTGCCTGCGCCGTGCGAAATCGCGCGCGATCTCGACCCTCCGGGACTGGACCTCGTGCGCGCTCGACCCCGTCAGGCGGGCCATCTCGCCCGGATGGGGGGTCAGGACGAGGGGGCGCGCGCGGCCCGAGAGGGCACGGGCCGCCCCCGCGAACGCGTTGAGCCCGTCGGCGTCCAGGACGACCGGGACCGGAACCCGGGGCACCAGAGCCCGGATCAGTTTCTCCGTACCGGGGTGCGACGTCAATCCCGGGCCGATCGCCACGGCCCTCTTCCCCTTGATCAGACGCAGGATGCGGTCGAGCGACCCGGGATCGATCGATCCGTCCGGGGTCTCCCCGAGCACCTCCGTCATCACCTCCATCGCCCTGCCCGCGAATCCCGCCTGGATCCCCTCCGGGACGGCCGCCGTGACCAGCCCGCACCCGGCGCGCAGGGCCCCCAGGGCGGCCATCCGCGCGGCACCGCCCTTGCCCCGCGATCCGGCGACCACCAGGACGTGGCCGAACGTCCCCTTGTGACTGTCGGCCCTGCGGACCGGCAGGTGGGCCAGGAGATCCGACTCGTGCATCAAATGAAGCCCCACTCGCTCCGCCTCCACCGCGGCCGGCGGGATCGAGATATCGGCCACGTGCAGCCGCCCGCACATCGCCTCCGCCGGGGGGAAGACGTGCGGCCACTTGGGCCGGGCGAAGGTCACGGTGTGGTCCGCCTCGATACAGGGTCCCGGCACCCCGGCGGAGTCGCCCGAGAGGCCGGACGGGATGTCGATCGCCACCACGTCCGAATCCGCGTCATTGACGTCGGCGAAGACGCGCGCCAGAAGCCCCTCGACGGGGCGCGACAGGCCCGTGCCCAGAATGCCGTCCACCACGAGGTCGCTCGAATCGAGGAGGCGGCGGGCACGCGCCCAGGCGGTCTTCGTGCGCACCTCGATCGGCTCCACGCCCAGGCGACGGAGGGCCCTGAGGTTCCTGCCCGCGCTGCCCCGCACCGCGGAGGCACGGCCGAACAGCACGATCCCGAACGAAATACCGCGGTTCGTCAGGTGTCGCGCCAGGACGAAGGCGTCGCCGCCGTTGTTGCCGTGGCCGCACAGCAGGAGAATCCGCCGCAGCGCCAGATCGGGAAAGCTCTCCCGGAGGAACCCGAGGAGCTGGATGCCGGCGTTCTCCATCAGGACGATCTCGGGAACGCCGAACCGGCCCACGGCGCGCCGGTCGATCGACCGCATCTGCCTGGCTGTCAGGATCTCCACGCCGGGATATCCCCCGCAGGCAGCCCACTCTACACAGGCATGCGCTCCGGATCAAGCATGAAGGCGGCCCGTCGCGTTGACAGTCCAGCGAGCGCTCGCGCATAATCCCGCAACGCCCGGACAGGCTCCTGGGACGGGCCCAATCGCACGAGGACACTCCGCATGCTCCGATTCCTGACGGCCGGAGAATCGCACGGCCAGGCGTTGATCGCCATCCTCGACGGCATTCCCTCGGGGCTGCTCCTGGCACGGGAGGCGATCGATTCGGAGCTGAAACGGCGCCAGCACGGCTACGGTCGCGGCGGGCGGATGAAGATCGAGCGCGATCGGGCCGAGATTCTGTCGGGTGTTCGGCTCGGCCGCACCCTGGGGAGTCCGATCGCGCTCATGATCGCCAATCGCGACTGGGCCAACTGGAGCAAGCCGATGTCGGTGGATCCCATCGAGCTGACCGATTCCGAGAGGAGGCGCGTGACGCGCCCGCGGCCCGGCCACGCCGATCTCGCGGGTGCGCTCAAGCACGACGTCGAGGATGCCCGGGACATCCTCGAGCGGGCGTCGGCGCGCGAGACCACCGCGAGGGTGGCGGTCGGGGCGATCTGCAAGACGTTCCTCGCGCGGTTCGACGTGGAGGTCGCGAGCCACACCATCGCCCTCGGGAACGTGTGCTATCCGCCGGAGGCGGACATATCGTGGGAGGAGATCCGCGGCGCCGAGGGGAGCCCGCTGAGGTGCGCCGACGGCTCCCTCGAGAATCGGATGATCCAGCTCATCGACGGCGCGAAGAAGAAGGGCGACTCGATCGGCGGCGCCTTCCAGGTCGTGGCGCGCGGGGTTCCCCCGGGCCTCGGCAGCCACCGCCATTGGGACCTGCGTCTGAACGCCCGCCTCGCCGCGGCCCTGTGTTCCATCCAGTCGGTCAAGGCGGTGTCGATCGGAGACGGCGTCGAGGCCGCGTCCGCCAGCGGATCGGAGTTCCAGGATCAGATCTACTACGACGATTCCAGCCGCCGTTTCTATCGCAAGACGAACCACGCCGGCGGGCTCGAGGGGGGGATGACCAACGGCGAGGAGATCCGCGTCCGCGTCTACGTCAAGCCCCTTTCGACCCTTCCCAGGGCGCTGCACAGCGTCGATCTGAAATCGAAGGAGCCGTTCCAGGCGCAGGTTGAGCGGACCGACGTCTCCGCCATCGCGGCCGCGGGCGTGGTCGGGGAGGGGATGACCGCCATCGTCCTGGCGGAGGCGTTCCTGGAGAAGTTCGGCGGCGATTCGATGAAGGAGACGGCCCGCAACCACCGGGGATACCTGGAGCAGGTGCAAGCCTTCTGAGAGGGAGAGCGTCCCCCTCCCGCGGCTCGCACGCGCGGCCCGCGAAGACCGCGATGACGAGAAGACGGCCGACCCCGCTCATGATGATCAGCCCCAGAGCCCGATCCTCGCCTCCCTCCAGCACGTTCGAGGGGATCTGGGCGATCGTCTCGCGCGTTCCGCGCGGCCGCGTCGTGACCTATGGACAGGTGGCCCGGATGGCCGGCCTGTCCCGGGGCGCGCGCACGGTCGGCTGGGCGATGAGGGCCCTGCCGGACGATCACAGGGTGGCGGGGCATAGCGTCCCCTGGCACAGGGTGATCAATGCGCAGGGGAGGATCAGCCCCCGGGGCGGGCCGGAAGGGCTCGCTGAGCGCGGCCAGGCGACGCTCCTGCGTCGCGAAGGGGTGCGCGTCTCGACCGGGGGCGCCGTCGATCTGAAGCGGTATCGGTGGTGCGGAATCCGGCCGCGGATCGCTCGATGGTGAGCGGGCGCGCCCGCATCGGACCCGCCCCGGCGCTTCTCGTCGTGATCGCGGCCCTGGGGATCGCCCTCGGCTACCTGGCCGTCCGGGCGGGCCCGAACGTCGATCGGTCCTCCCTGGCCGTGTCCGTCGCGGCGCTCGCGTTTCTGCTGGTGCCGCTCGTGGCGCTCTCTCTGGACAGTGTCGTCGCCCGCCTCCGCCGTGTCACGGAGGGCCGCCCCGGCCTGACCGCCGCGATTGCCGCGGCGCATCTCGGCCCCTATCTTCTCTACTGGGCCCTCGTTGGGGGGCGGCCCACGTCCGGGTTGGCTCTGATGCTGGCCTACGTCGCCCTCCCGACGGCGGCGGGGCTTCTGGCCGGGACCCGGAAACGCCTGGGGGGCGATCTCCTGGTGACGCTCCTGATCTGGCTGCCCCTGGAGTTCCGCTGGCTGGCGCCGGCGTTTCCGTGGCCGATTGAGGGGACGGGACGGATCCTCGGGGCGGTGCTCGGTCTCGATCTGCTGCTCTTTCTGATGCTGGTGGTGAGGCGCTTCGAGGGGGCGGGATACTCCCTCGTGGCGAGAGCGGGCGATCTCCCCCGGGCCGCGGGGGCCTTCGCCCTGTTCGCGGCGGTCGGGATCCCCCTGGGGCTCATGACCGGGTTCCTGGAGCCGCGGGACGATCTGCCGCGCATCCTGGAGGTCATCCTGGCCGCCTGCGGCATCTATTTCTTCACCGGGATCCCGGAGGAGACGCTCTTTCGCGGGTTCCTGCAGAACTTCCTGGAGCGCCTCACGGGCCGGGCGCTCGCCGCCCTCCTGCTCTGTTCCGTGCTGTTCGGGATCGCGCATCTGAACAACGGGCCCGTGCCGGACTGGCGCTATGCGCTGCTGGCGACGCTGGCCGGCCTGGCGTACGGGTGGGTCTACCTCAAGACGAGGAGAATCTCCGCCGCGGCCGTCACACACGCCCTCGTGGACGTGACCTGGTCGATGTTCTTCTGATGGGAGGAGAGATGCAGGAGCGACCTTCGATCCGGAGCGACGATCCGGACGCGGCCCCGCCGGCCGGGCCGCGCCGGTCCGGCTGGCGATCCGCGGCGGACTGGCCGATCGTCTCCGGCGTCGAGGCGCTCTTCTTTCTCGCGTTCCTCCTCACGGCCATCTGGATCGTCCAGCCGATCTCGTCGCGGCACATGTGGCCCGCCTTCTCCCTCTTCATGCTCTGCGCGCTGGCCTCGCACCTGTTCCACGGCGAGACCCTCGCCGACCTGGGCATCCGGTTCGACAACCTGAAGGAGTCGCTCGCGGAGGCGATCCTCGTCGTCGTGCCGGCGCTGCTCCTGGCGTTTGCGATCGGGCGCTTCATGGAGGGCGGACGATCGATCAACACCGGCCGCCTGATCATGACATTCATCAGCGTCTACCCCTGGGCTCTGTTCCAGCAGTACGGCCTGCAGTGCCTCTTCGGGCGGAGGCTCGCCCCGGTCTTTCAGCATCCGACCGGTCACGCCGTGATCTGCGCCGGGATCTTCGCGGCGCTTCATCTGCCGAATCCGTTCCTCACCGCCGTCACGTTCGGAGCCGGCTACTGCTGGTGCGTGCTCTTCCGGCGCCGCCCCAATCTCTTCGCGCTGGGAGCCTCCCACGCCCTCGCCTCCTCCGTGCTCTACTACTCCCTGCCGCCGTCCATCACGCACCTCATGCGCGTCGGGCCGGGATACCTGACGGACCTCCCGTTCTGAGGCGGCGGATCAGGCGGAGCCGTTCCGCGGCCGGCCGCCGTCGTCGTCCGGCGCCGTCTCCTGAAGGCCGAACTGGAGTTCGTGCAGCCGGTAGTAGATGCCCCGCCGGGCGAGAAGATCCTCGTGCCGCCCCTCCTCCACCAGACGACCGTGGTGGAGCACGAGGATGCGGTCCGATCCGACGATCGTCGAGAGGCGGTGGGCGATGATCAAGGATGTGCGCCCACGGAGGAGACGGCCGAGAGCGTCCTGAATGAGCGCCTCGGTCTCCGTGTCGACGCTCGAGGTGGCCTCGTCCAGGATCAGAATGGCGGGATCGCAGGCGAGGGCCCGGGCGAACGAGATCAGCTGCTTCTGGCCGACTGACAGATTGCCGCCGCGCTCGCGGATCGGCTCGTCGTATCCGGCCGGGAAGCGCCGGATAAAGTCGTCGGCGTGCACCAGGCGCGCGGCCTCATGGATGCGCTCGTCCGGCATGCCGTCGTCGCCGAACGCGATATTGTCGCGCACGCTGCCGCTGACCAGCACGTGATCCTGCATGACGACGCCGACTTGGGTGCGGACCCGACGGAGCGGAACGGCTCTCAGGTCGACGCCATCCACCCGGATCGCGCCCCCGACCGGATCGTAGAGGCGGATGAGGAGCTTGCTCAGCGTCGTCTTGCCGGCGCCGGTGGCGCCGACCACGGCGACGTGCTCGCCCGGCGCGAGCCGGAACGAGACGCCCTGCAGCACCGGCTCGCCGGGATGGTAGTGGAACTGGACCCCGTCGAACTCGACGCTCCCGCGGATCGCTCCGTGATCGACGGGCACAGGGGGATCGACGATCGAGGGACGGGCATCGAGCAGCTGGAAGACCCTCTCGAGCGAAGCCATCGCGGCCTGCATGACGGCGTAGAAGCCCGACAGCTCCCGGATGGGCCTGAAGAAGCGCGCCGCGTACTCGAGGAAGGCGGCCAGCGTGCCGAACGTGAGGGCGTCGGAGTCGAAGAGGTGTCGCAGACCTCCGTGCCAGGCGATGAGCGCGATGGCGAAGTGGGAGACGAGCTCGACGACCGCCGAGAACGAGGACTCGTACACGACCGACTGCAACTCGGAGTCTCGGTGATCGCGGTTGAGCGCGACGAACTCCTCGCTCTGGCGCTTTTCTCCCCGGAAGAGCTGGACGAGGAGCATCCCCGAGAGCGCTTCCTGCAGCGAGGCGTTGATCAGGGCGATGCGGCGGCGCACCTCCCGGTACGCGTGGCGGATGCGACCGCGGAAGAGCGCCGAGAGCAGAAACAGGATCGGCACGACGGTGAGGGTCACGAGGGCCAGACGCCAGTCGAGCCACAGCAGGATCCCGACGATGGCGATCAGCTGCAGGCTGTCCCCGAGGAGCGTGACGACCCCGGTGGAGAAGAGGTCCGCGAGCGCCTCGATGTCGGTCGTCACCCTCGACATGAGGCGGCCGACGGGGTGCGCGTCGAAGAAGGACGAATCGAGACGCTGCAGGTGGGAGAAGACGCGCGTCCGGAGAGCGAGGACGATCTTCTGGCCCGTGAGCTCGGTGAGGTAGAGATGCCCGTACCGCACCGCCATCTCGATCGCGAAGGCGAGGGCGAACAGGACGATCACGATCCACACGCCCTCCGCCCGGCGCGGCACCAGGTGGTCGTCGATCAGCGTGCGCAGCAGGAGCGGCTGCACCAGCCCGGCCGCCATGAGGATGAACACCAGGAGGACCGAGGAGGCGATCAGCGAGACGTGCGGACGGAGCCACGGGAGGACGCGGCGTACCAGCCGGGCGTCGTACGCTTTCCCCACCACCTCGTCGTCGTGCATCGGCCCGCTCACATCGCCTCCAGCTCGCTCTCGATCCTCTGCTGGCGGACCATCCGGCCGAAGAGCCCGTCATCGCGGCGGAGCAGGGAGCGGGGATCTCCGGCCTCCGCGATCCGGCCGTCGCTGAGGACCACGATCAGATCGGCGTCCATCAGGGGGGCGACGCGATGGCTCACGAGCAGCGTCGTGCGTCCCCGCATGGACCCGCGCAGGGATTTCAGAATGGCCTCCTCGGTGTCCGCGTCGATGCTGCTCAGGGCATCGTCCAGGATCAGGATGCGGGGCTCGAGGAGCAACGCCCGGGCCAGGGCGACGCGCTGCCGCTGGCCCCCGGACAGCGTCACGCCCCGCTCGCCGACGATGGTGTCGAGGCCGCGCGTGAACTGCGGCAGATCGCGGGTCAGCTGCGCCATCTCCGCGACCGCCTCGATGCGTTCACGCGGGGCGTCGGGGCGGCCCAGAGCGATGTTCTCCGCGATCGTTCTCGAAAACAGGAAGGTCTCCTGCGGCACGACGCCGACGTGGCGGCGCAGGTGCTGCGTGGGGAGCGCGGTGATGTCGTGGCCGTCGAGGAGGATCGTTCCCGGGGGAACGGCGTAGACGGCGGACAGGAGCCGGACGAGCGTCGATTTGCCGGCCCCGACCCGTCCGACGATCCCGACGAGGCTGCCCGCCGGGATGTCCAGATCGACACCGCGCAGCCGGGGTCGCGGCGCGGCGGTGGCCCCGTCCGGATAGGCGAAGGTGAGGTTGCGGATCGACACGCTCCCGTCGAGGGACGGGGCGGGCCCGACCACGGCATCGCCCGGGATGTCGCTGCGCTCGGCGAGGATCTCCCGAACGCGGTCCACGGCGCCGAGGCCCCGCTGGAACGTGCCCAAGATCCAGCCCATGATGATGGTCCGGTCGGTCAGCGGAACCAGATAGGAGATGAACGCGACGAACCCGCCGAGGCTCAGATCCCTCTCGATCACGTGCAGTCCGCCGATCCAGAAGACGACGAGGGTGCCGCCCCCGCCGAGCCCCCTCATGAGGACGCCGATCAGGCCGCGGCTGCGCGCCAGCGCGATGGTCCGATCGAGATACGTGCGGCACAACGACCGAAAAGCGCGGGTCTCGGACTCCTCGCGGGCGTACGCCTTGACCATGTTGATGCCGGTGAGATTCTCCTGGACCTTGTTGCTGATCTCCGCCAGTTGCTCCTGCGCGGCGTTGCTGCGCCGGTGGATCGTCCGGCTGACGCGGTAGACCCCGGCCAGGAGCAGGGGGTAGGGAAGGACGGCCGCGAGGGTCAGCAGCGGATCGAGGATCGCCATGAGCGTCAGACCGATCGAATACGCGAAGATGAGGTCGGCGGCGTAGAGCACGCACGGGCCGTACAGGGAGCGGATCAGGCGGAGGTCGTTCACGGCCCGAGACATCAGCTCGCCGGTGCGGTAGCGATCGTAGAAGGATGCGGGCAGCGTCTGCAGGTGGGCGAAGAGCTCGTTGCGGACGTCGTACACGACTCGCCGGGAGGCCCCCAGCATGAAGAGCCGCGACCAGGTCCGGACGATCGCCAGCGCGATCGCCGTGGCCGCGATCAGAAGCGCTCCGGAGGCGAGGGAGGAGGGCGTGGCACGCCCGGACTCCAGCGCGTCGATGATCCCCCTGAGCATCCAGGGGATCGACATGAGCAGGGCGTTCGTGGCGACGAGAAACACGAGGCCCCACAGGTAATGACGTCCGTGACGCCGGAAATGGCGGAGGATGAACGACATGGCGGGGTCAGGTGGCGCGAGCGGCGGCACCCGCGGGCGGATCGGGCAGAAGTTCGAGAAAGAGGTTCTCCAGGAGCAGTTGCCGGTGGCCCCTGCGCCGGATCGCTGCGAGGGTGGCGTCGAGGCTCTCGACGACCCGTGCCGCGCGGGCCCCGAGCCGGACGGCGAGGGGCTCGAGACGATCCTTGATGTCGACGTGGATCAGACGGGTTCCCACACCCGCGGCGGCGGGATCGGCGGCCTCGATGAGCATGAGGTCGCGGAGCAGGCTCATGAGGGTTCCGAGGTCCGCGTCCAGATCCTCGCCCCCCCGGGCCATCGACTCCGCCCGCGCCACGGCGATTCCGGGGTCCTCCCTCCCCACGATCTCCTCGACCGTCTCGAGGATCTCGCCGCGCCGGCGCCGGTAGGCGTCCAGGTCGAGCTCCAGGGCCGCCCCCACCCGGCCGCCCGACAGTCCCGCGCGCAGCACCGCCTCGTCCTCCGGCAGTCCGTGCCGCTCCATCAGGAAGGCCGCGATCTCGAGGCGGGCGACCGGCCGGAACGGGACGGCCTGACAGCGCGAGCGGATGGTCGGGAGCAGCGCGTGCAGGGAGGGGGTGAGCAGAACGATGATCGCGTGGGAGGGAGGCTCCTCGAGCGTCTTCAGCAGCGCGTTCGCCGGCTCGGCGGGCATCCTGTGGGCCTGATCGATGATGAGGATCGAACGGCGGCCCTCGGCGGGGGGCCGCTGCACGGCGCCGAGGCTCTGCCGGATCCGATCGATCAGGATCGTCCAGACCGGGTTCCGGATCGCCTCGGCCTGGAGCTCCTGCGCGTCGATACCGGCCGCGCTCTCCGAGCGCGGCTCGCCCTTCTCGAAATCCGAGAGTTTCTCCGGCAGCACCAGGCGCACGTCCGGGTGAACGAGGGCGCGCCCGTCGATGCGCCTGCATGTCGAACAGGCGTCGCACGGGCCGCCGGCCTCCGCCGGGCAGAGGAGGGACCGTCCCAGGGACAGCGCCGCCGTGAGCTTCCCGGACCCCCCGGGGCCGTGGAAGATCAGGGACGGGAACAGCCGCCCGGCCGCTATCGCGCGACCGAGCGCTCCGGCGGCCCGGGGCTGCCCGATGATGTCGGAGAAGACGTTCACAACGCGATTCCGATTGTCCCGAAGAATCCCCGCATCGCCTCGACGAGACGCGCCTGCACCTCGTCGACGCTTCCACCGGCCTCGATCACGATCGTGCGCTCGGGCTCCCGGCGGGCGAGGTCCAGGTATCCGGACGCGACCTTCTCGTGGAACTCGAGATCCTCCTGTTCGAAGCGGGTCTCGTCGGCGGTTTTGGATCGGTCGCGGGCCCGCGCGCGGGTCAGCGCGGTGCGCACGTCGATGTCGAACAGCACCGTGCGATCCGGCTTCAGAGAGAGCATCTCGAGGGCGTGGAGCCTGCGGATCATGTCGAGCGAGAGTCCCCGCCCGTAGCCCTGATAGGCGAGCGTCGCATCCGTGAACCGGTCGCAGAGGACGGGACGGTTCTGCTCCAGCGCGGGCCGGATCACCTCCTCGATGTGCTGGGCTCGCGCGGCGGCATAGAGGAGGAGCTCGCAGGTCGCCGACATGTCGCGGAAGGCCGGGTTCAGGACGAGCTTGCGGACCCGATCACCGATCGGCGTGCCGCCCGGCTCGCGGGTCAGCACGTGGTCGATGCCCTTTTCCTCGAGATGGTTCGAGAGGATCTGGATCTGGGTCGTCTTCCCGCAGCCCTCGATGCCCTCGAAGCTGATGAAAGGTCCCACTCGCGTGATCTCCGCCGCCGTCACCAGGGGCAGTCCGGGGGACGGATCGCCTGAGGAGGGACCGGCATGTTATCACAGTCTGCTATAATCACCGGAGGTGGAGCCATGCGCGTCTGCTTCCGATGCGGCGGCGAGATTCCCGGCGATCAGCGCGTGCTCAGGGAGGAGGACTGCCCGGCATGCGGGCAGGACCTGCACTGCTGCCGGCAGTGCCGCTTCTACGAGCCCTCGCTGAGCAAGCAGTGCGCCGAGCCGCAGGCCGAGCCGGTCCGCGCCAAGGAGCGCTCCAACTTCTGCGACTTCTTCAGCATCGCGGAGGGGCGCCCCGGCGGATCGGAGCGGCAGGCAAGCCCCGACGCCGCGCGCGACGCCTGGCGGCGCCTGTTCAAAGATCCGTCCTAGGGCATCGAACCGGATCCCGCCCCGTCCGGACCGCGATCGTCGCGGAAAAACTCCCGGGCCCGCTCCACGTCCCGCCGCACCTGCGCCACGAGCGCCTCCACGGAGTCGAAACGAAGCTCCTGCCTCAGTCTCGCCAGGAAGAGCACTTCCATCTCGCGGCCGTACAGATCGCCGGTGCCGTCGAGCACGTGCGTCTCGATCGCGTAGCGGGCATGGGCGAAAGTCGGACGCGAGCCGATATTGGTGACGGCGGGACGGGCCCCTCCGTCCAGCACCGCCCGCGTGACGTAGACGCCGTCCTGGGGGATCAGGCTGTTCCGGGCGTCCAGGTTGGCCGTCGGAAATCCGAGGTCCGCCCCCCTGGAATCCCCGTGGACGACCGTGCCCTCGATCGCGTAGGGACGCCCGAGGAGCTCGCACGCGAGCTCCACTTCGCCCGCCTGGAGGGCGCGACGGATGCGGCTGCTGCTGACGGGGCTGCCGAGGTAGCGGATCTCCGGCACCTTGAAGGCCCGGATCCCCGCGTCGGCGCAGAGACGAACCAGCATGTCGGCGTTTCCCGCGCGCGCCCGGCCGAAGTTGAAATTCGCCCCCACATAAACCTCCTGCAGGCCGAGTCCGCGCGCGAGCGTGCCGCTCACGAAGGCCTCCGGCGTGACCGACGCGAGCTCCATCGTGAACGGCAGCATGAGGACGTAATCGAGCCCGGCCTCGCGCAGCAGGGCCAGCTTCTGGCGCGTCGTCACGATCTGGTGGGGCGCGCGGTCGGGGGCGAGGATCGTGAGCGGATGCGGATCGAAGGTGATCATCAGGCTCCGGCCTTGCCCGGAGCGCGCGCTCTCCAGGACCCGATCGAGAATGGCCCGGTGGCCGCGGTGCAGGCCGTCGTAGTTTCCGATCGTCGCGACGGTGGGCGCGGAGAGGTGGGCGCGCAGGGTCGCGATGTCGTTGAATACTTTCATGTCCGCACGCATGGCGCCCTCCCGGTCAGCCTATCCATCCGGACCACACGAGCGCGAGAACCCGCAGCGCGAGATTCGCGTACAGACCCGCCACGACGTCGTCCGCCACGATGCCGATCCCTCCCGGCAGTCGCTCCGCCTGGCGCGCGGGGGGCGGCTTCAGCACGTCCGCCACGCGGAACAGCACGAAGCCTCCCGCGAGGGTCCATGCGTCGAGGGGCCAGGCGACGAACGTGACGAACTGTCCCGCCACCTCGTCCAGGACGACGGATTTCGGATCCGGATCCCCGAGTGCGCGCGACGCGGCGTCCGAGACGAGGACGGCCAGCCCGATCAGCAGGGCCGCGAGGACCGCGAACCCCCACGCCGGCAGCGCGCTCCCGGCCAGCATGACGAGCGGCAGCGCCGCGAGGGAGCCGGCCGTCCCCGGCGCGATCGGTGCCCGGCCCACCCCGAAGAGGGTCGCGGCCAGCACCGCCCACCGGGATCCCTGCGAGCCCGGCCGGGTCCTCGTCACCGGGCGGGTCCGGCGGGCACAGCCTCGACCGCGGCACCGAACAGGTCGTATCCGTGCACGCGATCGATGCGGGTCCTGACGAAGTCCCCGGCCGACAGCGCGCGCGGCGCGTCAGTGAGGATCACACGGCCGTCGATCTCCGGCGCCTGGCCCTCCATGCGCCCGCAGATCAGCAGGTCGCTCTCCTCGTGCGGGCCCTCGACCATGACCCTCACCTCGCGTCCGATCCACCTCCGGTTGCGCTTCGCCGCGCCCCGTTCCTGGATCCGGAGCAGCCGCTCACGGCGCCGCTCCTTGACCTCCGCGGGAACGTCGTCCGCGAGGCCCGCCGCCGCGGTGCCCTGCTCCTCGGAGTAGGTGAACACGCCCGCGTGATCGAGCCGCGCCTCGTCGACGAAGCCGCAGAGGGTCTCGAAGTGCTCCTCGCTCTCCCCGGGGAATCCGACGATGAAGGTCGAACGCAGCGAGATCCCGGGAACGCGATCCCTCAGATTCTCGATGAGCCGCAGGTGGGACCCCGCGTTCCCGCCGCGGCGCATCACCCTGAGGATCCCGGCGTCGGCGTGCTGGAGCGGCAGATCGAGATAGCGCGCCACCCGGCGACACGCCGCGAGGGCCTCGACGAATTCGGGGGTGATTCGATTCGGATACGCGTAGAGCACCCGGATCCACTCCGGACCCTGCACCTCGTCGAGAGCCCGCAGGAGGCGGGCCAGGCTGGCGCCGTCGCTCCGATCGGCCCCGTAGTCGGTCGTGTCCTGGGCGATGAGATTGATCTCCACGGCGCCCGCCGCCGCCAACCGGCGCGTTTCCTCGACGATCGACGCGATGGATCGGGATCGCTGCGCCCCGCGGAACGAGGGGATGGCGCAGAACGAGCAGGTGTGATCGCAGCCCTCCGAGATCTTGACGTAGACCGAGTGTCCGGGCGTCGACAGCAGCCGGGGCGTCTCGTGAGAATAGAGATAGCGCGCCGCGCCGCGGCTGGCCTCGAAGCGCGCGCCGGGCTCCAGGGCGCAGGCGTCGGCGATGCGCTCCAGGTCGTCCAGCCCGACCAGGGCGTCGATCTCGGGAATGGCGTCGGAGAGCTCGTCCCGGCTGCGCTGCACCATGCAACCGGCCACGACGAGCCGGCGGCAGCGGCCACTCTTCTTCAGCTCCGCCATCTCGAGAATCGCGTCGATCGATTCCCGGCGCGCCGGATCGATGAACGTGCAGGTGTTGACGACGAGGACGTCCGCCTCGCCCGGGTCGGAGGTGATCGCGTACCCGCTCGCGCGCAGCGTGCCGAGCATGATCTCGCTGTCGACCAGGTTCTTGGGGCAGCCGAGGCTGACCAGACCGACCTTCAGCATCGCGGGGGGCGCCTCAGGGATAGATCCTGTTCAGCATGCGGGGATAGGGGATCGCCTCCCGCAGGTGGTGGATGCCGCAGACCCAGCCGACGAAGCGTTCGAGCCCCATGCCGAATCCGCTGTGGGGGACGGTGCCGTACTTCCGGATGTCCAGGTACCAGCGGAAAGCCTCCTCAGGCAGCCCGTGCTGCCGGATGCGCTCCAGCATGAGATCGTGATCGTGGATGCGCTGGCTGCCGCCGACGATCTCGCCGTATCCCTCGGGCGCGAGGACGTCCAGACAGAGCGCCCGATCGGGACGCTCGCCATCCGGCTGCATGTAGAAGGCCTTGATGCCGGAAGGGAAGTGCGTCACCATCACGGGGCGATCGAACTCCTCCGTCAGCGCCGTCTCGTCGAACCCGCCGAAGTCGTTGCCGGGCCGGAACGGGGGAGCGTCCTGTTCGCGCGCCCTCGCCACCACGTTGGGACGGGTCAGGATGGCCGCGGCCTCGTCATACGTGATGCGCGGGAACGGCTTGCGGACGGCCTCCAGCCTGGAGGTGTCGCGCTCGAGGGTCGTCAGTTCCGGCCGGCAACGATCGAGCACGCGCGAGACCAGATCGCAGATGAACTCCTCGGCGAGCGCCATCAGGTCGGACAGCCCGGCGTAGGCGATCTCCGGCTCGACCATCCAGAACTCGGTCAAATGGCGCCGGGTCTTCGACTTCTCGGCGCGGAAGGTGGGGCCGAAGCAGTACACGCGTCCGAATGCCATGCAGGCGGGCTCCAGATAGAGCTGGCCCGACTGGCTCAGATACGCGCGGGAATCGAAATAGTCGGTCTCGAACAACGTCGACGTCCCCTCGCACGCCGCCGGGGTGAGGATCGGCGAGTCGATCAGGACGAAGTCCCGCGCGTGGAAGAAGTCGCGGATCGCCTGGCAGATCTCGCTGCGCACGCGGAGGGCGGCGTGCTGCTTCGAAGAGCGCAGCCACAGATGCCTGTGATCCAGGAGAAACTCAGGACCGTGCTCCTTCGGGCGGATCGGATAATCGGCCGCGACCTGATGCAAGGTGATCCCCGTGAGGCTCATCTCGTAGCCCCCGACGGCGCGGTCGTCCTTGCGGATCCGTCCCCGGACCGTGAGGGAGGACTCCTGCGTGACGCTCTGGCACGCCTGGAAGACCTCGGGAGCAACCTCCGGCCGGAACGCGACGGCCTGCAGATAGCCGGAGCCGTCCCGGACGATGAGAAAGACGAGCTTGCCCTTCTCGCGCTTGTTGTAGAGCCAGCCGCGGATCTCCACCTCGCTGCCGTCGTGGGCGCCGATTCCGCGTATCGTGGCCGTCGCCGCCATCGCCTCTCCCGGAAAGGCGTCATTATAGGGACCTCGGGCTCCGCGAATCAAGGAACGACGCGCGAAGCGTGTCACGGTCCTGGGATCGGGATGGTATAGTCGCGACGCGATCGTTCCTCGGGCGCCCATGAACCGGCTTCCCATCCCTCGACTGGATTCCGACCCGACGTTCCGCGTTCGCCGGGCCCGGGCCTCCGACCGTCCCGCCCTCGACTCGCTCGGCCATCCTCCCGGGGCGGTGTACGCGATCGCGCCGACTCCGATCGGACGGCTCGCGTGGCGAACGCGGGGCGTGCGGGTGGTCGGCCTGGTCGCGGAGGCGCCGGACGGGACGATCCTCGGCAGCATCCAGTTCGTCGGGACGCGCCGTGAGCCCGGCACCTGGATGTTCGGCCACTGGCGCGTCTCGAGCGCCCGGCGCGGCCGGGGGATCGGGGGGCTGCTGGTCCGGCAGGGCGTGCGGGCTCTACCCGGCATCGCGCGCCTCTGCTCTCTGGTGGAGTGGGGCAACGAACGCTCGATCGAGGCGCACCGCAGGCTCGGGTTCGAGCCGGCGATCGAGCTGTGGGGACGGGCGCCTCTGGGGCCGCTCACGACCCTCGGCCCCCCGGCGCCGGCCCTGACGTTCGAGCCGGTGTCGCGCTCCGGAACGCGTGACTTGGCGCCGTCGCTGCGCCGCGCCATGGGTCCTCTCTGGTGCTCCCTGTTCCCGGCGCGGGCCGGCCTGGGCGATCCATCGCCCGCCGTCGCGCCGTGGGATCCCCTCGTCGAACCCGGCCGCGTGGGCCGCCCGGCGCGACACCGGTACTGGGTGGCCCGCTCCGGGAGCCGGACCGACGCGGTCCTCCTGGCGGCGGGAAGGTCGATGATCCTGTTCATCGATCCGGACTCGAGCGAGCCGCACGTCGTGGCGCGCCTCGCACAGGCGATGGTGGCACTGGGCTGCGACAGAAGTCTCGAGATCGAGATGCGCGGGGTCACCGGCGCGCTGGTGGAGAGGTCCGGGTTCCTGACGGCCCAGATCCTGATGGGGCTCACCGACCTCTCGTCGCTGCGGCGATCGGCCGGCTGACGGGGCGGCAGGAGCCTGTCCGGGTATTGCGTGGGGCCGCGCGCATGGGGCTTGCGAGGCGAAGACAAGGAGCGCC
>JBFGDZ010000029.1:0-25335 GCA_041580375.1 Candidatus Polarisedimenticolia bacterium
CGATGACCCCGATGAGGCGCCGCCGAAACGGCCGGCGCCGGGGCGGCCGGGACGATGATGACGGCTGCGCGGATCTCGACGGCCCGGATCGATGATTGCCGGAGCATCTGCCGCGTTCAGAGATCGGCGATCACCATCCTGTGCGGGGAGCACTACACGCCCGAGGAGATCGAGGCCTGGGTCGGCCCGATGCGGCCGGACGACTACGTGGAGGCAATCCAGGAGGACGTGGTGCTGGTGGCCCGCGACGCCGACCGCGTGATCGGCTTCGCGCGGATGACGCGGCCCGGCGGGATCGTCAAGGGACTCTACGTCGATCCGGACCACGTGCGGCGCGGGATCGGCAGCCTGCTGCTGACCAGCCTGGAGGACGAGGCGCGGACGCTCGGGCGCGACTCGATCCGGATCGAGGCCCCGCTGAACGCGGTGCCCTTCTGCCTTTCGCGAGGGTTCTCCGCCCTGGGGGAGCGCACGCGCCGCGCGCGCAGCGGCGTCGTCATCCCCTGCGTGGACATGGAGAAGCGCCTCTGACGCGGGAGCGCGGCTGACCCGACCGCCGACGGATGCTGCCCCTTCGCGTTCTGCTCTTCACGCTGATCGTGCCCGGATCGGTGACGGTCGCCGTTCCGTGGCTCCTCCTGACGTTCGTGGACGGAGGCGATCGGGCCGCTTCCGTGCCGCGGTCCCTGCCCGGACTGACGATCCTCGTGGTGGGCGTCGCGATCTACGCGTGGTGCGCGTGGGACTTCGCCGCGAGGGGCCGGGGGACGCCGGCCCCCTGGGATCCCCCGAGCCGCCTGGTCACGAGCGGGCTGTATCGATACGTCCGCAACCCCATGTACATGGGGATTATCGCGATCATCGCCGGCGAGGCGTCGGCCTGGGGCTCGCTCGCGCTGGCGATCTACGCCGGCCTGCTGTGGCTGGCGTTTCACCTGCGCGTCGCCCTGTTCGAGGAGCCGCGCCTGAGACGGACGTTCGGCCGGGAGTACGAGGAGTACTGCACGCGGGTGCCGCGGTGGCTACCGCGCGGATCGGGAGGAGCGAACGATGAGCGATGATCGGCAGGACCGCGTGCTGTGGGAAGCGGAGTTCGACCGCCGCGTACGGGTCTACTGGCTTCTCAGCGGCGCATGGATCCTGGCGGTCACGATCCTCGGCATCCCGCTCATCCCCATCTGGTTCGCCGTCGGGCTGGCCGTGACCGAGCAGTACCTGAAACGCATGCGGTGCGTCCTGACCGAGAAGTCGCTCGCCGTCGGAAAGGGGATCCTGTTCCGCGTCGAGAAGACGGTCCCGCTCGATAAGATCACGGACGTGGGACTGGCGCAGGGCCCGCTCATGCGGCACTTCGGCCTGGAGACCCTCACCGTGGAAACCGCCGGACAATCGAGCCAGGGCGCCCTTCTCAAGTTGATCGGCGTGGTCGAGACACGACGGTTCCGTGACGCGGTGCTGCGACAACGCGACGCCGTCGCGGCCGCCCGGGCGGAGGAGGCGCTCGCGCCCTCCGGTTCGCGCGTCGCGGATGCGGTTCCCGAGGCGGCGATCCTCACCGACATCCGCGATACGCTGCACCGCATCGAGCGCCGGCTACCTCCTGCAGGGAGAGTGGACGCATCATGACCGTGACCGTCCTGCTCTGGGTGCTGGCCGTCCTGCTCGTCCTGGCGGGGATCGCGGGCACGTTTCTCCCGTGGGTGGCGGGCGCGCCCCTCGTCTTTCTGGGACTTCTCGTGGGCGCGTGGGCGAACGACTTCGAGAGGGTCGGCGCGGTCACGCTCGTGGTGCTTGCGATCCTCACGGTCGCATCGATCGCGATCGATTTCCTCGCCTCGAGCCTGGGCGCAAAGAGAGTCGGGGCGAGCCGCGAGGCGGTCGCGGGGGCCTTCATCGGCACGATCGCAGGGCTCTTCTTCGGACTCTTCGGGCTCGTGGCCGGCCCGTTCCTCGGGGCGCTCGCGGGCGAGTACCTGGCGCGGCGCGAATGGCGCCAGGCGGGAAAGGTCGGGGTGGGGACCTGGCTGGGCCTCGTCGTCGGGCTGGCGGGGCGGGTCGCCCTGGCGTTCATCATGGTGGGGATCTTCGTCGCGTCGTACATCCTCTGAGGACGGAGGGCAGGAGCTCGGTGGACGAGGACACGGACGAGAGCGGGCCGGTCGAGCTGCCGATCGACGGGACCCTCGATCTGCACACATTCCGGCCGTCGGAGGTCGGGGCTCTGCTCGACGACTATCTCGACGCCTGCCGCGAGCGCGGGATCCTCCAGGTGCGGGTCATCCATGGGAAGGGAACCGGCGCGCTGCGGCGCACGGTGCTGGCGCATCTCGAGCGCGATGACGGCGTGGCGTCCTTCGCGCCGGCGGGCGAGGAGGCGGGCGGATGGGGCGCGACGATCGTCCGTCTGCGCGCCGCGAAGGGGACGTGAGACGGGGGGCGGCATGGACGTGAGGCGGCTGGCGCCGGGCGACGAGCGCCTCGCCACGCAGGCGATCGCCGCCCTCGCGCCGTCCGAGCCGGGACGGGAGGTCCGCCCGCGGGCGGACCCCATGCGCCGCGTCCTGTCGGACGACCGCAACATCCTCATCGTGGCGCGGGAGGCGGATCGTCCGGTCGGATTTCTGACCGCTTACGAGTTCGAGTGCTTCGAGGGCGCCGGATCGATGGTCTACTTCTACGAGATCCAGGTGGCCGAGGATCGGCGCAGGACGGGGATCGGCCGGGCGATGGTGGACCGGTTGAAGACGGAGTGCGCCGCGCGCGGCGTCACCCGCATCTGGGTCGGCACGACCGGCGGGAACGAGGCGGCGCAGAGGCTGTTCGAGGCGACCGGCGCCCGGCGGGGCGCGAGCGACTACGTCGAGTTCATCTATGGGCCGGCGGACTCCGGCCGATCGCGATCGTGACCGCGAAGGGAGCGCGATCCGCCCGCTCATGGTGGAGGCCGGCCGCGTACGGTCTGGCGGCCGCGCTCGCGGCGATCCAGTTCGTCCCGGTCGAGCGCGTCAATCCTCCCGTCGAGGAGATCCTGACGGCGCCGGGCGACATCGATGCCATCCTGCGCCGGGCCTGCTACGACTGCCACTCGAACGAGACGCGCTGGCCCTGGTACGGCCGGGTCGCCCCCGCGTCGTGGCTCGTGGCGCACGACGTCGAGGAGGGACGGGAGTACCTCAACCTGTCGACGTGGAACCGTTACGACGACGCGGCGATGGGGAAGAACCTGGAGGAGATCTGCGAGGAGATCGAAGAGGGGGCGATGCCTCCCTGGTACTACCTGCCCCTGCATCCCGGCGCGCGCCTGAACGACGAGGAGCGCGCGCTGATCCGCGCATGGGTGCGCAGCCGGCCTGAGTGGCGGGCGCGCGGCGCGGACGCCCCCACTCACTGCGGGGACTGATCGCCATGGTGAAGGACGCCCGGCAACTCGGAGCGGCCCGATGAGGCGGCATGCGATCGCGACGGCGAGCGTCCTTCTCGCCTCCCTGGGGGCGGCGATGGGCATGCGGGCTTTCCCGGCGCCGGCCTTCGCGCAGGAGGGCCGCGACGATCTCGCGGCTCGACTCGCCGCCGCGGCGCTGGACCGGGTGGGGAAGCCGGTGCGCTACGACGGGCGCTACCGGGCGATCCCGTATCCGGGTGGCGACGTCCCGCAGAACGTCGGCGTCTGCACCGACGTGATCGTGCGCGCCTATCGCGCCGTCGGGATCGATCTGCAGAAGGAGGTGCACGAGGACATGACGGAGGACTTCGGCGCCTATCCGGGAAGGTGGGGGCTCGACCGGCCCGATCCGAACATCGATCATCGACGCGTCGCCAACCTCGAGACGTTCTTCGGGCGCCGGGGACGGTCTCTGCCGGTGAGCGATCGCGGGGAGGACTACCGGCCCGGCGACCTGGTGACGTGGACCCTTCCCGGCGGCAATCTCCACATCGGGATCGTGGTCGACCGGCGCGCCCGCGACGGCGCGCGGCCGCTCGTCGTCCATCACCTGAACCGGGGACCGCGGATGGAGGACATCCTGTTCGCATACCCGATCCGCGGACACTACCGCTACCCCGCCCCGGATCGATGAGGCGCGACCGGCCGGCCGCCGGCGATCCAGGGATGTCCCCAGCCCCGGAGGGCTGACGCGTCCGGCCCCGGATGGTAGGATCGGGGCCGATCGGATCGATCCCCGGGAGGCATCGTGGTCGAACGGACACCGCTGGTGTGCGATCTCACCGGCCTCAGCGACGCGGAGCAGCGGCGCCGCGACGAGCTGATCGATCGGCTGCGTCCAGCGATCGTGAAGATGCACGACCGATCCTCCGGGTTCGGAATCTCCTTCGATCCCGACACGTCCCTCCTGCTCCTGGCCGAGCTGATCGGCCTCGAGCGCCGGTGCTGCCCCTTCCTGCAGTTCGAGCTCGTCGTTCCGGAGGCGCACGGCCCGGTGCGCCTGGAGGTGGCGGGGCGGGACGGCGTCAAGGAGTTCCTCATCGCGGAGCTGCGTCTTCCGGGCACCGGCGTGGAGTGATCCCGGATGGCGCGGCCGCCCGGGCGCTTCGCGGAGATCGGCGGCGCGCGCCTGTATTTCGAGCGTGACGACGCGGGGCCCGGGGCCGGACCGGCCATCGTCTTCATCCACGGCTTCGCCCTCGACCGGCGCATGTGGGATCCGCAGTTCGCGTCGCTGTCGGGCCGGCGCCCCCTCCTGCGCTACGACTGCCGGGGGTTCGGAGCGTCGTCCCTGCCGGCCGGCGCGTCGCCGGCCGGCTACACGCACGCGGACGACCTGGTCGCGCTGCTGCGTACCCTGGAGATCGATCGCGCCGACCTGGTCGGACTCTCCATGGGCGCGCAGATCGCGCTGGAGGTCGCGGCCGCCCGGCCGGAGATCGTCAACCGCCTCGTCCTCGCCGGGGCGTGGCTCGTCGACTACCCGTTCTCGGAGGAGTGGAGATCCCTCTGGTCGGCGATCGGGCGCGCGGCCCGGGACGAAGACACCGAAGCGGCGCGGGCGATCTGGCTGGCGCGCGGCCCGATCGCTCCGGCCCTCTCCAGGCCGCGCGCGGCGGCCCGCATCCGCCTCATGGCGGAGGACTACTCCGGGTGGCACTTCCGGAATCCCCGCCACGATCCGTTCCGGGCCGTGAGCGAGCGGCTGCATGAGATTCGAACGCCCGCGCGCGTCGTGGTGGGGGAGCGGGACTGGCCCGACTTTCACGGCATCGCCGATCGCATCGCCGGCCGGATGCGGGGCGTGGAGAAGGTGGTGCTGCGGGGCGCGGGGCACCTCGCGCCCCTGGAGGCCCCGCGGAGGTTCAGCGGGCTGATCGCCGGCGCCGACCCCGGGATCCGGCGGAAGGGAGGTCGATGACGATGAGAGCGTACCTGGCGGCGGTCCCTGGGTCGAGTTCCTGCGCGTGCCGTCGATGACGGCCGGCCTGTACGAGATCGGAGCGGGCGGCGTGGATCGCCAGGGCCCGCACGAGCGCGACGAGATCTACGCCGTCCTGGCCGGGCGGGCGGTCCTCGTCGTCGGCGAGACGAGGCGCCAGGTGAAACCCGGGGACGTCATCTATGTGCACCGGGACGTGGAGCATCGATTCGAGAAGATCACGAGCGATCTCTCGGTCCTCGTGATCTTCGCCCCCGGCGGATGAGCGACGATCGGTTCACCCACCTGACGTTCGACTGCTACGGTACTCTCGTCGACTGGGAGCGGGGCATCCTCGCGGCGGCGGGGCGGGCGATCGGGAGCCGCGCGGGGCCGTCCGACGCGGCGGCGATCCTCGAACTGTACGCGCGTCACGAGGCTGCCGAGGAGGCCAGGCCGTACCGGACCTACCGGCAGATCCTGAAAGCCGTTCTGGCCGGCATCGCCAGGGATCTCGGCGCCGATCCGCCGCCGCCTCGGGCGCTCGAGGAGTTCGCCGCGTCGGTGGGGCGCTGGCCGCCGTATCCCGACACGGTCGAAGCGCTCCGCAGGCTGAAGGCCCGGCATCGCCTCGTCATCCTGTCGAACGTCGACGACGACCTGTTCCGGAAGACGGCGCGGATGCTCGAGGTCCCGTTCGACGAGGTGATCACGGCGCAACAGGTGGGGGCGTACAAGCCGTCCGCGGCGATGTTCCGGGCCGCCCTCGAGAGGCTCGGCGTCCCGCGCGGTCGGATCCTTCATGTGGCGCAGAGCCTCTATCACGATCACGCGCCGGCGAAGGCGCTGGGTCTGCGAACGGCGTGGATCCACCGCCCCAGCCTGCGGGGGGATGCCGGCCTCGCCCCGCCCGCCGACGCGGCGCCCGACATGAAGTTCCCCGACCTCCGCTCGCTGGCCGACGCCCTCGGGTCTTGACCCGGGCGGGCGTTCGGGTCATGGTCCGATCGGAACCCCGTATGACGTCGATCTCCTGGAGGACACGATGAAACGCTCGATGAGATCCCGCCCGGCCGTCCGTCGCGCGGCCGCCGCCGCGATCCTGCTGTGCCTCGCGGCAGCGGCCGGGCCCGGCGCAGCCGCGCCGGCCGCGCAGGCGCCGCCGGGGCAGTACCTGATCCGCCTGCAACCGATTCCCCGCCTGGTCGATCCGGCCAATTGGACGGAGAAGGAGAATCGGGTCGTGGCCGAGCATTTCGGCCGGCTGCAGCGCCTGCTCGATGAGGGGACGCTGATCCTGGCGGGGCGCACGCTGAACGAGGACGAGACGATGTTCGGCATCGTCATCCTGGAGGCGGCATCCGAGGCCGAGGCCCGGCGGTTGATGAACGAGGACCCGGCGGTGAAGGAGGGGATCATGACGGCCCGCCTCTTTCCCTACCGGGTGGCCCTGATCCGGAAGGGGGGCGGATCGCCCTGATCCGGCCGCCGGCGTCCCGATCGGGGCTTTCCGGGCGGGCCTCCGGGCGGGGTTGACCTATACTGGACGTGGAACGGCGGCCCTCCCGGCCTCGCGGGCGCGGCGGAGCCGGCGAGACGGAGAGTGAAGGCAACCTGAAGGCCAGCGGGGGACCGGGCGGTGCCACGGGTCATCCATTTCGAGATCCACGCCGAGGATCCCGATCGGGCGATGCGCTTCTACAGCAGCCTGTTCGGGTGGCAGTTCACCAAGTGGGACGGGCCCCAGGACTACTGGACCATCAAGACCGGCCCCGACGGACAGCCCGGCATCGACGGCGGGCTGATCCGTCGCCGCGGCGCCGTGGACGGGCAGGCCGTCATCGCCTTCGTGTGCACGGTCGACGTCCCCGCGATCGACGAGAGCACCGAATCGATCGCGGCGTGCGGCGGAACGGTGGTGGTCGACAAGATGCCGGTGCCGGGTGTCGGCTGGCTGGCCTACGGCAGGGACCCGGAGGGGAACATCTTCGGGGTGATGCAGTCGGATCCGGAGGCCCGGTAACAATGACGGCGGCGAGGGAGGTTCGATGAGCGAGACGGTGGACGCGGCGGAGATCGTGCCGGGGGAGGTGCGCAAGTGGGCGACCATCTGCCACCTCAGCGCCCTGGTCGGACTGATGGGGAACGGCGTGGGGTTCCTCCTGGCGCCCCTGATCGTGTGGCTGATCAAGCGGGACGAGCATCCGTACATCGATGCGCAGGGGAAGGACGCCGTCAACTTCCAGATCACGATGTTCCTGACCCTCCTGCTCGGCGCGCTCCTCACGCTCGTCGTCATCGGCATCGTCGTGCTGCTCGCGGCGGCCGTGCTGATGACCGTCCTGCCGATCGTGGCCGCCGTCAAGAGCAATCGGGGGGAGCCCTACAGGTACCCGCTCGCGATCCGCTTCATCAAGTAGAAGCGCGAGGGACACGATGATCGATCGCGAGCGCCCGGACCCCGCGGCCTTCCGCATGCCGGCCGAGTGGGAGCCCCACGAGGGGACCTGGCTCCAGTGGCCCCACGAGGACACGATTCCCGGCAATCAGGTCAAGCTGGAGAAGACCTGGCTTCTGATGCTGCGCGCGCTCGCCGGGCGCGAGCGCGTGCACGTCATCGTGCAGGACGAACGCCGCGGGGACCACGTCCGGCACCTGCTGGACTTCTTTCGCCTCGACGCGCGCGGCGTCGATCTGCACCCCATCCCGACGAACGACGTCTGGGTCCGGGACAACGGCCCGATCTTCACCGTCGACGGGCGGGGCGGCCTGGCGGTCACGACGTGGGGCTTCAACGGCTGGGGCGGGCGGTTTCCGCACGATCGGGACGCGCGGGTCGCCGGCGCCGTGGCCGATCGCCTGGGCCTGCCGCGGTTCGACGCCCCCCTGGTGCTCGAAGGGGGCGCCCTCGAGGTCAACGGACGGGGGACGCTCATGGCGACCGCCAGCTCGATCCTCAACCCGAACCGTAACCCCGGCACGACCCGCGAGCAGGCCGAGGCGATCCTGGGCCGCTACCTCGGAGTCCGGCACGTCATCTGGCTGTCCGGGGCGCCGGGGGAGGCCTGCGAGGCGGCGGGCGACACGACCGACTATCACGTCGACATCGCGGCGCGGTTCGTCGACGGCTCGACGGCGCTCTACTCGTGGACGGACGACGAATCGGATCCGCGCTATCCGTATCTGAAGAAGCACCGCGAGGAGCTCGCCTCGGCGACCGACGGGGAGGGGCGGCCCCTCCGCTGCGTGCCGCTGCCGCTTCCGAATGGGGGCGTCTACGCCACCGATCCCGCGTCGATCTGGGGACACGGGACCGGTTTCACCGACGCCGCGTACATGAACTACTACGTCGCCAACGGCGCCGTCCTCCTGCCGGTTTTCGGCAACGAGCGTGACGGCGACGCGCGGCGGATCCTGGCCGAGCACTTCCCCGGCCGCGACATCATCGGCATCCCCGCCGTCTCGATCACGGAGGACGGCGGTGCGATGCACTGCGTCACCCAGCAGCAGCCCGCCGTCTCCTGACCATCGCCCGGGATATCCCGCGGGGCGCAGTCCGGGGTATCATGCCGGAGCAGTGTTCGATCCGGACGGCGCCCGCGCTCGGAGGCGGAGCGCCCCCCCACAGAGGACGGCCCCATGGCCAAGAAGAAGCGACGCAAGCGGCGCCCGCGCGCCGAAGTCGGCATGCGCCCGTACGCCAACCGCGTGAAGGCGATGCTGAAAGCCCACGACGCGCTCCCCCGGTTCCGCCAGGATCTCACCGTCATCGAGGATCTCGCGCGGCTGGCGTGGCACGTCCCCGTGCTGGACCGATGCCTGAGGGACATCGTGGACGACTCCGGCGGCGGCGACGGGCGCCCGCTGGAGGCGCGGCTCGGAGCGCTCGCGTCGGACGTCGAGTCGGTGCACGATCTGTGTCGCGCGGTGCGCGGGCCGCTGCGGCGGCTGTTGAAGACGCGGCGCGGGTCCCGCGCCGGATCGCCGACGCTCGTCCCGTTCGCGGGCGGGACGAGAAAGCCGGGGAAGGACGAGGGGCGTCCGGACGCGCCCTGATCGGCGCGCCGGGGCGGCGTCCTTAGCCGATCCTGTGTTACCCTTCGGACCGGCGTACCAGCACGCCGCGGGGGACGGGGCCGTGTCCCGCAAGACCATCCTGCTGAGCAAATCGGTCCGGCAGCGAATCGAAGACGGCCGGCCTCAGTTCCTCGCGCGGGCCAGCCTCCGGGCGATGACCTCCGCCAACGCCGCCAGGCTCCTGGACGCCGCCCTCGCCGAGTCGCCCGATCTGATCGTCCTGTCGGACGATCTCGCCGGGATGTCGATCGGCGACCTGCTCGCGAAGCTGCGCGCCCGGGAGACCACGCGCGACATCCCCGTCCTCGTCATCGCCCGTGCAGGGAACGGCGCCCCCCGGCTCCGCGAAGAGAGCGGGGTGCGCGTGCTGGAGAGCGGGGTCTCGCCCGAGATCCTGCAGGAGGCGATCGCCACGGGGCTCGGCGTGCATCTGCGCCGGTACCCGCGCTTTCCCGTCGTTCTCCCGATCGAGCGCGGGCGCATCTTCCGCGAGTTCCTCGGGTACTCCAACTCGATGAGCGAGGGGGGGATGGGGTTCGAGACGCTGGCGAGCATCCGGACGGACGAGATGCTCCCCCTGCGCATCTACCGCAACAGCGAAGAGAAGCCGATCGCCGCCGCCGGCCGCGTGCGCGGCGTGCGCCCCAACGTGGTCTCGGGGATCGGATTCGTCGTCGGCGTCGAGTTCTACCGCATGAGCCGCAGCGACCGGGATCGGCTGATCGAGCTCTTCCCGGCCGATCCGTGCATCGTCTGGAGTCCCGACCGTCCCGCCGACGTCCCTCCGGACGACCCGCGCGCCGGCTGACTCAGCCGCGCGGAAAGACCCGTTCCGCCGTGCCCCACAGGATCGCCTCCCGCGCCTCCTCGTCGAGGGGCAGCGAGCGGAACGCCTCGAGGTTCGCGCGGATCGCGGGCACGCCCGGACCCGGCCAGTCGGTGCCGAACAGCGTCTTCGACGCCACCTCCTGAAGCCGGGGGAAGTAGCGCAGCAGGGCGCGCGGCGGGATGCCGGAGACGTCCATGTACAGGTTCGGGTGACGACGCAGAAGGAAGAAGCAGGCGTCCATCCAGAGCGGACGGCCGCCGTGCGCCATGATGATCGTGAGGTCGGGGAAATCGACGGCCACGTCGTCGAGGTCCATCGGGTCGCCGTACTTGTTGCGCGCGCCCGGGAAGACGGACGTCCCGGTGTGCACCATGATCGGGATCCCCAGCGAGCGGGCGCGTTCGTACACGCCGGCGAGCAACGGCAGGTCGCCCCCGTCGCGGTACGCATTGACGCGGAACAGCTGATGCGGCGGATGGAGCTTCAGGGCGCGGATCCCGTGCCGCTCGACGGCGCGCGTCAGATCCCCGGCCGGATCGCGCGACAGGCGCGGATGCACACCGCCCATCGGCACGAGCCGGTCCTCGCGGCCACGGCAGTACCGGCCGACCCAGCCGTTGACCTCGTCCGTGAATCCGATGACGTCCGGGCTGACGTAGTTCACCAGGACGGCGCGGTCGACCCCCTCGGCGTCCAGGTGGCGCAGCAGCCGATCGGGCGATTCGCACAGGGAGCGCACCAGGTCGGAGTCGTTCCGGCCGGCGCTCATCCGCGCGAGCGCCTCGGGCCGGAACTGGCTCTGCGGCTGGATGTGCAGATGCGCGTCGGTGACCATGTCGTGCGCTCCCTGGGGCGGCCCGGGGCCGGGCTCAGCGCCCCCTGAACCGCGGGGGGCGGCGCTGGAGAAACGCGCGCATCCCCTCGTCCCGATCCTCCGACCCGAACAGGATGCCCTGTCCGAGACGCTCGGCGGCGTGGCCCGCCTCGGATCCGGGTATGGAGGCCTGCAGGGCGATCTTCGCGACGCGCAGCGCCAGCGGCGCGCGGGAGGCGATCATCGACGCCACGGCGCGCGCCTCCTCCAGCACGCAGTCGTCGGCGACGACCCGGTTGACCAGGCCGATCCGCAGCGCCTCCTCGGCGTCGATGATGCGGCCCGTGAGGATCATCTCCCGCGCCCGTCCCATGCCGATGATGCGCGGCAGGCGCAGGGACGCCCCCGCGGCGGGGATGATCCCCAGGCCCACCTCGGGCTGGCCGAACCGCGCCGACTCGCCGGCGATCCGGAGATCGCACGCGAGGGCGAGCTCGCAGCCGCCGCCCAGTGCGTGGCCGCGAACGGCGGCGATCGTCGGCATCGGGAAGCGCTCGATCGCCAGGAAGAGACTCGAGTTGATCCCGCGCAGGGCGTCGGCGGCGCCCCGGCGCAGCAGCTCGCGAACGTCCGCGCCGGCGGCGAACGCCCGCTCTCCCGCACCCGTCAGGACGAGCGCGCGGATCGACGCATCGTTTGCCAGCCGCTCGAGGACGCGGTGCATCTCCTCGACCGTCCGGAGATCGATGGCGTTGCGCACGCGCGGGCGGTTCAGGGTGACGATGGCGATCCCGCCGCCGGTCTCGAGCGTGAGATTCTTCAGCGCGGAGCGGCCGATCGAGGCGGAGGAGCGACGTCGGGCGGCGCGGCCGGCCCCGGCATGGCGACGGTGCCGCGCGGCGCCGCGCGCCCGGGGGCGGCGACGGGATCGCGCCGCGGATCTCACGGGCGCAGGACGACTTTTCCGAGAAGCGCGCGATCGGCCATGGCGCGATGTCCCTCGGAGACGCGGTCGAGCGGCAGGACCCGATCGATGACCGGCTCGAGGCGGCCCTCGCCGACCAGTTGCGCGATCCGGATCAGCTCCGCGCGGCTTCCCATCGTGGAGCCCATGAGCGTCAGCCCGCGGGAGAACAGGTACCGGATGTCGGTCGATCCCTCGTATCCGGAGGTGGCGCCGCAGGCGACGAGCCGCCCGCCGCGCGCGAGCGATTTGACGCTCGCGTCCCACACGGACTGCCCGACGCTCTCCACGATGACGTCGACGCCGCGCTTGCCGGTCAGCCGGCGCACCTCCTGGCGGAGATCCGCATCGCGGTAGAGGATGACCTCGTCCGCGCCGAGGGCGCGCACGCGATCCGCCTTCTCCTTCGAGCCGACCGTCGCGATCACGCGGGCGCCGTGCAGGCGCGCGATCTGAACGGCGGCGGTCCCCACGCCGCTCCCGCCGGCCTGCACGAGCACGGTCTCTCCGACGCGCACCCGCGCGCGGTCGACGAGCATGTGCCACGCGGTCAGGAAGACGAGCGGAAACGCGGCGCCCTGCTCGAACGGCAGATCATCGGGCAGCGGCAGGACGTTCCCCTCCGGCAGCACGGCCAGCTCGGCCTGCACTCCGTCGCAGTGCTCGCCGATGATGCCGTATCCCGCGCACAGGGGCTCGCGGCCCGAACTGCACTCCTCGCAGCGCCCGCAGGAGAACCCGGGTGAGACGAAGACGCGGTCGCCCGGCTTCACGCCGGTCACGGACGCGCCGACCGCCTCGACGACGCCCGCCGCGTCCGAGCCGAGGATGCGCGGCAGCGGGATCGTCATGCCCGGAATACCGCGGCGCACCCACGTGTCGAGGTGGTTCATGCCGCACGCCTTCACCCGGAGCAGAACCTGCCCGATACCGGCCTCGGGCCTTGGGATGTCGGCGACCTCCAGGACCTCGGGGCCGCCGTGCCTGCGGACCAGGACCGCCTTCATCGGTCAGGCTCCCTTGAACTTCGGCGTGCGCTTCTCGACGTAGGCGCTGAGACCCTCGCGCGCGTCCTCGGACTGGAACAGCTGCTGCTGGAGCTCACGCTCCAGCGCGAGCGCCTCGGAGAAGGGGATCTCGGCTCCCGAGCAGACGGAGCGCTTGATGCGCCCCACCGCCTTGGCCGCCTTCTGCGGCGGACAGAACTGGCGCGCGTAGGAGAGGACCTGGTCCCACCATCCTTCCGGCTCGAAGATGTGGGTGACGATCCCCATCTCGGCCGCCTCCTCGAACGAGAAGGTGCGCCCGGTCGCCATCAGCTCGATGGCGCGCGCGCGGCCGACGAGACGGGCCAGACGCTGCGTGCCGCCGGTTCCGGGGAGGACGCCCAGGGTGACCTCCGGAAGGCCGATCTTCCCCCCGTCCTTGAGGGCGATGCGGATGTCGGCCGCCATGGCGATCTCGAGCCCGCCCCCGACCGTGTGGCCGTTGAGGGCGGCGATGACGAGCTTCGGCGTCTGCTCGAGCCGGTTGAGGGTCTCGTTCGCGTGCAGGCAGAAGTAGTACTTGAACTGCGGCGTGACGCTGGCCAGCATCTTGATGTTGGCGCCTGCGGAGAAGAACTTCCCGCCCGCGCCCCGCAGGATCAGGACGTGGACGTCGTCGTTCATGCGGGCTTCCAGGACGGCGGCGTCGAGCTGCTGCATCATCTCGTAGGTGTAGGTGTTGGCCGGGGGATCGTTCATCTCGAGAACGGCGATCCCGTTCTCGACCCGGGACGTGATCAGCGTGTCAGGCATGGCGCGTTCCTTTTCCGTGAGGGGGTGTCAGGACAGATCGACCCAGACCGATTTCGTCTGGGTGTACTCCATGAGGCCGTGGTGGCCCAGCTCGCGGCCGAAGCCGCTCATCTTGTATCCGCCGAAGGGCATGGCGTTGTCGTACAGGCCGTAGGTGTTGATCCAGACGGTCCCCGCCTGCAGGAGACGCGCGGCGCGGTGGGCGCGCTTGACGTCCCGCGTCCAGACCGCGGCCGCCAGCCCGTACGCCGTGTCGTTGGCCGCGCGGATCGCGTCCTCGAGATCGCGGAAGCGGATGACGGAGAGCACCGGCCCGAAGATCTCCTCGCGGGCGATCGTCATGGTGTTCGCGACGCCGTCGAAGACGGTCGGCTTCACGAAGAAGCCCCTGCCGGGCGGGCGGGAGCCCCCGCAGACGAGTCGAGCGCCCTCCGAGGACCCGCGGTCGATGTACGAGAGAACACGCTTCATCTGCGCCTCGCTCACCTGCGGCCCGACGCGCGTCTTCGGGTGCAGCGGATCGCCCTGCTGCAGCTTCTCGACGTGCGTCTTGAGACGGTCGAGGAACGGATCGTGCAGCGACTCCTCCAGGAAGAGCCGCGAGCCCGCCGTGCAGACCTCCCCCTTGTTGAAGAAGATGCCGTTCATCGCGCCGCGCACCGCCGCGTCGACGTCGGCGTCGGCCAGGACGATGTTGGGGGACTTGCCGCCCAGCTCGAGGGTGACGCGCTTGAGGGTCCCCGCGGCGCGGCGCATGATCTCGCGGCCGACGGCGGTCGATCCGGTGAAGGCGATCTTGTCGACGCCGGGGTGATCGACGAGCGCGGCGCCCGCCGTGCTCCCGAAGCCGGGCACGACGTTCAGGACGCCGGCGGGCAGGCCGGCCTCCTCCGCGATCGCCGCCAGGCGCAGCGCCGTCAGCGGCGTCTGCTCGGCCGGCTTGAGCACGACGGTGTTGCCGGCGGCCAGCGCCGGCGCCACTTTCCAGGCGGCGAGCAGCAGCGGGAAGTTCCAGGGGATGATCTGCCCCACGACGCCGAGCGGCTCGCGCAGGGTGTAGTTCAAGCAGGGGGCGCGGACCGGGACGGTCTCCCCCTCGATCTTGGTCGTCCAGCCGGCGAAGTAGCGGAAGCAATCGGCCGCCATCGGCACGTCGACGCGGCTCGCCTCCGTGATGGTCTTGCCGGAGTCGAGGGTCTCGATCCGGGCGATCTCGTCGAGGCGCGACTCGATCAGGTCGCCGATTCGCCACAGGATGCGGCCCCGGTCGGCCGGCGCGAGACGGGGCCAGTCCCCCTCCGCGAAGGCAGCGCGGGCGGCCTTCACCGCGCGATCGATGTCCTCGGCACGCCCCTCGGCGATCTCCGCCAGGGGCGCTTCGGTGGCCGGGTTGATCGTCGGGAAGGTCGCGCCGGTCGCGGACTCCACCCATCGCCCGCCGATGTAGAGCCGGCCCGGCTCGAGGGTCACGTTCGATTCAGACGGCATCGGGCCGTGATGTTATTCGGAAGCCTTCGGTGAGTCAACGACGGCCGACTCCGGCTCTTCGGACCCCCGCCGCACCCGCTTCCGCGCCGCGTTGCGGGGCGGCGCGTCGCCACGGCGCCGCGCGCCGGGCGGGGGGATCGGGGGCCCGGTGAGGGGGCCGTTGGCGCCGCCCCCGTCGGCCATCGACGGCAGGAGGTGACGATCTCCCTCCTCGCGCGGCGGCGCCTCGCCCGGAGAGCGAGCCACCGCGCGCCGGGCCCGGCGCCCTTTCGCGGCGGTCTTCCCGGGTCCGGCCTCCGAGGGGACGTCCCGGTCCTGCGTGTCGGGGTCCGAGCGCCTCCGGACCTTCAGGCGGCGGCGCTGGATGCGCCTCTGATCCCGCTGCTGGCGCCGCTGCGCGGGGGAGAAGAGATCACCCGGCTCGCGACATCCCTTCGGGAGCCAGAAACCGTTGCTGTCGCGCTGACCCGGGGGCAGGACGCCCTCGAGGTCCTCGGCGGGGTGCTGCGGCAGCACGACCTCGAGCAGGCCGAGCCCGCGGTTGATCAGGGTCGGCAGCCGCCGTCTCTTCTTGACGGGGGACATGTGCCTTCTCGCCTGAAATCCGGATCTGCACGAACGGGGTGCGGGCCTTGCTGGTTCGCCCTGGATGCTATCAGAGCGTTCCACGGGCGGCAAGGCACCCCCCCGGCGTGTCCCATGCACCGAAACGCAGGTGTCAAACGGCCCGATCGCCCCGGCGGACCGTCAAAAAGTGTCGCTCGCGGTTGCGCCCCCCCGCAGGGGGGCCTAAGTTTTACCGTCGAGGCCCCGGCCGGGTTCCGGTCAGGGCAGCGAAGGAGGGCCTACATGGGCGTCCTCGGCGCTGTGGTCCGCACGACGCAGACCTACCCTGCCCTCCTCCCCGTGATCCTCCTCACCGTCTGCGTGGCGATCTGGGCCCGGCGGAAGCGTCGTTTCTGGCTCATGGGAGTCTCGGTCGCCCTGTCGGCCCTGTTCGTCTTCTTTTATACCGGCCGCGCGCCGGCCGGGGCGATGGAGATCCGGCCCGGGCCCGGGGAGCACGGCCCGGAGATCCTCCCGGAGGACCACGTTCACGCCTCGCACCACCTGCACGCCCGATTCCCCGAGGATTTCCCCATCCCGGCCTTCTTCCACCACGAGCACACCCAGGGCGACGCACGCCACGGCTCCCTGACGGTCCGGTTCCGCTTCGCGGGGAGCCCCGACGACGCGGTGCGGGACCTGGCGGAGGTGGGCCGACGCAACGGCTGGCAGGTCGAGCGGCCGGCACCCCACCGCCTCGTCTTCCGCAAAGGGGTCCGCTCGGTGCGTGCCTGGTTCGGCTTTCCCGGCCACTCCCTCGTTCTGGACATTCCGGATCCGCGCTGACGACCGCAGCGCGCCGGTCGAGGCCTGCGGGCGGCGTGCTACGATCCGCGCATGCCGATCGTCGACCCCGACGTCGAGTCCTACCTGGCCCGGATCGCCCCGGCGAGCGACCCGGTGGCGCGGGCGATGGAGGAGAGGGCCCGGTCCGAGCGCTTCCCGATCGTCGGGCCGCTCGTCGGGAGGCTGCTGTACCTGCTGGCGCGCGGGACCGGGGCGCGCTCGGTGTTCGAGTGCGGCTCGGGGTTCGGCTATTCCGCTCTCTGGTTCGCGCGCGCGCTCCCGCCCAAGGGCCGGATCGTTCTGACCGACTCCAACCCGGACCTCTGCGCCGCCGCCCGGGAGTATCTGGCGAGGGCGGATCTCCTGGACCGGGCCGACGTGCGGACAGGGGACGGGCTGGCCCTGCTGGAGCGCGAGACCGGGCCGCACGACATCATCTTCTGCGACATCGACAAGAGGGACTATCCGGCGATCCACCCCCTCCTCGGGTCGCGGCTCCGCCCCGGAGGGCTGTTCATCTGCGACAACATGCTCTGGTTCGGGCGCGTCGCGCGCGACGACGAGCGGGACGACGACACGCGCGGAGTCCGGGAGCTGACGCGTCTCCTGTACGCGGATCCGGCCCTGCACACGACGGTCCTGCCGCTGCGGGACGGCGTCTCGGTGAGCCTCAGGCTCTGACGGATCGGATCAGGGACGCTTCTCGAACAGGCGGATCAGACGTCCCTCGACCTCCGGGAGGGGGATTCCGCTGGGGACGGCGTCGCCCCCCCCGCCGGCGCGGTACAGGCGCGATTCGAGCGAGTCATTGCCGGTGTAGGTCCAGCGCCCGCCCGCGCGCGGCTCGTCGCGGTCCAGCGCGCCGGCGAGCTCCGTCAGATCGAAGCGCGTGCCTCGCGGAGGCGTGACGGTCTCGAACCAGGAGAAGATCAGGAAGTCCATCTCGTAGATCCACCCGTCGCCCGCTCGCGTCGCGGAGAGGACCCGGTGGTGGCGGGCGGCGTTGAACCGCGCCATGGCGTCGAGCGGCTCGTCGGTCTCGATGACGGTGAGGCGGGCGGCCTCGTGCTCGCGGATGCGCGCCACGTCCCGGATGCGCATCATGGACCGCATGAACGCGGTGAACGAGGGCGCCCAGAGATCCTTGTAGCGCGGCGCCTCCTCGAGGAGCGCGGGGAGCATCCCGAGGAGCCGATCGTAGACGCGCTGATACCGATCGCGCTCGGACAGGTCCCGAATCGCGTCCGCCATGGGGGATCGATCCGGATCGCCGAAGGCCGTCACGACGGCGTCGAACTTGAACGCCTCGGGCGTGTTGAACTCGCCGAAGTCCCCCGTGCGCGCCGCCCGGACGAGGGCGGCTTCGTGGCGCAGCGCCTCCTGCGGACGCAGGACGGCGTAGACGGAGAGCAGTCCGTCGGTGTCGAAGTGGTTGTTGGTCACCACGGAGACGCCCCGCAGCCACGCGTCGCGGCGCGGGTCGCGCGCGAGGTTGAGCGCCATCTCGGTCGACGTGTCGGCCTTCAGGTGGGGCGGCGTCCGATTGCCCGGCCAGTGGCTCAGGTTGAGACCCCGGTCGACGACGCCGTCGACGCACACGAAGGTGCCGTCTTCGAGCGATTCGTCGTAGTAGGAGAAGTTCACGCGCGCCTCCGGGGCAGGACGACTCTACCGCACCCGCCCGGTGATTGACACCCCCCGGGGGGTGCGTTAGATTCCGGACGCAATGATGCTCGTCCTCCATGCTCACGCTCCGCCCCGGATCCGTCCGCTTCGTCGCGCGGGCGCGCTCGCTTCCATGGGTCTCGCCGCGGCGTGCGCGTTCACCGCCTGCGGGCCGGACGCCGCGCAGGACGAGGCGGCCGTCCGCGCCGTGATCGACAGGGAGGTGGCTGCGTTCAACGGCGAGGACCTCAAAGCGCTGTCGGAGATCTGGGCGCAGAACGAGGAGATCACGCTCGTGGACGTCCCCCCACCGGGACTCTTCGACGGGTGGAGCCGGATCGCGGGCGCCTTCCGGGATTTCTTCGACCGGGTCTCGGAGATTCACCTGACCGTCGACGACGTGCGCATCCGGGTCTCCGGCGACATCGCCTACGCGACCTACGGGTGGGCGATGACCGGCAAAGTCGGCGAGCGTCCGCTCGTCGACCGGGGCCGCGCGACCGCGGTCTATCGAAGGGTGGACGGGGGCTGGCGGATGGTGCACGCGCACTATTCCCCCGTCCCGCCGGCCCTCGCGCTGGAGACGGAGACGGAGCCGCCCGCGGCGGCGCCGGGCGGGGAGGGCCAGCCCCGCGGGGGAAGCTGACCGGCGGGAGTGGACAATCGGGACGCGGGACTTATCTTGAGTGTGCGGGGAGGACCGGCGTGCCAAAGCTGGAGGTCACCGAGGAGGTTCTGCCGAACGGGTTGAAGGTGCTCGTCGCGGAGAAGCACGACTCTCCCGTCGTGGCGATCAACCTGTGGGTGCGCGCCGGCTACTTCGACGAAGACGACCAGCACATCGGGATCTCCCACGTCATCGAGCACATGTTCTTCAAGGGGACGGCCGATCGGCCGCGCCCCGATCAGATCGCCACCGAGATCAAATCCCTGGGCGGCGAGCTGAACGCCGGCACCTACTACGACGCCACCAACTACTACTTCGTCCTTCCTTCCGAGAACTACCGCAGGGGCCTGGAGATCCAGGCCGACGCCCTCATGCACCCGCGCCTCGATCCCGACGAGCTGAAGCGGGAGATCGAGGCGGTCATCCAGGAGGGGCGGCGCAAGCGCGACACGCCGGGCGCGTACGCCTACGAGATGCTGTTCCGCGAGGCGTTCGACAGGCACCGCATCCGCCGCTGGCGGATCGGAGAGGAGGCGAGCCTGCGCGCCCTGACGCGCGACGATCTATTGTCGTACTACCGCAGCCACTACCTGCCCGGCCGCATCATCCTCGCGATCGTGGGGGACGTCGCCACACAGGCCGCGCTGGAGGCGGCGCACGTCTACCTCGGCGGGATGCGCAGCGAGGAGGGGGCGCCCCTCGGCTCCCCGCCCGAGCCGGCGCAGGACCGCTTCAAGTACCGCCGCATCGAGGGCGACATCCGGCGCGCGCACACGTTCCTCGGATACCACACGCCGCCCATCCTCACGGACGACGACTTCGCCCTGCGCATCCTGGGGCACGTTCTGGGCAGCGGACGATCCTCGCGGCTGTTCCAGGCGGTCAAGGAGGAGGCCGGGCTGGTGGAGGGCATCGGGACCAGCCTGGAGTCGTTCCGCGACATCGGGATCCTCACGATCGTGGCGGAGCACGAGCCGGCCACGGGGCGGGACGCGGTGCAGGCGATCCAGGCTCAGATCGAGGGCCTGCGCGCCGATCCACCGTCGGCGCCCGAGATCGAGAGGGCGCGTGCCGCCATCGAGTTCCGCTACCACCAGGGCCGGTCGGACGCGCTCGGCCTGTCGACGCTCCTGGCCTACTACGAGTCCCTGGGCGGACACGCGCTGGCGGAGGAGGCGGTGGAGCGTCTGTCGCGGGTCGGCCCCGCGGACGTGAAGCGCGTCGCCGGGACCTACCTGACGCTCGAGAACGCCACGCTTCTGGAGTACGTGCCGGAGGGATCCGCCGCGGCGACGCCCGCGCCGGATGCCCTCATGGACGCCCTGCAGCGCGTCCCGCCTGCGGCGCCGCGGCCCGAGAGCGCTCCGCCGCGCGGCGCTCCCGCGGCGGAGGGGCGCCCGCCCACGACACGGATCGCGGCGCGCGGACGCCACGGCGACGTCGCGCGATTCCGCTTCGACACGGGGCCCGTCCTGCTGCACGAACACCGGACCGACCAGCCGCTCGTGACGATCAGCCTCTCCTTCCGGGGCGGCCGATCCGGCGAGGGGCGCGAGAACTGCGGCATCACCCGTCTCATGCAGGCGTCGATGGTCCGGGGAAGCCCCGATCGGGACGCGCGCCAGGTGTCGGACGAGATCGAGGGGATGGGTTCGTCGATCGAGAGGATCGTCGACGAGGATTACTTCGGCTTCTCCATCAGCCTGCTGGCGCGGCACGCGCGGCGCGGCTTCGACCTGCTGGTGGACCTCGTGCGGCATCCGGCGTTCCGGTACGAAGAGATCGATCGCGAGCGCGCGGTGCAGCTGGCCGCGCAGGAGTCGGTCAAGGACCGGTCGCTCCCGTACACGTTTCAGCTCTTCCGGCAGGCCGCGTTCGGGAGCCACCCCTACTCGCTTCCCTCCTACGGGCTGCAGGCCCCCGTCCGCTCAATCAAGAGGGAGGACCTCGTCCGCTGGCACCGGCGCATGATACGGCCCGCGTCGATGGCGGTCAGCATCGTCGGCGATCTCGAGGAGCGGGACGCAATCGACATGGTGATCGGGGCGATCCACGAGTGGAACGAGGACGGATACGGCGGCAAGGACCCGGGCCAGCTGCTGGGCTGGGGCGCGTCCGAGGTGGTCGAGACGAGACGGCGCCACCAGACCGCCCAGGTGATCGGCTTCCCGACTCCCGGGCTGCTGGCGCCGGATCGGTTCCCGCTCGACCTGATCCAGGCGATCACATCAGGGCTCGGCGGGCGGTTCTTCGAGGAGGTCCGGGGCAGACGCGGCCTGGCCTACGCCGTGCACGCCTTCAACTTCCACCGGATCAGCGGCGGCGCGTTCGCCATCTACCTCGCCACCTCGCCGCAGCACGAGGCCGAGGCGCGCAGCGTCCTGTTCCGCGAGATCGCGCGTCTGAGGGCGGAGGGGCCTCGTGTGGCCGAGGTGGAGCGGGCCATCCGCTTCGTCCGCGGACTGCACGCCATCGCGCTGCAGGGGAACGGCTCGCGCTCGCTGCGCTACCTGGACGCCGAGGTCCGGGGGCTGGGATTCGAGGCCGTGCAGGAGTACCCGGACCGGATCGCGAAGGTGGGGTTCGAGGAGATCCACGACGCCGTCTGGCGCTACCTGGATCCGGATCGGTGCGCGATCGGGATCCTCAGGGGCGACGAGCCGCAGCCCTAGTCCCCCTCCTCCTCATCCATCGGTTGCTCCTCGGTCGCGGCGTCCTCCGCGGGTGCTGCCGACTCGGCGGCGGGCTCCTCCGGCGCCTCCTCGCCGGGAGCCGGCGGGACGGGGTGGATGTTGAGGTTGCCGGACAGATAGCGCACCTCGATCCGGCGGTTGGTGTCGCGCCCTTCCTCGGTCTCGTTGTCCGCGATGAAGTTGACCGCGCCGTACGGCTTGATCTTGATGCGGTTCCTGTCGACGCCGCGCCCCGCCAGCCACTCGCGCAGCACCTCGCCGCGGCGCTGGGCGATCTGGCGGTTCCCCTCCTTCGTGCCGCTGCTGTCGGTATAGACCCCCAGCTCGATGGTCGCGTCCGACCAGTACTCCATCGCGTCCACCAGGAGCATGATCCACGCCTCCGTGCCGGGGTAGAGCTCGGAGCCGCTCAGGAACTTGACGTTCTGCAGGATCTGGGGCTCCTTCAGATCGAGGCGCACGCGCGGGCAGCCGTCGCGGTCGATCTTCTGGCCGGGCGGCGTCATGGGACACCGGTCGAGACCGTCGAGGATCCGATCCCCGTCGCTGTCCTGCGGGCAGCCCCGATCGTCGACGGTCGCGCCGGGAGGCGTGATCGCGCACTGGTCCACCCCGTCCGGCACGCCGTCATCGTCGGCGTCGTGCGGGCAGCCCGCGGTCGGGCTGTCGGCCGGATCGACGATGGCGCCCTCGGGGGTGTCCGGGCAGCGATCGATTCCGTCCAGGATCTGGTCGCCGTCGGAGTCGAGCGGACAGCCCTTGCGATCGACGATCGCCCCCGCCGGCGTCTCGGTGCACTCGTCCGAGCCGTCCGGCACGGCGTCGCCGTCGGAGTCGAGCGGGCAGCCCTTCTCGTCGACGGGCCATCCGCGGGGCGTGTCCGCGCACTTGTCCAGCCCCTCGAGGATCCCGTCTTCGTCGAGGTCCCACGGGCAACCGTCGTGCTTGTCGACGAGCGCGCCCTTCGGCGTGTCGGGGCAGCGGTCGATCAGGTCGAGGATGCCGTCCTTGTCGCCGTCCGCGGGGGAGCCGCCGCCGAAGATCCAGGAGATGCCGATGTTCAGGCTCTCGTTGTGGAAGCTCTCGTCGATCGCGTTCTGGGTCTCGAACTCGGCGCGAAACGAGATGTGCGGGCTGAGCCTGTGACGGATGCCGCCCCCGATGCTGACGACGAGGTCGTCCTCGAAGCCGATGTCGTTCGCCGCCAGGTCCGGATCGGCGGTGTAATTGACCGTCCCCGCGCCGAAGACGGCGTACGGCTTGAATCGGCGCCGCTCGTTGCCGGGATTGATGAGGAAGCGGAGGGTGTAGGCGTCGCTTCCGAAGGTCCGGGTCGGGTCGCCGCAGAAGGGGGCGGGGCAGTTGATCAGGGTGCTGTCGGTGCTCTCCAGCTCATTGTCGTCGACGTGCAGCCATTGCAGCTCGAGCCCGAACGTGCGGGTGAAATTCCACCCGATGCGGGCGCCGTACTGGGTTTCGTTCGGCAGCGCCAACTCGCTAGCGAGGAACGTCGTTCCCCCGTACAGGCTGATCTCGATGCTGTTCTTGCGCTCCTCGGCCCGCGCCGGAGACGGGGCTATCAGGAGGATGACGGCGAGCCCCGCGACGAGGCCCGGGACGGCGGGGGCGGTGCGGCGTCCATTCATGTGCGGATGGTCCTTATGCGCGCCTGATCAGGTCGGGGCCGGCGGACCCGGAGGTTCGCGCGCAACGCATCCTCGTGCGGACGGAGCATGACTGCCGGCGCCGACCGCAACCGTCGATGGAGCGCGCAGTTGACTACGAGCGATCGAAAAAGCGGCGCATGCTAACACACCGTTTTTCGGCCTGTCAACGTCCGCGGCCCCGCGGCCCGCCTCGCTGCGGTCCTCGCACAGCGCCCCCCGGTCGCGGGGCGCGGGATATGCTATCCTTGATCCCGCTACGGCCCATCCCCGGCTCATTCCAGGCGGGAGTTCCCCGTGCGGAAAGTCCGCTGCAAATCCGAGCCCACCTTCCGCAGGCGGCTGTTTTACGCATCCGTCCTGTTCATCGCCCTTTTCCTGGCCGACGTGTACATCGTCGCCCAGCTCGCCCTGAAGGACCTGAGCCACAAGGTGATCGACGAGGCGCTGGTGAACTCCCTGGCCGCCCTCGAGATCCCCGTCCCGGGGATCCCGGAGCCCGGAGCCGATCCGCTCGAGGTGCCTCCGCTCGCGCCCGAGCTGTGCCCTCCGGGTAATCCTCAGTCGCCGCTCAATTACACGCCCTGCCTGCCGTCGCGATCCCGGGAAAGGCATGAGAGCGGCATCTTCCGGTCGCAACGGATGCAATGGCACCGCGTCGTGACCGACACGCAGGGCCGCATCATCTGGCGCGGGTATCTGCAGGCCAGCCGGCTGGAGGCGTCCGAGCCGTCGCGCCCCGTCTTCCGCCCCGGGCATGACGAGATCCGCGAGGAGTGGCAGATCGGCGATCGCCGCCAGAAGGTGATCGCCCTGCGGCAGCCGACGGAGCCGGGCTCGAACGTGATCAAGGAGATCGGCATCCCCCAGGATCAGATCGATCAGGAGATCGCCCGGCTGGAGCACGATCTCCAGACCAAGCTCTGGATCGGCGCGGGGGCCGCCGTGCTCGTCCTCCTGATCGCGTTCTTCTACGTCCTGCGGCTCCTGCAGAGAACGCGCATGCTCGAGGCGCAGGCGCAGATGGACGATCGCCTCAGCTTCGTGGGCGCGCTCGCGGCGGGCCTGGCGCACGAGATCCGGAACCCCCTGAACGTCCTGAGCATGAATCTGCAGATGCTGGAGGAGGAGATCCAGGCGCGCGGTAACGGCAGCGGCGACGCCCTCGTCTACACGACGGCGCTGCAGGGAGAGATCCGCCGGCTCAGCAGCCTGGTCAACAACTTCCTCTCCTATGCCCGGCCCAACCAGCCGCGCTTCGAGAGCCGCGATCTGAACCAGGTGCTGAAGGACCTCTGTCTTTTCGTTCGCCCCGAGTTCGAGAGCCGCCGCCTGACCCTGCTTCAGGATCTCACGCCGTACCTCCCCCCGGTCGAGCTGGACGAAGCGCAGATCCGCCAGGCGATCCTGAACATTCTCATGAACGCGACGCACATCCTCAAGCCGGGGGGGACGGTCACGGTGAGCAGCCGCGTCGGCCCGGAGGGCGGGGCGATCGTCAGCGTGGCGGACGACGGGCCGGGGATCAAGCCTCAGGATCGCGAGAGGATCTTCGAGGTCTTCTACTCGTCGCGCGGCGGCGGGACCGGTCTGGGCCTGCCGATCGCCGCCCGCATCGTCGAGTCGCACGGCGGCGCGATCAGCGTGGAGAGCGAGCCGGGACGGGGGGCCCGGTTCATCATCCGCCTGCCTCGCCGCCACGCCTCCACCCCGGCTGCCTCGCGGGACGCGGCCGCCCCGGCCGCGCCGCCGGAGATCGCGTGAGGTCGTCCGGGGGCGCCGGAGGAGGGTCGCGCCCCGGCTCATCGCGCGGCGCGCGGGACGGCGGCTCCGAGCCGGGACCCGGCGGAGCGCCCGGGACGCGGGCGGCGGCGGCGTCGCGCGCCGCGGACCTGCGGCGCGCGATCTGGGAGCACCGCA
>JBFGDZ010000030.1:0-25112 GCA_041580375.1 Candidatus Polarisedimenticolia bacterium
CCCCCCGCCCCCCCGACCGACCGGTCGGTGAGCAGACAGGCGCCGACCGGGCGCTGTTTGTCTACTTAAGGTGAGGAACCTTGTGAGGTGGGAACTTCGGGTGTTGCTGTTCGCCGTTCTGCTCGCTGCCGTCTGGTTCGCCCGGTCGGCGTGGTTGGAACTCCTCTCAGAACCGGCCGCGTCGCGGGACGCGGCCGCGATGCAACTCCTTCAGGCCCCGATGTCGGAGCGGCCCGGATCGACGTCGTGCAGCATCACGATCGGCACGCCCCGCTTGCCGTTCGACACGAGACTGACGTTCCCCGAGCCGCCCGCCGCGGCGCCACCGGCCCCCTGACGGGCCGACCGGCTCCCCTCCTGCCGGCCGTCGAGCGCCGGCAGGGCGCCCGCCGGCAGCACGTCGGCGGCGCGTCGCAGCAGGAGGCCGTACTCGTAGCCTTCCACGATGGCGTGCATCGTCGCCACGATGATGTTCGGATCGACTCCCGTCGTGCTCCAGGTCCGCTGGCCGTCCCCGGTCTCGACGTGCACACGCGTGCGGGCCGCCGTGCCGTCGTGGCCGTCGAGGATGCGCACCTTGAACTCGGTCAGCTGAAAATCGGCGATCTCCGGATAGACACCGACGAGGGCGCTGCGCAGCGCCTGGTCCAGCGCGTGCGCCGGCCCGACCCCGAGGCTGGCCGCGTGGATCTCCTCCGACCCGACGCGCACCCTGACCGTCGCCTCGGGCTGGCCGCTCGCCACGACGAGGGCGCGGTAGTCGACGACCTCGAAGAAGCGCGGCCGGCGGCCGAGCGCATCCAGCACGAGCAGCGTGAACGAGCCCTCGGCGTCCTCGAACTGGAAGCCGCGATGCTCCAGCTCCTTGACATGATCGACGACCCGCCGCATCGTCTTCGGCCGGCCGGAGAGGTCGAGCCCCAGTGCGCGCGCGCGATTGAGCACGTTGCTCGAGCCCATCTGATCGGAGACCAGGACGCGCGTGGCGTTGCCCACCAGCGCCGGATCGATGTGCTCGTACGCCCGACGCGCCCTCTCGATGGCGCTGACGTGGATGCCGGCCTTGTGCGCGAAGGCGCTCCGGCCGATGAACGGCTGATGGCTGTTCGGGATCCTGTTCGCGACCTCGCTGACGTAGCGGGCCGTCGTCGTCAATCTCTGGAGGGATCCCTCCGGCAGGCAGCTCCTCCCCTGCTTGAGCTCCAGGTTGGGGATGACGGAGCAGAGGTTGGCGTTGCCGCAGCGCTCGCCGTACCCGTTGATCGTCCCCTGAACGTGCCGGGCGCCGCCGGCGACGGCGGCCAGGCTGTTGGCCACGGCCACCTCGCTGTCGTTGTGAGCGTGGATCCCGATGCGGGTGTCGCCCAGCCGCGAACGCACCACCATCGTCGCCGCCCGCACCACGTCGGGCAGCGTGCCCCCGTTGGTGTCGCACAGCACGATGCAGTCGGCCCCCGCCCCCGCCGCCGTCTGCACCGTGAGCAGTGCGTAGCCGGGATCGGCGGCGTAGCCGTCGAAGAAATGCTCGGCGTCGTAGATCACCATGCGGCCCGCTTCCTTCAGGTGGCGGACCGAGTCGGCGATCATCGCCAGGTTCTCGTCGAGCGTGGTGCGCAGCGCCTCGCGCACGTGGAACGTCCACGATTTCCCGAAGATCGTGACCCACGCGGTCCCGGCCGCCAGCACCTGGCGCAGGCCGGCGTCCTCGGCGGCGGGGCGGCCCGCCCGGCGCGTGCTGCCGAAGGCGACGAGGCGCGACCGGCGCGGGGGATCGGCGGCGGCGCGCTCGAAGAACTCGATGTCCTTCGGATTGGAGCCCGGCCAGCCTCCCTCGACGAAGGCGACGCCGAGGCGGTCGAGCGCGGCGAGGATCTTCAGCTTGTCCTCGACGGAATAGGTGATGCCCTCGGACTGAGCCCCGTCCCTCAAGGTGGTGTCGTAGATCTCCACCGCCTCCTTGTCGGCGGCCCCCCCCGTCCCGGGACGGCCGAACTCCGGCACCGCCGGCGGGATCTTCTTCACGACGTCAGACATGGCGCCTCTTCCTCGCTCTCAATTGCGGCTCCGGTCGACCAACCGGTTCCGTCCGAGCCAGGGCATCATCGCGCGCAGTTTTTCCCCCACGCGTTCGATCAGATGCTCCTTCGCCTCGGCCTCCAGCTTCCCGAACTTCGGCTTCCCCGCGCGGTGCTCGGCCATCCACTCGTCGGCGAAATTCCCCGACTGGATGTCGGCCAGCAGCGCCCGCATCACCCTGCGCGTCTCGTCCGTCACGATGCGCGGCCCGCGGGTCAGATCGCCGTACTCGGCCGTGTTGCTGACCGAGTAGCGCATGTTGCTGATGCCGCCCTCGTAGATCAGGTCGACGATCAGCTTCATCTCGTGCAGGCACTCGAAGTACGCCATCTCGGGCGGGTACCCGGCCTCGACCAGCGTCTCGAAACCGGCCGTGATCAGGGCCGTCAGCCCGCCGCACAGCACGGCCTGCTCGCCGAACAGGTCGGTCTCGGTCTCGTCCTTGAAGGTCGTCTCGATGACCCCCGCACGTCCCCCGCCGATGTCGCACGCGTACGCCAGCGCGATGTCGCGCGTGTCCCCGGACGGATCCTGGTGCACCGCCATGAGCATCGGCACGCCCGCCCCTTTGGTGAACTCGTGGCGCAGCAGGTGGCCGGGCGCCTTCGGGGCGACCATGAAGACGTTCACCTCCCCGGGGGGCACGATCTTCCTGAAGTGCACGGAGAACCCGTGCGCCACGCCGAGATAGTTCCCCTTCCGGAGGCCGCCGGCGACGTCCCGCGCGTAGGCTTTCGGGGTCAGCTCGTCCGGCATGAGGAGCATGACGACGTCGCCCCACGCCGTGGCGTCGGCCGTGTCGGCCACCCTCAGGCCCGCGCCCTCCGCCTTGGCGCGCGAGGCGCTCCCGGCCCTCAGGCCCACCGTGACGTCGTGTCCGCCGTCCTTCAGGTTGAGTGCGTGGGCGTGCCCCTGGCTGCCGTAGCCGATGATGGCGATCTTCCTGCCGCGCAGCCGCGACCGATCGGCGTCCTTGTCGTAGTAGATGTTCATCTCCGTCCCGTCCGATCCTCCGCGCCGCGGCGGCGCTCGCCGCCTAGACGGCGCTCTCCGCCTCCGGCACGTCCATGTCGATCCCCTGCCCGACCGCCTCCCCCGCCGTGGCGCTGATGCGGGGGATCGCCACGGGCCCCGTGCGGACGATGTCGCGCGTCCCCAGCGGCTGCAGCAGCGCCAGCAGCGCCTCCACCTTGTCCTGGCTGCCGGTCGTCTCGACCGTGATGGCATCGGGGGCGATGTCGATCACCTTGGCCCGGAACACGCCGACCAGGTTCAGCACCTCCTGGCGCGCGGCCGGCGTGGGGGTGTCCACGATCAGGAGCGCCATCTCGCGCTCGACGTGAGGAACCTCGTTCAGGTCGACGACCTCGCAGACGCGCACGAGCTTGTCGACCTGCTTGATGATCTGCTCCATGATCTGGTCGTTGCCGCTCGTGGTCAGGATGATCTTCGAGTACTCGGGATCGGGTGTCGGCGCCACGCACAGCGAGTCGATGTTGTACCCGCGGCCCGAGAACAGGCCGACGATCCGGCAGAGCTCGCCGAAGCGGTTCTCCACCAGGATCGAGAGGATGTGCCGTTTGACCTCGCTGCCCATCGTGAACTCCCGCACCGTGCCCCTTCGCGAGGGGCGCCTCCTGCCCCTCGTCATGCCAGATCCCGCGGCTCCGGCTCCTCCTCCCCCTCGTCGGGAGGCTCGAGAACCATTTCCTGCAGCGACGCGCCGGCGGGCACCATCGGATAGACGCTCTCCTCCTGGGAGACGATCATGTCCATGATGACGAGACCGGGCGTCTTCAGACCCTCCTCGAGCACGGCGGTCATCTCGGAGGGCCGCGTCGCGCGGAAGCCCTTCGCGTGGTACGCCTCCGCCACCTTGACGAAATCGGGCATCCACTCCATTCCGACCTCGCTGTAGGTGCGCGAGTAGAACAGCTCCTGCCACTGGCGCACCATCCCGAGGAAGTTGTTGTTGATGATGACGACCTTGACGTCCACCTTCTCCTGGATCGCCGTGGCCAGCTCCTGGATGCACATCTGGAACGAGCCGTCCCCGGTGACGCAGACGACCGGCCGGCCGGGATTGGCCTTCGCCGCGCCGATCGCCGCCGGGAATCCGTACCCCATCGTGCCGAGGCCCCCGGAGTTCAGCCACTGGCGCGGCCGGTTGAACCCGTAGTACTGCGCCACCCACATCTGGTGCTGGCCGACATCGGAGGTGACGATGGCGTCGCCGCGGGTGAGGTGGTGGATCTCCTGGATCACCGCCTGCGGCATGATCACGCCCCGGCGCCGCCGGTAGCGGAACGGGTGGCGAGCCTGCCACTCGCGCAGCGTCCGCCACCAGGACTCGCGCGCGGCGGGATTCTCGATCGCGGCGCCGTTCTTCAGCCGGGCGAGCATCTGGCGAATTACTTCGCCCGCGTCGCCCGTGATGCCGAGCTCGACGACGCGGTTCTTGTTGATCGAGGAGGCGTCGACGTCGACGTGGATCACCTTCGCGCGCGGGGCGAAGTCCTTCAGCCGCCCGGTCACGCGGTCGTCGAAGCGAGCGCCGATCGCGATGATCAGATCCGCGTTCGACATCCCCATGTTGGCGGCGTACGTGCCGTGCATGCCGAGCATGCCGAGGCAGTTGCGGTGCGCCGACGGGAAGCCGCCCAGCCCCATGAGCGTCGGGGTCGTGGGGAGATCGAGGACGTCCGCCAGCGCGACGAGATCGTCCGAGGCGTTCGCGTTCACGACGCCGCCCCCCACGTAGAGGATCGGCCGCTCGGCGGCCAGCATCATCTTGACCGCACGGCGCACCAGCTCCGGATCACCCTGGGCGGGCGGCGCGTAGGAGGGCAGGTGCACCTTCTCGTCGCGCTCGTAGCGCGCCACCGCCGCGGTCACGTCCTTCGGGAGGTCGATGACCACCGGTCCGGGGCGGCCGCTGCGGGCGATGTAGAAGGCCTCCTTCACGACGCGCGACAGGTCGCGCACGTCCTTGACGAGATAGTTGTACTTGGTGCACGGCCGCGTGATGCCGACGACGTCCGCCTCCTGGAAGGCGTCGTTGCCGATCAGGTGGGTCGGCACCTGGCCCGTGATGCAGACGACGGGCGTCGAGTCCATCAGCGCGTTGGCCAGACCCGTGACGCAGTTGGTGGCGCCCGGCCCGGACGTCACCATCACGACGCCGACCTTGCCGCTCGAGCGCGCGTATCCCTCCGCCGCGTGCACGGCCCCCTGCTCATGCCGCACCAGGACGTGGTTGATCCGGTCGCGCGCGCGAGCCAGCTCGTCGTACACGTGCAGGATGGCCCCGCCCGGGTAGCCGAAGATCGTGTCGACCCCCTCGCGCACGAGCGCCTCGATGAGGATGCGCGCGCCTCGCATCTCGGCGTCCCTCGCGGGCGCGTCGGCCTCGCGGGCCGGCGCCCCGGCCTTCACGGCCGGCGCGGGACGGGTCGGCGCGGCCGCCGGCTCGGCCACCGGCGCCGCGGCGCTCGCGCGCAGCTTCATCTCCTTGCGGTCATCCATCGTCTCTCCTCGCTCAATCGGTCGCGCGGGCCATCGCCTCGCGAACCCGTTCTCCCATCTCCTGCGTCGTGATCGATCGCTCCCCCGGACGCGCCAGATCGGGCGTGCGGGCCCCCTCGTCCAGGGCTCGCGCCACGGCCGCCTCGACGCGATCGGCCGCCGCGGGAGCCGACAGCGAGTGGCGCAGCAGCATCGCCGCGGACAGGATGGCCGCCAGCGGATTGGCCCGGCCACGGCCCGCGATGTCGGGGGCCGATCCGTGCACCGGCTCGTACAGGCCGGGCCCGTCTCCAAGGCTGGCCGAGGGGAGCATGCCGATCCCGCCCGCCAGCATCGCCGCCTCGTCGCTCAGGATGTCCCCGAACAGGTTCTCCGTCAGGATGACGTCGAACCCGGCCGGCCGGGCGAGCAACTGCATGGCGGCGTTGTCGACGTACAGATGATCCAGGCGCACGTCGGGGTACTCCCGGGCGGCGTCGATGACGACCTCCCGCCACAGCTGCGAGGTCTCCAGAACGTTCGCCTTGTCCACCGACGTCACCGCCTTCCTCCGGCCGCGCGCGGCCTCGAACGCGACGCGCGCGATCCTCCGGATCTCCATCTCCGAGTACGACATCGTGTTCCGCCCGACGCGCCGCGGCGCATCGCCCTCGACGCCCCGCGGTTCGCCGAAGTAAATCCCTCCGGTCAGCTCCCTCACGATCAACAGGTCCGTCCCGCGCACCCTCTCGCTCTTGAGCGGCGACGCCGCCTCGAGCACCGGGTGCAATCTCACCGGCCTCAGGTTCGCGAAGACGCCGAGACCCTTGCGGAGCCCGAGGAGCGCCCGCTCCGGACGCTTCGCCGGCGCCAGCGCCTCGTGACCCGGCAGCCCGATCGCCCCCAGCAGCACCGCGTCCGAGCCCTTCGCCTCCTCCAGCGTCCTGCGGGGGAGCGGCTCGCCCGCCTTCTCCAGGGCCGCGCCGCCGACCTCCCGTTCGACCATCTCGATCGGGAGCCCCGCCCCGGCGGCGGCGTCCCGGAGGACCGCCGACGCCTCGCGAACGACCTCCGGCCCGATCCCGTCCCCCGGGAGCAGCAGGACGCGCGCAGCCCGGCGTGCGGTCATCGATCCTCTACGCGCTGGAGGCGCCGGTCGTCTGCCGCATCACGTAGGGCAGCAGACCCCCCGCCTCCAGAATCTCCATCGCGAACGGCGTGATCGGCGCGAATCCGAACGACTCGCCCTTCGTGAGGTTCCGCACCACGCCGCTCTTCAGCTCGATCTCCAGCACGTCGCCTGTTTCGGTCCTATCGACCGCCTCGGCGCACTCCAGGACGAGGAAGCCGTGGTTCAGCGCGTTGCGGAAGAACGGGCGCGCGAAGGTCTTCGCGATCACCGCCTTCACGCCAGCCCCCCGGAGGGCCAGGATCGAGTGTTCGCGCGACGACCCGCCGCCGAACTCCTCGCCGCCGACGATGATGTCCCCGGGCTGCACGCGCGATGCGAATCCCGGATCGACGTCCTCCAGAACGTGCCGCGCGAGACTGGACGGATCGTCCGAGCCCTGATGGCGCTCGGGAACGATGTCGCCGGCCCGGACCTGCCTGCCCCTGAACACGTGCGCTCTGCCTCGCATGACCCCCTGCTCCTTCCCCGAATCGATGCCGCCCCGCGGAACCCGCGCCGGGGGGCGGGCCGGCGGTCGCCCCCGCGGTCCTTCCTGCCGCCGGCGGCCCACGAGAGACGCGCCCTCGAGAACCTCCCCCTCCGGCGGCAGAAAGCGCCGCGGGTCGATCACCGTCCTGTGTCCGTCTTCTCTCCGCCGGCGCCGCGCGCCGGAAAAAAGTAAAGCGCAGGATCCCGGTCCGGCTGACGCGGTGCTGGCCGGACCGGCCTGCGCTATACCAGGTTAATCAGCCTGAAAGGATCCGAGCCGGATTCCCCGGGCGCGCTCGCCGACACGCCGCCGGTACGGGCCCGCGGCTCCTCGTGCCGCGCCGACCCGTCGGACACGCGCGGCAGCGGCTTCGGGCTTTCCCGCTCCACCGCCTCCTCCAGCGTGCGCGACAGATGCACCGCCTTGTTCACCGCGTGCAGGTACGCCCGGGCGCTCGCGTCCACGACGTCGGTCGAGACCGCCTTGCCGGTGAACGCCTTGCCGCTGAAGTCGACGTGCACGAACACCTCGCCGATCGCGTCCCGTCCCCGGGACACGGACCGGATCGAATAATCCACCAGCCGGCCCCGGAACCTGGTGATCTGGTCGATGGCGGTATAGGTCGCCGCCACGGGGCCGTCACCCATCGAGCAGGCCGATTCCTCCCTCCCGTCGACGATCATGGTCACGGTCGACGTGGAGGGCCGCACGCTTCCGGCGGTCGCGTGGATCATCTTCAGCTTGAAGGTCTCCGGGATCGCCTTCATCCCCTCGTGCACGATGGCGATCAGATCCTCGTCGAAGATCTCCTTCTTCTGGTCGGCGATGTCGATGAAGCGCGCGTACGCCCGATCCAGATCGGGCCGCGACAGCCTGTAGCCGAGATCAGCCAGCTTGCGCCCCAGGGCGTGCCGGCCCGAGTGCTTGCCGAGCACCAGACGGTTCGTCCTGATGCCGACCGACTCGGGGGTCATGATCTCGTAGGTGCGCCGCTCCTTCAGGACGCCGTCCTGGTGGATGCCCGCCTCGTGCGCGAACGCGTTCTTGCCGACCACCGCCTTGTTCGGCTGCACGAGCATCCCGGTGATGCTGGACAGCAGCTGGCTCGATTTGTAGATCTCGGTCGTATTCACGCCGGTCGTGAAGGGCAGTTGATCGCGGCGCACGTAGAACGCCATCACGATCTCCTCCAGCGAGGCGTTCCCCGCCCTCTCCCCGATGCCGTTCACGGTGCACTCCACCTGCCGCGCCCCGGCCACGACGGCGGCGAGGGAGTTGGCGACGGCCAGGCCGAGGTCGTTGTGACAGTGCACCGAGAGCACCGCCCGGTCGATGCCCGGCACGCGCCGGCGCAGCTCGGTGATGATGCGGGTGAACTCGCTCGGCGTCGTGTAGCCGACCGTGTCGGGGATGTTGATCGTCGTCGCCCCCGCCCCCACCGCCGCCTCGACGACGCGGCAGAGGAAATCGAGATCGCTTCGCGTGGCGTCCTCGGCTGAGAACTCGACGTCCGCCGTGTACGACTTCGCCAAGCGCACGGCGCGATCGGTCATCTCGAGGACCTGCTCGCGCGTCTTGCGCAGCTTGTGCTCCATGTGGATGTCGGACGTGGCGACGAAGGTGTGGATGCGTGGCCGGTCCGCGACCTCGAGGGCGCGCCAGGCGCGGGTGATGTCGTCGTCGGTCGTGCGCGCCAGCCCGGCGATGACCGGCCGGCGGATCTGCCGCGCCACCGCCTGCACGGCCTGGAAGTCGTCCTCGGAGGCCACCGGAAAGCCGGCCTCGATCACGTCGACCCCGAGGGCGTCCAGCTGGCGCGCCATGCGCACCTTCTCCTCGAGGTTCATGCTGGCGCCCGGCGACTGCTCGCCGTCGCGCAGCGTCGTGTCGAAGATGGTGATCCTGTGGGGCACGGTGACTCCGAAAATCCAACGCTTGAAGGGCTTTATACCGGGCACCCGTTATGGTGTCAACCGCGATCCCTCGTTACATCGATGCTGGTTGCGCATCGTGGAACAGATCCGGCCAAGGGGGAGCGTGCGTCCGTGGATCACCCGCTATTCTAAATCAGAAAAGGGTTTCACCCTACTGACCGAACGGTCGGGAAGGCAGGCCGGATCGGCATCTCCGCACGCACCCCGATTCACCTCGCGAAACGACTCCGCGGGACGGGTCGATCCCCCGCAGGCTTCCGTTGACAGGGGTCCGGGGCGGTGGTAACTTGCACGCAGTCGATCGGACGGGAGGTGAAACGCCCCGCAAAGCCACAATCGAGCGCTTCCATCTTATCCAGAGTGGGGGAGGGACAGGCCCTTCGATCCCACGGCAACCGGTCCCCGGTGGGGATGCCCGGTGCTAACTCCTGCGGGGCGAAAAGGCCCCGGGAGATGAGAGACGGCAAGCGAAGAAGTTGCCTCCCCTGACCTCTTCGACGTCTTTCACTCGAAGAGGTTTTTCAATACATGGAGAACGAGGTGACCAGGTCGATCGAGGTGCCCGCGCGCTACTCGCGCCAGATCCTGTTCGAGGGGATCGGCGCGGAGGGCCAGGACCGGCTGATGCGCTCGAGCGTCGCGCTCGTCGGCTGCGGCGCCCTGGGAACGGTGCAGGCGTCGCTCCTGGCGCGCGCCGGCGTCGGCCGCCTGCGCATCATCGACCGCGACTTCGTCGAGGAGAGCAACCTGCAGCGTCAGATCCTGTTCGACGAGGAGGACGTCCGCAAGGTCCTCCCCAAGGCGGTCGCCGCCGAGCGCAAGCTCGCCGCCGTCAACTCGCTGGTGAAGGTCGAGGGGATCGTCGAGGACCTCAATCCCGGCACCATCGGGCGACTTCTCGACGGCTTCGATCTGATCATGGACGCCACCGACAACTTCGACGCCCGGTTCCTGATCAACGACTACGCCGTCAAGAACGGCGTGCCCTGGATCTATGGCGCCTGCGTCGGCTCGTACGGCCTCACCTTCCCGATCCTGCCGGGCGACGGGCCGTGCCTGAGGTGCGTCTTCGAGAGCGCGCCGCCCCCGGGCGTCTCCCCATCGTGCGACACGGCCGGAGTCCTCGGATCGATCGTGGGGATCATCGCCAGCCTGCAGGCGGGCGAGGCGATGAAGATCCTCGCGGGGAAGCGCGACCGGGTGAGCCGGCGGATGACGGTCCTGGACATCTGGGAGAACCGGCAGGACCATCCCGCGCTCCCCTCGCGGAGCCCGGACTGCCCCTGCTGCGGCCAGGGCCGCTACGAGTACCTCGAGGGGAACCTGGGCTCGGACACCACGACGCTGTGCGGGCGGGACTCGGTGCAGATCCGCCGGCGCGACGGCGGGCGGCTCGACCTGGACGAGATCGCCCGCAGGCTCGAGGGCGTCGGGACGCTGGAGAGGAACCGGTTCCTCCTGCGGGCGCGCATCGACGCGTATCAGATCACCGTCTTCGCGGACGGGCGCGCCATCATCAGCGGCACCACCGACCCGGCCGTCGCCAAATCGATCTACGCCCGCTACGTCGGAACGTGAGCACGCCATGATCTATCTCGACAATGCCGCGACTTCGTTCCCCAAACCGGACCCCGTGCACCGCGGAATGGAGGCGTTCGTGCGCGCGGCGGGCGCCAACCCCGGGCGCGGCGGGCACCGCCGGGCCACCGAGGCGGAGGCGATGATCGACGAGACCCGCAGGCTCCTCGCGCGGCTCGTCGGCGGCCGGCGGCCCGAGAGGGTGATCTTCGGGCTCAACGCCACCGACGGTCTCAACATGGCGATCAAGGGCGTCGTCCGGCCCGGCGATCACGTCATCACCTCCGTGCTCGAGCACAACTCGGTCAACCGCCCGCTCAACCGGCTGGAGCGGGACGGCGTCATCACCCTCACCCGGCTTCCCGCGGGATCGGATCACCTCATCGACCCCGGCGACCTGGAGCGTGCCTTCACCCCGAAGACTCGACTCGTCGCCCTGACCCACGCCTCCAACGTCACGGGGACGATCCAGCCCGTGGAGGATCTGGGCCGCGTGACGCGCGAGCGGGGCGCCCTCCTCCTGATCGACGCCGCCCAGACCGCCGGCGCCGTGCCGATCGACATGGAGCGCGACGGCATCGACCTGCTGGCGTTCACGGGACACAAGGGGCTTCTGGGGCCGACCGGGACGGGCGGCCTCGTCGTCGGCGAGCGGGCGGAGGTCGCATCGTGGCGGGACGGCGGGACGGGCGGCGACTCCACACGGCCCGTGCAGCCGGAGGAGTTCCCGCACCGGCTCGAGGGAGGGACGCCGAACGTGTTCGGCATCGCCGGACTGCGCGAGGGGCTGCGGCTGCTGCTCGAGCGCGGTGTTGCGAGCGTGCTGCCGCACGAACGGGACCTGATCCGGACGTTCGTCCGCGCCCTGCGCGACCCGGCCCGCTTCGCCTGGTACGGGGCCGACCGCGATTTCGCCGAGCGGAACGGGGACGGCCGGGTGGGGCTGGTGAGCCTGAACGCGGAGCGCTTCGCGCCGGCCGAGCTCGCCGCCATCCTGGACGAGCAGTTCGACATCGCGGTGCGGCCCGGCCTGCACTGCGCGCCCTACGCCCACAAGCATCTCGGCACGTTTCCGAACGGGACGGTGCGGCTGAGCGTGGGGATCCTGAACACGCCGGAGGAGATGCGGAAAGCGGCCGCCGCGTTCGACGAGATCGCGGCGGCATGAAGGAAGCGAGGCGAGACCGATGTCGTACGTCAGGACGCTGAGCTGCAGGGAGTGCGGGACGGAATGGCCGATCTCGCCGCGCGCCATCTGCGAGGAATGCTTCGGTCCCCTGGAAGTCGTCTACGACCACGCGGCGATCGGGCGCCGCGTCGACCGCGACGCCGTCGCGGCGCGCGGCCGCTCCATGTGGCGCTACCGCGAGCTCCTGCCGATCGAGGGCGACGAGGTCCTGGGGAGCGAGGTCGGCCACACGCCTCTGGTGCGCGCCGGCCGCCTCGCCCGCGCCCTGGGCGTGAGCGAGCTGTACATCAAGAACGACGCCGTGAACTTCCCCACCCTGTCGTTCAAGGACCGGGTCGTCTCGGTGGCCCTGACCAAGGCGCGCGAGTTCGGCATGACGACGGTCGGCTGCGCGTCGACCGGCAACCTGGCGAACGCCGTCGCGGCCCAGGGGGTGCGGTACGGCTTCGACACCTGCATCCTGGTGCCGGAGGATCTCGAGGCCGCGAAGATCCTCGGAACGACCGTGTTCGGGGCCCGGCTCGTCGGCGTGCGCGGCGACTACGACCAGGTGAACAGGCTGTGCAGCCAGATCGCCGACCGCTTCGGGTGGGGCATCGTCAACGTCAACCTGCGCCCGTTCTACGGAGAGGGCTCCAAGACGGTCGGCTACGAGATCGCCGAACAGCTCGGCTGGCGGGCGCCGGCCCACCTGGTCTGCTGCATGGCGGGCGGCTCGCTGATCACGAAGATCGGCAAGGCCCTGGGCGAGCTCGCGGATCTGGGCTGGATCGAGCGCGCGCGCACCGCCCTGTACGGCGCCCAGGCAACCGGCTGCAACCCGATCAGCGCGGCGGTCAAGTCGGGCTCCGCCGAGATCCGGCCCGTCAAGGCGCGCACCATCGCGCGATCGCTGGCGATCGGCAACCCGGCCGACGGCTATTACGCGGCCCGCGCGATCCGTGAGAGCGGCGGCTTTGCCGAGGACGTCGACGACGCTGAGATCGTCGCGGGCATGCGGCTCTTGGCCTCGACGGAGGGGATCTTCGCCGAGACGGCGGGCGGCGTCACGGTCGGCGTGGCGAAGAAGCTGATCGAAGGGGGTCGGATCCCGCGCGACGAGCCGATCGTCCTCGTCATCACGGGCAACGGGCTCAAGACGACGGAGGCCGTGCGGGACGGCCAGCCGGAACATCCGATCATCGAACCGAACATGGATGCATTCGAATCGATCGCCGCGGGCGCGGCGGTCGCCCACTCAGGCTTCATTCCAACATCCGGGCGCCCCTCCCCCGCGGCGCCTTCCGGCGGGAGGTCTTCATGTCGATCCACGTGAGAATTCCATCGGTGCTCAGGAAACAGACGCGCGGGGAGGACTTCGTGCTCCTGGAGGGCGCCACGATCGGCGACGTCCTCGAGGGGCTGGAGAGCCGCTACGAGGGACTGCGCGGCAAGCTGCGCGGCCCGGAGGGGGAGATCCGCCGTTTCGTGAACGTCTACGTCAACGACAGCGACGTCCGCCTGCTGCGCGGCACGACGACCCCGGTGGCCGACGGGGACGAGGTCACGATCATCCCCGCCGTCGCGGGGGGATGAGGAGATCCGGCCGGACGGGCGCTCCCTCCGATCCGGCGTCCCGGGACGCTACGCCTCGTTCCTCGAGTCGCGGGGCTTCGTCCGTGCCGGGTCGTCCGGCGGGCGGCGCGGCGCGCGATGCGGCGGCGTCCTGATGGCGCTCGCCAGATCAGGATTCAGCCATTCGATGACCGCGGCGTGGCCGAGGCTCTCGGCGTCGTGCCGCAAATAGCCCGACACGACCGCGACGACGCGGTATCCCCGGCGCATCTGGAACGAGAGGGTCGGATCCCAGATCGACTTGCGCCGCACCTGCCGGACGTACTCGTCGGCGCTCATCCGGTCGGCGTAGCGGTGGTATCCGCGCAGGCGGGCGCCCGCGCGGATGCGCAGCAACCCGAGGCGCCGGGCGAGATCGTGACGCGCCGCGTAGATCAGGGTGCCGACCCCCCTCCCCTGGCAGGAGGGGTGCACCATCACCTCCGCGGCGTACAGCGTCCTGCCGTTGACCGGGTCGTGATTGGTGAACATCCCGTTCGCCGTGAAGTCGCGCCACGTCGTGCCCATGTCGTAGTCGTCCCACTGAACGATCAGGCTGGCGGCCATGGCGACGATCCGGCCGGACGCGCGCTCCGCCGCCACGAACTGCCCCTCGGGAAACAGGGCGCGGTGCGAGGCGAGCTGGTCCTCCCGCCAGGGGGGGGTGTCCGGGTAGACGATCCGGGTCAGGTCGATGACGGCGGGAAAGTCCCCGGGCGCCGTGTTGCGCACCACGTACCGGTCGGCGGCCCGGACCGGCGTCACAGCTGGACGTGCTCCAGCTTCGACACGACCTCCGCAGTCGTGACGCTGTCGCGCAGCGGCAGCACCGTGCCGGTCTCGCGGGTCTCGAGGATGGTCTTCAGATTGAGCTCGGCGATGATCATGCTCTCCTGGTTCGGGACCCCCTCCGCGAGAATGCCGTCGCGCGAGAACGGGAAGTCGCTCGGCGTCAGGATCGCCGCCTGCCCGTAGTTGAGGGAGACGGCCGGCACCCTGGGCAGCGATCCCACGGTGGGCGACTGAATGACGTAGATCTGGTTCTCGATCGCGCGCGCCTGGGCGCAGTAGCGCACGCGCAGGTACCCCTGCCGGTCCTCCGTGCAGGACGGGACGACGAGGACGCTGACGCCCTGGCGCGCCGCCGCGCGCGCCAGCTCGGGGAACTCGACGTCGTAGCAGACGTTCACCGCCATCCGCCCGAAGTCGGTCTCGAAGATCCGGAGCCTGGTGCCGGCCGAGATCTTCCACTCCTCGTTCTCGAACCGGGTCATGTGCAGCTTGCGCTGGATGCCGTGATCGCCCCGGGGGCCGAACACATAGCACTGGTTGTAGATCGGCTCGGCGCCGTCGTCGATCACGGGAATGGTGCCGCCGACGATGTAGACGCGGTGCTCCTTCGCGAGCCCGCTCAGAAGCTCGACGAACTTCGATTCCTGCCGGGCCAGATCGTGGATCTGCTCCTGGATCGGCCGCTTGATGTTCCCGAGCGTCAGGAGCTGCACGGTGAAGTACTCGGGGAAGACGACCAGGTGGCAGTTGTTGTCCACCGCGGTGCTCACGAGCGCCTCGACCTGATCGCGGAACTCGTCGAACGCCCTGACCGGCCTGATGTAGTACTGCAGGGATCCGACCCGGATCCGTTCCATCCTCGACCTCGCTGTTCCGGGAATCCTTCGCGTGCCGGGTGAGGCGGCCGGCCCGTCCGGGTCCGCCCGCCGGCGCTCCGCCGCGGCGCCCCCGGCGCCCGGCGGCCCCTCGCCGCCTCCTCCGATCCGTCAATCTATCGCTTCGCGTCCGCCGCCGCAACCTGCCGGCGCCTCCGCGCGCCCCGTCCGCCCGCCCCGCCGCCGGGGACTCGCCTTGCAAGGGTGCAGCGGGTCGGGTAGAAGGGACGTTCCATGAGCGCCCTCAGGGATCTCGCGACGCGGCTGCACCTCGAACGGCTGGGCTGGGTCCGGCATCCCTTCGAGCCGTTCCTGGGCCCGAACCTCGGCCGGAGCGGGCGCTGGATCCTGCTCAGCATTCTGGTCGGGACCGTCGCGGGCGTGGGCGCCATCCTGTTCGACCTCCTGTTCCACCTCGCCCAGTCCCTTCTGATCCACGGGATCGGGACCTTCCTGCCGCCGGGGAGCGGCATCGAGGGGGGGCCGGGCCAGCTTCCCGTGCAGCCGTGGCGCCTTCCGCTGTCGCTCCTGGTCGGCGGGCTGCTGTCGGGCGCGATCGTCTACGGACTGGCGCCGGAGGCGGAGGGTCACGGAACCGACGCCGTGATCCGCTCCTTCCACCACCTGCGCGGGGTGATCCGGCGCCGCGTCCCCGTCGTCAAGGCCGTTGCCTCCGCGATCACGATCGGCTCGGGCGGGTCGGCCGGCCGCGAGGGCCCCATCGCGCAGATCGGCGCCGGGTTCGGATCGTACCTGGCCGACCTTCTGAGGCTGACCAACAGCGACCGGCGCATCCTGATGATGGCGGGCGTGGCGGGCGGCATCGGCAGCATCTTCCGCGCCCCGCTCGGGGCCGCCCTGTTCACCGCCGAGTCGCCCTACAGCAAGCCCGACTTCGAGCACGAGGTGCTCCTGCCGGGGCTGATCTCCTCGATCACGGGGTACTCGATCTACTCCACCTACGCGGGCTGGGGGTACCTCTTCGAGACCCCCCGGATCTCGTTCCATGAGCCGAGGCAGCTCCTCGGCTACGCGCTCCTCGGAATCTTCTGCGCCATGGTGGGAAACGTCTATCCGAAGATCTTCTACGGCTTCCGGGACCGCGTCTTCCGGCCGCTGCCGATCCCGCGCTGGCTCAAGCCGGCCGCCGGCGCCCTGATTCTGGGGCTGATGGCGGTCTTCTTTCCGGAGGCTCTCGGGATGGGGTACGGCTACATCCAGCAGGCGATCGAGGGGCAGCACACGATCGGCTTCCTGCTGCTCTTCGCCCTGGCCAAGATCTTCGCCACGTCGCTCACGATCTCGAGCGGCGGCAGCGGCGGCGTGTTCGGACCGTCGCTCGTCATCGGCGGGGCCCTGGGGGCCGCCTTCGGCCAGTTCGCGGCCGAGTATCTCCCCCTCATCTCCCCCTCACCCGCGGCCTGCGTGCTGGTCGGGATGGGGGGCTTCTTCGCCGGGGTGGCGAAGGTCCCGTTCGCGTCGGTCATCATGGTGATGGAGATGACCGGCTCGTACGGACTGCTCGTGCCGTCGCTCCTCGTCGCGACGATCGCCTACATGCTGACGCCCCCGGGCACGAAGCTGTACGAGAACCAGCTGCCCAGCCGGATGGACTCCCCCGCCCACCTCGGATCGTTCGCCGTCGAGGTGCTCCGCCTGTCCCGGGTGCGCGATACCTGGGAGCCGCCGAAGACGCCGATCCGGACGGTGCGGGTCGAGGACAGCCTGGCCTCCGTCGTCGAGGCGGCGAAGGACTCGGCGCAGAACCTCTACCCCGTCGTCGACGCCGAGGGGAAGCTGCTGGGCGAGATCTCGATCGAAGACGTGCGGCGCGCTCTCCTGGCCGAGACGCCCGTGGAGGGAGCGGAGCGCGAGGAGGAACGCAGGAAGGAGCCGCGCGGCGTGCGCGACCTGATGAAGCGCCCGCTCGGCCCGCTGACCCCGGACGACGACCTGGCGCTCGCCGCGCAGATCCTGGCGCGCCGCGAGAGCGACTCCGTCCTGGTCGTGCGCAGCCGCGGGTTCCGCGAGCTGCTGGGCACGTTCACGCGGCGCGATCTCGTCGTCGCTTACAGCAAGAACATGGAGAAGCTGCAGACCGGCGCCGGCGCGGACTGAAGCGGCGCCCGGCGCGGGCGCCCGCGGCGCGGTACTTCATCGGGAAGGGGGACACCATGCGCGACGAGCGGCGAGTCGATCGATCCCACATCCGATCCAGCCGGAGGGGCCATCGGCGGCGCGGCCGGAGCGACGAGCGGCGGCGCGGCCGGTTGAGCCCGGCCGCCGTGCTCGCCGGCCTCCTGCTGCTGTCCGGCGTCCTCGCGGCGCCGGCCCGGGCGCAGGACGACGGCGACGCCACGCCGCAGAGGCCTAGCCTCAGCTTCGGCACGACGACGGTGCCGGACGGCCGCTGGGAGATCGAATTCGGGGGGCTGGTCCTGAACGACGGCGGCGCGGTCCCGCTCTTCCTGAAGCACGGCCTGACCGATCGTCTCGAGCTCGAGATCGGCCTCGACGCCATCCGGCGGGTCGAGACGGCGGGCGGGGACGAGACCTCCCAGGGGGATCTCACCGTCGGCGTGCGTCACCGGCTCGCCAGCCCCGCCGGCGACCCGGCGATCGCGTGGGTCGCCCAGATCAAGGCGCCGACGGCGGACGACGACGTCGGCAGCGGCGAGGCCGACGCCGGGCTTGTCGGCGTCGCCACCTTCCCGCTCGGCAGCGCATCGCTCGACGCGAACGTCGTCCTCAACGCGCTGGGGCGGGGGGGCGGTTCGTACCTGGGACAGTTCGTGGCGATCGCCACGCTGTCGCTGCCGGCCCGCGGCGGCTGGACCCCGTTCGTGGAGGCGGCCTGGCAGCGCACCGCCACGCTCGGCACTGGAGGCTTCCTCGACGCCGGCGTCTCCTACGCCGCCACGCGCCGGGCGGTCTTCGACGCGGCGGCGGGCGTCGGCGCCTCGCGGGGCTTCCCCGACTGGTTCGTCACGGCCGGCTGGACCGTCCTACTCGACCGGCCCGCCCGCCGGAGCCCCTGAGGCTCCGGCCAGCCACTCCGTGAGTCCGGATCCCAGCTCGAGGAGCCAGCCGCCCGTCGGCGTGGCCGGATAGGTCGAGACGCCCAGCACGACGTCGGACCCCCCGGGAGCGCGCAGCGTCTCGACGACCTCGCCCCAGACGTCCACGATCGTCCCCAGGACCGATCCCTCGCCGATCCGGTCGCCCGGGGCGACGGCCGCGTCGAAGAACCCGCCCCGGTCGTTCGTCACGATGCGGTAGCCGCTGACGACGGTGAACGACGCGACCCGCTCAGGCTCTCCGGGCAGCACGCCGGTCGCGCGCAGGAAGCTCAGCACGGCCCCGGACTGGAGATCGATATCCTCCTTCCGGAGCGGCTGCCCGCCGCCGACCTCCACGAGGAACCCCGGGACCCCCTCGACGCTGAACACGATGCTGGGGCTGCCGGAGAAGATCCGCTCGGCGTCGCGCCACAGCATCGGAACGCCGAACCCGCGGGCCAGATCGTCCATGCGATCCTCCGGCACGGCGCCCGCCACCGTGTAGAGGATGAACGGGTGCTGGCGGAACCGATCCCCGCCGGTGTGCAGATCGACGAAGTAGTCGGCCAGGCGCGTGACGTGATCGTGGATCGCCGCCGCGATGCGCTCCGTCATGAAGCGCCCCGGCTTCCCCGGATAGGCGCCGCCTATGTCGGTCAGATCGTCCCAGTTCGGGTTGACGCGGAACAGTCCCTGGAAGGCGGGCGGGTTGGCGATCATGACGGCGATCACCGTCCCGGACATCGCCGCCGGATCGAGCCGGCGAACGACCTCCTGCAGCGCCCTCGGGCCGCCGTACTCGTCCCCGTGGCTGGTGGCGTTCACCCAGACGACCGGACCCGGGCGGCGCCCGGTCACGATGACGAACGGGATCGCCAGCGCCGTTCCATCGGCGTCCTCGCCGACGCGGAGCGAGCCGCGCACCTTGCGGCCGGGCACGGCGCGCGTTCCGCCGATCTCCGGCGGGGTCCGACGTCCTTCGCGATCCCCCTTCCCCGCCGCCGCGGCCGGCTCGCTCACCGGCCCCCGCGGTTCGGCCCCGGTGGCGCGATGGGCGCCGGGAGGGGCCCAGGTCAGGAAGACGGCGATCAGCAGCGGCGGCAACAGACGGACGGAACGCGGCGAGGATTTCATCGGCGGCACCTCCGGCGCGCATTCTATCCGCGACACCGGACCGCCGGACGCGGTATGATGGCGCCACATTCAAACACCGCGGAGATCTTCGAGGGGGGATTCCGCCATGAGGAGTCGTCGATGGCGATTCATGGGGATGTTGCCTCCCTCGTCGGCCGGACCCCGCTCGTGCGCCTGCTGCGCGTCACGGACGGTGCCAAGGCGACCGTGGTGGCCAAACTCGAGTTCTACAATCCCGCCAAGAGCGTCAAGGATCGGATCGGCCTGTCCATGATCGAGGCGGCCGAGCGGGACGGCCGCATCGACGAGGACACGATCCTCATCGAGCCGACCAGCGGCAACACCGGGATCGCGCTGGCGTTCATCGCGGCCGCGCGCGGCTACCGGCTGGTGCTGACGATGCCGGACACCATGAGCGTGGAGCGCCGGATGCTGCTCCGCGCCTACGGCGCCGAGCTGATCCTCACCCCGGGCGCCGGCGGCATGCGCGGGGCGATCGACAGGGCCCACGAGCTGGCGAACGCGAACCCGAGCTACCTGCTGCTGAACCAGTTCGACAACCCCGCCAATCCCGAGATCCACCGGCGCACGACCGCCGAGGAGATCTGGCGGGACACGGACGGCCGCGCCGACATCCTGGTCTCCGGGGTCGGGACGGGCGGGACGATCACCGGCGTCGGCGAGATGATCAAGTCGCGCAAGCCGTCCTTCCGGTGCGTCGCCGTCGAGCCGGCCGCCTCCGCCGTGCTGTCCGGCGGGCCACCGGGCCCCCACCCGATCCAGGGGATCGGCGCCGGCTTCGTCCCCGGCGTCCTGAACATGGAGATCGTGGACGAGATCGTCACGGTCGAGGCGGACGACGCCATGGAGGTCGCCCGCGACATGGCGGTCGAGGAGGGGCTGCTCGTCGGGATCTCCTCCGGCGCGGCCGTCTGGGCCGCGCTCCAGGTGGCCAGGCGGCCGGAGAACGAGGGGAAGCTGATCGTCGTGATCATCCCGTCGTTCGGGGAGCGCTACCTGAGCACCGCCCTGTTCCAGCACCTGGCCACCTGAGGCCGGGCAGAAAGGACGCTCGATCATGCTGCGCACGCTGCGTCTCGATCTTCAGGCGATCTTCGATCGCGACCCCGCCGCGCGGAACTGGTGGGAGGCGCTGACAACCTACCCCGGATGGCACGCCCTGTGGTTCTACCGCCCGGCCCACGCCCTCTGGACCCGCCGGATCCGCTGGCCCGCGCGGCTCATCTCGCACTTCGGGAGATGGCTCACCGGGATCGAGATCCACCCGGGCGCCACGATCGGCCCCGGCTTCTTCATCGATCACGGCATGGGGGTCGTGATCGGAGAGACGACCGAGATCGGCGCCAACGTGACCCTCTACCACGGCGTCACTCTCGGCGGGACGAGCTGGAAGAAGGAGAAGCGACATCCCACGCTCGAGGACGACGTCGTCGTCGGAGCCGGGGCCAAGGTCCTGGGCCCGATCCGGATCGGCGCCCGCACCCGCATCGGCGCCAACGCCGTGGTCGTCAAGGACGTGCCCCCCGATTCGGTCGTGGTGGGGATCCCCGGACGCGTCACGCACCGGCAGGGCCGGCGCGTCCCGCCGCCCGAGAAGGGGCCCGCCCACGCGGTGGATCTCGAGCACGGCGCCCTGCCCGACATGACCGCCCGGGCGCTGCGGCGCATGGCGGAGCGGATCCACGCCCTCGAGGCGAAGGCCGGACTGCCCTCCCCGCAGACGAGCGCGGTCGACGAGTCCTGGTACTACGAGATCTGAGCGGGCCGGGGATCCCGGGATCGGCGCCGCGCGGGCGGGAGGCCGGTCCGGGGCGTGAAGTCCCGCGCCGGCCGGCGCTCGATGGCGCGGCCGATCAGCGTCTCGATCGCCCTCACCTGAGGCCGCTCCTCCGGCGACATGAGCGAGATCGCGGCCCCGGTGGCCCCGGCGCGGGCCGTCCGCCCGATCCGGTGCACGTAGTCCTCGGGGACGCTCGGCAGATCGAAGTTCACGACGTGCGTGATCCCCTCCACGTCGATGCCCCGTCCGGCGATGTCGGTGGCGACCATGATGCGGGCGCGCTTCCTCCTGAACGCGTCGAGCGCCCGGGTGCGCTGCGCCTGGCTCCGGTTCCCATGAAGCACGGCCACGCCGTGACCGCATTTCTCCAGGTGCCGCGCCAGCTTGTTGGCGCCGTGCTTGGTGCGCGTGAAGACCAGCGTATGGCCGCGGGCCTCGTTCCGGACGAGGTGCGCCAGAAGATCGCGCTTGTGCTCCCTGGCGACCGGCATCACCGTCTGGCGCACGCCCGCGGCGGGCGCCGAGCGGCGCGGCGCCACCTCGACGGTGACGGGGTCGCGCAGGATCTCCCTCGAAAGCCGGCGCACCTCGTCCGGCATCGTGGCGGAGAAGAACAGCGTCTGCCGGCGCGCCGGCAGGGCCCGGATGATGCGCCGCACGTCGCGGATGAATCCCATGTCGAGCATGCGATCCGCCTCGTCCAGCACCAGGACCTCCAGGGTCCCGAACCGGACGTTGCCGCGCTCCATGTGATCGAGCAGCCGGCCGGGCGTCGCCACGAGAATGTCCGCGCCGCGGCGCAGCGCCGCCTCCTGCGGCCCGAGGCCGACGCCGCCGTAAACGACGACCGGACTGAGACGCAGATGACGGCCGTAGGTTCGCAGCGACTCGTGGACCTGGAGCGCCAGCTCCCGCGTGGGCACCAGGATGAGAGCGCGCAGGCGACCCGCCGAACCCGACCGCAGGCGGTGCAGGATCGGCAGCGTGAACGCGGCGGTCTTCCCGGTGCCCGTCTGGGCGCATCCGATCAGATCGCGTCCCGCGAGGACGCCGGGGATGGTCCCCTGCTGGATGGGCGTGGGCGTCCGGTAGCCGGCGTCGCTCACGGCGCGTGTGATTTCGGGCGCGAGGCCCAGTTGTTGGAATGACACGATTGGAGAATCTCCTTGTGCCGGCGCGCGAAGCGCCGGGCTGTAGACGGCTGCGGCCACACGGCCGCCGCCGTGGTGTGTGATTGAATCCGGGGAACGTGACGGTTCTAGCTGTCGGGCTGGAACCCGCTCCTGAGCGGGTCGACTCCGGAAGGCGAATCTGCCTGCTCGTGATTCAGTACAGAGCGCATCATACGTCATCCGCCGGCGGAAGTCGAGGGGGGGGGTCGGAGGCGCGGATCCCACGCGCGCCGGCGGGCCCTACAGCGCCGTGTTCCTGGGATGATCGCGGTACTGCCCGGCCAGCAGGAAGAGCCGCTGCTTGCCGATCTGGATCTCGTCGAGGTGGCGCAGGCGGTGGGCGATCTCGGGGCGCAGCGGGCGCCCGTTGACGCTCGTGCCGTTGCGGCTGCCGAGATCGACGATCTTGCAGACCGGCCCCTCCACGCGAATCTTGCAGTGCTCCTTGCTGATCTGATCGTCTTCGAGATGGAAGTGCGCGCTCTCTCCGCGCCCGATGATCGTCTCCGGGCGAACGATGCGGTGGACGGCGGAAGCGTCCCGCCCCTCGATGACGACCAGCACGTACACGTGCGGCGCCCCGAAGGGGGCCGCACGCCGCAGGCGGTTGACGGCCGTGCTGGTGTCGATTTCGGCGTTCTCGGCGTGTCCCATACCGCCAATGTCGCGATGCGGCCCCGTGAAGTCAAGGATCCGGGCCCGGCGGGCGCACCCCCGGCGGCGGACGGGCCCGCCGGTGACGGCCGGGCCGGACGGCCCGGTGAGCGCCTCTCCTCCCGCGGTGCGCCGGAACGGCCTGCCGCGAGCCGGCGATTACGGAATTGAATTCGGGTCGGATCGGCCGGGACGAACGGGGGCGTCAGTCGAGGAAGCCGTGGCGGCGCATCCAGTCATCATTATAGATGGTGCTCATGTAGCGGCTGCCCGAATCGGGGAAGACCGTGACGATGCGGGCCGGGCGGCCGATCCGGCCGGCCAGCCTGCGCACGCCCCACAACGCCGCGCCGCTCGAGCCCCCGGCCAGGATCGCCTCCTTGCGCGCCAGCTCCCGGGCGGCCAGGAAGGCCTCGCGATCGGTGATCCGGAACATGTCGTCGATCAGATCGAACTCCGGACAGCCGATCACCTCCTCGTCGCCGAGGCCCTCCAGAAGCGAGCGTCCCGGCTCGCCGGCCCTCCCCGTCTTGAAGTAATCGTAGAAGACCGAGCCGGTCGGATCGACGGCGACGACCTTGAGGTCCCGGTTTTTCTCCTTGAGGAAGCGCGCGACGCCGCAGAGCGTTCCGCCCGTGCCCATGCCGGCCACGAGATAATCGACGCGGCCGTCCATCTGCTCCCAGATCTCGGGGCCGGTCGTCCGGTAATGCGCCTCGCTGTTGTCGCGGTTGTTGTGCTGATCGGGGAAGAAGGCCCGCGGAGTCTCAGCCACCACGTGCCGGGCCTTCTGATTGTAGCTCTCGGGATCGCTCGGCGGGAGCGTGCCGTCCACAAGCACCAGCTCGACCCCCATCGCCCGCAGGCAATCCAGCTTCTCCTTGCTGGTGTGGCTGCGCACGACCATCCTGCAGCGCAGACCCTCGAGCACCGCCATCATCGCCAGACCCATCGCCGTGTTGCCGGACGAATTCTCGACGACCACGTCCCCCGGCCGCAGCGTCCCCTCGCGCAGCGCCTTCCCGATCATGAAGCGCGCGATCCGGTCCTTCACGCTGCCCATCGGGTTCATGAACTCGATCTTCGCGAACGCCTCGCCGGCGAACCCCTCCATGGTCCGGTTCAGCCTGACCAGCGGAGTCCACCCCACGGCATCGGAGATCCGGTCGTAAACGCGCAGGTCGCTCACGGCCGACAGTATAGCCTCGCTCGCGGTACCGCATCACGATTCGGTCCCCCGCCACTCCGCCACCCCGTCCGCTCGTGCACCCGCGACACCCGCCCCGCCCGGCCGGCCGAGATCCGACCCGGCCACGGGGTCACCTCGAGCATCTTTCGCGCCGGCCCCCCGACCGCGCGCCGGCCTCTCGCGCTCCGGCTTCTCGCGCGCCGGCCTCTCGCGCGCCATCCGCGGAGCCGACCCCGCGCCCGCCCGCCCCGCAAGCCTTGCGGCTCGGCCCGGTGAGGGGTATAGTCCCCGACAAGAGGCGTCCCCGTATCAGCGACGAGACCCCGGCCGCGCCGCCGAACAGAGCAGATCCGATCGGACTTCGCGGCCATCATCGCGGAGACGGCATGACGGGACAGACGGCCCATCGAACATCGCCCGGTGCGCACCAGGAAACACCCGACCCGGACCGTTCCGGCTCGCCCTCGCCCGCAGTGTTTATACAGTTATGCTGCGAGCCTCGCAGCATAACACCGGTCCACTTTTGCGAACCGTTCCGACATCGTCAACGGGATCAACACCTTGCCGCCCCATTTTCGCTCGCAGCCATATTCCATATCGCTGCACACCGGACAGTATTTACCGAGTTTTCTTGTCAGTATACTTAGCGTTAGGCGACGACAGGATAAGCACAGCCATGAATGATCGTGAGGATGGACGATATGCTCCCAACAACTCTAACCCCGAGGGAAGATTAGGCACGCGCAACATCCTCAGGATTATCGGTATCAGTATTGCCGGTGTGCTAGCGGTGATCGGAGCAGGTTTCGTCGTCCTCTTGGTGTGGGCATGGCGCGGTGTTGATGCGTCTGAGCAGGCGAAGATTCAAGGCCAGGTATTTGGAAAGGAGTCTACAGACACA
>JBFGDZ010000031.1:0-24497 GCA_041580375.1 Candidatus Polarisedimenticolia bacterium
AGGCGATCGACGCTCATGTCCCCGCGGATCGGCCCGGGCGGGATCTTCGGGCCCGTCAGAAAGTCCTTCTTCTTGTGGGCCATCGCGCCCCCATGGAACGGGATTCATGACGAGAGCGCGCGTGCGCGCGCGGCAGGCGCGGATGATACCACGCGGGATCGGCACCCGCAACCGAACGGACGCGGGCCGGGATCGCGCCGATCGTCCGGCGCGGGCTCGATCGGGACTTCGTGGAGGGGCCCGGGCTCAGGCCTCGCCGTCGTCCCCGAAGAGCTCGTGGACGCGCTCCTTGGGCGGCGGCGGAGTCCAGCCGTCGCGGCGCGCCGCGACGATGCCGTCCCGGACGCGCACGAAGGCGTCGTAGAAGCGGCGGCGCTGGTCGGGGGTCATCGGCAGGCGGCGGTCCCGCAGATCGCGGCAGACGTTGAACGCCTGCTGCAGGACGTCCGGCGAGCGCTCGGCGGCCGCGCAGCGCTCGTAGGCTCCGATGAGAGCCAGGTAGATCCCCACGTCGTCCGGATCGACGTCATGGGCCCAGGCGAGGCTGCGGATGGCCTGGACCCAGTCCTCCTCCTCCAGCGCGCGAAGACCCTCGGCGACGTAGGCGTTCATGACGCAACCGTCCCGGTGATGGCTCAGGCGGAGAAGGAGCTGCCGCACCCGCAGCTCGACTTCGCGTTCGGGTTCTGAAAGACGAACCCGGTCCCGTTCAGTCCGTCGCTGAAGTCGAGCGTGAGGCCGTTCACGAAGATGCGGCTCTTCCCGTCGAGGAAGATCCGGACACCGTGGGCCTCGAGCGTGGTGTCCCCCTCGGCGGCCTGCTTCTCGAAGCTGAGCTTGTAGGACAGGCCCGAGCAGCCGCCGCCGACGACGGCGACGCGCAGCCCGTGCTCCTTCAGTCCCTCCTTGTCCATGAGGTTCCGGATCTGGCTGGCCGCTTTTTCGGTCACGTTGATCATGAGTTGTCGTCCTCCGTCATGCGCGCGCCGGCGGGTCCCGCGGGATCGCGCCGGAGCGGCCCGCCGCCTCGTACAGCGGCGAGATCGCCCGCAGGCGCTCCACCGCCTCCGCCACGCGCCCGATCGTGTAATCGATCTCCTCTTCCGTGTTGAACCGGCCCAGGCCGAACCGGATCGACGTCTGGGCCAGATCGTCGCCGATCCCCATGGCGCGCAGCACGTGGGACGGCTCCCGGCTCTCCGACGAGCAGGCCGACCCCGACGACACCGCGATGTCGTCCAGCGCCATGAGCAGCGACTCCCCCTCCACCCAGGCGAAGCTCATGTTCAGGCAGTGCGGCAGGCGGTACTCTGGGTGGCCGTTGAGTGTGACCGCCTCCACGCGCCCGCGTATCCCCCGCTCCAGCCGATCGCGCAGCGCGGACAGGCGGCGCGCCTCGTCGTCCATCCCGGCCGCGGCGATCTCCAGGGCCTTTCCGAGCCCCACGACGCCCGGCACGTTGAGCGTGCCGGGACGCAGGCCGCGCTCGTGGCCCCCGCCGTGCAGGACGGGCGACAGCCGCAGGCGCGGCTCCTTGCGACGTACGTAGAGAGCGCCCACGCCCTTCGGCCCGTAGACCTTGTGCGACGAGATCGACAGCAGATCGAATCCCATCGTCCCCGCGTCGATCGGGATCTTCCCGGCCGCCTGCGCGGCGTCGGTGTGGAACACTACGCCGCGCTCGCCGCAGACGGCGCCGATCTCCCGGATCGGATGGATCGTGCCGACCTCGTTGTTGGCGAACATGAGGGAGACCAGGATCGTCCGATCCGTCAGCGCCCGCCGGACGTCGTCCGGATCGACGAGCCCGGTCCGGTCGACGCCCAGCCGGGTGACCCGCGCGCCGCGAGACTCCAGGTGGCGCACGGCGTCGAGGACCGCCGGATGCTCCGTGGCACCCGTGATGACGTGATCCCCCCGGTGGCGCATCGCCTCGAAGATCCCGAACAGCGCCAGGTTGTTCGACTCCGTAGCCCCGGACGTGAAGATGATCTCCTTCGCGTCGGCGCCGATGGCGCGGGCGACCTGCCGGCGGGCCCGCGTGACGGCCTCCGCGGCCTTCCAGCCGAAGGCGTGCGTGCGCGAGGCGGCGTTGCCGAAATCCCCGCGGAAGTACGGCATCATCGTCTCGAGCACGCGGGGGTCGACCGGCGTCGTGGCCTGATTGTCCAGATAGATCGGCGTCTTCATCTTCGTGAGCTCACAGATCGAAGAGGGTCGTCCCCTCGAGGACGGCGGCGATGCGCCGCTGCACGGCGCTCAGGGGCTTCTGCACGGTGCAGGTCGGGTACTGCGGGCAGTTCCCCTTGATCGGGTCGAGGCACTCGATGAAGCAGAGAGGCCCCTCGATCGCCTCGATCACGTCCCACAGCGTGATCTCCGACGGATCGCGGGCGATCCGGTACCCTCCCTTCGTCCCATGCTGCGACGCGACCAGCCCCTTGCGCGCGAGCTTCTGCATCAGCTTCGCCATGAGGGCCGGAGGGATGCGGTGCTCGGCCGCGATCTCGCGCGCGCTCAGAAACGCGCCCACGGGCGCCCCCGCGAGATGGCGTATCGCCATCAGACCGTAGTCGGTCCTCTTCGACAGACGGATCATCCGCACCCTCCGGGGCTGAGCATATAGGACATTGCTGGTCCCATATTAGGGGTTCGGGACGGGGCTGTCAAGCGCGGCCGGGCGCGGAGCCGGCCGGGGCGGCGGCGCGCGCGTGCCGCCGCGCGTGGTAGGAGCTCCTGACGAGCGGGCCCGCCTCCACGTGCCGGAACCCGAGCCGACGGGCGGCCTCGCCGATCTCGGCGAACTCCTCCGGCGCGCAGTAGCGCGCGACCGGCAGGTGGTCGAGGGTCGGCCTGAGGTACTGGCCGATCGTCAACACCTCGACCCCCGTCCGGGCGAGGATCGCCAGGGTCTCGTCGAGCTCCGCGCGCGTCTCCCCCAGCCCGAGCATCAGTCCGGTCTTGACGAGGGGCGTCTTCGCGCTCCCCCGCCAGGCGAGCGCGTCGCGCAGCAGGCCGACCGAGCGCGCGAAGCTGGAGCCGACCCGGGCCTTCGCATACAGGGACGGGACCGTCTCGACGTTGTGGCTGAAAACCTTCGGGCCGGCCGGCAGGATCACGTCGAGCGGGCGGTCCACCCCGCGGAAGTCCGGCGTGAGGACCTCCACGTCGCACGACGGGATGCGATCCCGGACGGCGCGGATCACGGCGGCGAAGTGGCCGGCCCCGCCGTCCGGCAGGTCATCGCGATCCACCGAGGTGATCACGGCGTGATCCAGGCGGAGCCGCGCGACGGCCTCCGCCAGGCGGCGGGGCTCCAGCGGATCGACCGCCCGGGGCCTGCCCGTGGCGACGGCGCAGAAGCCGCATCGGCGCGTGCAGACGTCCCCGAGGATCATGAAGGTCGCGGTCCTGTCCCCCCAGCACTCGTAGATGTTGGGGCAGCGGGCCTCCTCGCAGACGGTGTTGAGCCGCAGCCCGTCCATGAGACGCCGCACCGAGCGGTAGCCGCCGTCCGTCTTCAGGCGGATTCGCAGCCAGGGAGGCTTCGGATCCGGGCGCGGCGCCGTCGCGGTCCCGGACATCAGGCGCCTCCCGCTGCGGCCAGTGCCGGCGCCGGCCGCGGCTCCTCGACCATCATCCGCGAGAACACCGCGCCGAAGATCGGCACGAGGGCGCGCGCGACGTCGCGCACCCCGGGGCCGCCGCCGGCGAGGCGCTGGATCGACGTGACCCCCAGCCCCCGGAGGCCGCAGGGCACGATGCCGGCGAAATGGGACAGATCGGTCGTCACGTTGAGGGCGAAGCCGTGCGTCGTCACCCAGCGCGAGAGATGCACCCCGATGGCGGCGATCTTCTCGTTCCCCACCCAGACGCCGGTCAGACCCGCGCGGCGCCGCGCCGCGATTCCGAGCGTCCCGAGCGTGCGGATGATCACCTCCTCGAGATCCCGGAGGTATCGCGCCACGTCCCGGCGATCGGGATGCAGGTTCAGGATCGGATAACCGACCAGCTGGCCCGGCCCGTGGTACGTGACCCGGCCCCCGCGGTCCGACGTCTCGACGGCGATGCCGCGCTCCCGCAGCACGCGCGGCGGATGGAGCACGTCGGCTTCGCTCGCGTTCCGGCCCAGCGTGATGACGGGCGGATGCTCCAGCAGGTAGAGGCGTTCCGGACCGCGGCCGTCCTTCACCGCGCGAGCGCTCCTCTCCTGAAGCGAGGCCGCCTCGCGGTAGGGGATCGTGCCGAGATACTGGTGCCGGGTTTCCCGCATCAGAGGATCTCCGGGAATCTCCCGTTCTCCAGGGTGTCCTTCACGTGCGCCAGGAACTGATCGGCGAGGGCGCCGTCCAGCAGCCTGTGATCGAACGAAAGCGAGAGGTAGACCATCGATCGGATGCCGATCGCGTCCTCCACGACGACCGGGCGTTTCGTGATCGCGCCCACGCCCATGATCGCGACCTGCGGCTGGTTGATGATCGGCGTGCCGAGCAGGCTGCCGAAGACGCCCGGGTTCGTGATCGTGAACGTGCCCCCCTGGACCTCCTCGGGCGTGAGCTTGCGCGACCGGGCGCGTTCCGCCAGATCGGTGACCGTCTTGGCGATGCCGGAGAGGCTGCGATCGTCCGCGTTCCTGATCACGGGGACGATCAGGCCCCAATCGAGCGCCACCGCCACGCCGATGTTGATGTCCTTTTTGTAGACGATGTTCTCGCCGTCGAGCGAGGCGTTGACGACGGGGAACGCCTTGAGCGCGGACACCGCCGCCTTCACGAAGAAGGGCGTGACCGTGAGCTTGACGCCGTGGCGCTGCTCGAAGGCCGCCCGGTTCTCATGCCGCAGGCGCATGACCCGGCTCATGTCCACCTCGAAGACCGTCGTCACGTGGGCGGAGGTCCTCCGGCTCAGGACCATGTGCTCGGCGATCTTCCGGCGCATCGGCGTCAGGGGCTCGCGCGACACGCGCTCGCCGGGCGCGAACGCGGGCGCTCCGGCCGCCGCGGAGGTCGCCGGAGGGCCGGCCGCGCGCGCCGCGACCCCGCCGCCCTCGATGAGGGCCATGATGTCGCGCTTGGTGACGCGGCCGCCGAGGCCCGACCCCCGGACGCTGCTGATGTCGACGTCGTGCTCCTGGGCGATCTTCCGGACCACGGGGGAGGACCGGACGCGGCGCAGCTCCTCCACGCCGGCGCCGGAGCCGGCCAGGGCCGAGGCGCGGGGAATGGAGGCGCCGCCCGCCGCACGGGGCGCCGCCTGCGGAGCCGGGGCGGACGGGGAGACCGCGGCGCCCGCCTCGGTCTCGATCAGCGCCACCACGGTGTTGACCGGAACCGTCTCGCCCTCCTTCACCTTGACCTCCGCCAGCACGCCGGCCGACGGCGCCGGGATCTCGGCGTCCACCTTGTCCGTGGAGATCTCGAAGATCGGCTCGTCACGCGCCACCTTGTCCCCGGCCTTCTTCAGCCAGCGCGTCAGCGTTCCCTCGGCGATGCTCTCGCCCATCTGCGGCATGATCACGTCGACTCGCATCGTCACTCCTTATCCGTCGTCCGGATTCTCGATCGCCTTCAGGGCGCGCCGGTGTGCGGCGCGCGCGCTCAGTACGCCGCCAGCCGGCGGGCCGCCTCCAGGATCTTATCCTTGTTGGGAAGGAAAAACTCCTCCAGGGGCGGGCTGTAGGGGACGGGCGTGTCCGGCGCCGTCACCCGCATCACCGGCCCGTCCAGGTACTCGAATATCTCCTCGTTGATGATCGCCGCGATCTCCCCCGCGATCCCCCCGGTCCGGGTGTCCTCGTGCACGACGAGCGCCTTCCCGGTCTTGCGCGTCGAATCGAGGATGGCGTCCTTGTCCAGGGGCAGGAGCGATCGCAGATCGATCACCTCGACCTCGATCCCCCTCTCCTTCGAGAGCGTCTCCGCCGCCTCCAGCGAGGGGTAGAGCATGGCGGCATAGGTCAGGATGGTCAGATCCCGCCCCTCGCGCCGGACCGCCGCTCGCCCGATCGGCACGACGTAGTCCTCCTTCGGTAGCTCCTCCTTGATCCGGCGGTACAGATACTTGTGCTCCAGATAGATGACGGGATCGTCGTCGCGGATCGCCGCCTTGATGAGTCCCTTGGCGTCGTGCGCCGTGGCGGGTGAGATCACCTTCAGTCCGGGGGTGTGGACGAAGTACATCTCGGGGTTCTGCGAGTGGAACGGACCTCCGTGCACGCCGCCGCCGCTCGGGCCCCGGATGACGATCGGAACCCCGGCTCCCCAACGGTAGCGATTCTTGGCCGCGAAGTTGGTGATCTGGTCGAACGCGCACGAGATGAAGTCGATGAACTGCATCTCGGCGATCGGCCGCATGCCCATCAGGGCGGCGCCGATCGCCGCGCCGACGATCGCGGATTCCGAGATCGGGGTGTCGATCACCCGCATCTCCCCGAACCGTTCCAGCATGCCCTCGGTGACCTTGAACGCCCCGCCGTAGATGCCGACGTCCTCGCCGAGTATGAAGACGTCCTCGTTCGCCTCCATCTCCTCCCAGATTCCCTGCCGGATCGCCTCCACGTAGGTCGTCAGCGCCATGTCGCTCTCTCCATCGGAGCGGATCTCACTCCGCGTACACTCCCTGCAGGCATTCCTCCGGGGCCGGATACGGCTGCCGCTCGGCCCAGGACACGGCATCGTCCAGCTCGGCGGCGATGCGCTCCTCCATCTCCCGGATGCCGGGGGGATCGATCAGCTTCCGCCCGTTGAGCACCGTCTCGAACCGGACGATCGGGTCCTTGCGGGCCCACTCCTCGAACAGGCCGCGGGGCACGTAGCCGGCGTCGTCGTGCGCCGAGTGGCCGGTCATCCGGAACGTGACGAACTCCAGCAACGTCGGACCTCCCTTCCTCCGGCCCCGCGCCACGGCGCGGCCCACGGCATCGTAAACCGCCAGGACGTCGTTGCCGTCGACCGACTCGCCGGGTATCCCGTAGGCCAGCGCGCGATCGGAGAAGCGCTCGATCGCCATCTGGCGCCAGACGGGCGTCGAGTAGGCGTACTGGTTGTTGTTGCAGATGAAGATCACGGGGAGCCCCTGCACCGCGGCGAAGTTCACGCCCTCGTGCCAGTCTCCCCGGCTTCCGGCCCCCTCGCCGAAGAAACAGAACGACACCTGATCCGTCCCGCGCATCTTGAAGGTCAGCGCGGTACCCGCCGCCACCGGGATGCTGTCCCCCAGATGCGAGACGAAGGCGACCAGGCGGTGGCCCAGGTCCCCCATGTGCATGTTGCCGTCGCGGCCCCGGGTCAGGCCGGTCCGGCGGGCCATGTACTGGGCCAGGATGCGCTCCGGCGTCACGCCCTGCATGAGGAACACCGCCATGTCGCGGTGCGAGGGCGACACGATGTCGTCGATGTCGTCATTTCCCGTGTGCCGGATGTGCATCGCCGCGCCGACCGAGATCGCCTCCTGGCCGCGCCCGACGTAGACGCCGCCGATGATCTTCCCCTGGCGGTACAGCTTGCGCTCGATCCGGTCCTCGAGGGCCCGCGTCAGCTTCATGTAATGGAGCATCTTCAGCAGCGCCGCGGGCTCCGGAGACGCGCGGCGCTCCGCGGCGGGCGCGCCGGCCGGCGCGCGCCTCCCCGTCCGCCCTCCGGCGCCGCGTGAGGATCTCAAGTTTCGGGCCACCATGGCTCCTCGTAGCCGGGCTCCCGATAAACGCCCCGCAGCGTCTCCTCCGGCGGAGGAAGCGGGGACGACAGCGCGGCCGCCGCGTCGTCCTCCAGCGACGCCGCGATCGATCTCGACAATCGGTCGAGCCCCTCCGCCGTGGCGAATCCCCCGCCGACGAGGAAGGCCTCGAGACGCTCGATCGGATCGCGCCCGCGCCAGGCCTCGATCAGATTCTTCGGAACATACCGCATGTCGTCGTGCTCGGCGTGGCCCTTCATCCGGAACGCGCGGCATTCGATGAGCGTCGGTCCCTCGCCGCGGCGGCCGCGCTCCGCCGCCCTGCGCGTCGCCTCGAGCACCGCGAACACGTCCGTCCCGTCCACCGACTCCGCCGCCACGCCGTAGGCCGGACCCCGCTCGGCCAGACTCTTCACGGCGAACTGGCGGGTCGTGGGGACGGAGTAGGCGTAGCCGTTGTTCTCGACGATCAGGATCAGCGGGAGCCTGAGGACCGCCGCCAGGTTCAGCCCCTCGTGAAAGTCGCCCGTGGACGCCCCTCCGTCCCCGATGTAGGTGAGCGCCACGCGCCTCTCGTTCCGCATCCGCGCCGCCAGTGCGGCGCCCGCCATCACCGGGATGAGCGTTCCCAGGTGACTGATCGGGCCGATCAGGGCCCGCTTCTCGACGTTCCCGAAATGGAGTGTCCCGTCCTTGCCGCGCGTGGGGCCGTCGAAGCGCGCGAGAAACTGCCGGAACAGATCGCGCGGCTGCACGCCACGTACGAGCAGGGACCCGATGTTCCGGATCATCGGAGCCAGCAGGTCCCCGGGTTCCAGCGCCCGCGCGCTCCCGACGGAGATCGCCTCCTGCCCCAGGCTGCTGTAAAAGCCCCCCTTGATGTGGCCCTGCCGGTAGAGGACCGAGAGCTTCTCCTCGACCAGGCGGTTCAGCCGCAGCAGGCGGTGGAGCGCTGCCAGATCCTCCGCCGTCAGGCCCGGGTTGCGCATCGCCGCGAGCGGTCCGGGCAGGAGGCCGTCGAGCGGATCGACGGGCGGCCGCCGTTTCGGGCGGCTCCTCCGCCGCCCGCGCGGCTCCCCGCTCATCGTGCCCGAGCCCCGCGCCTCAGAGATGGATGCCCCGGGCATGGAGATTGAGGGCCGCCTCGCCCATCACCTCGGAAAGGGTCGGGTGCGCGTGGATCGCGTGGAACAGCTCCTCGACGGTCGACTCGAGACGCAGCGCCATCCCGGCCTCGGCGATCAGCTCGGTCGCCTTGGGCCCGACGATGTGGATGCCCAGCAGCTCGTCGTAGCGCTCGTCGCCGACGAGCTTGACGAACCCCTCGGTCGATCCGAGGATCGCCGCCTTCCCGACCGCCGCGAACGGGAAGCGCCCCGTGCGCACCTTGTGCCCGCGCGCGCGCGCCTCCTTCTCGGTCAGCCCGATGCTGGCCACCTCGGGGTCGCTGTAGGTGCAGGACGGCACGCGCGTGTAGTCGATCGGCTCCGGCCTGCGGCCGGCGATCGCCTCGATCGCGACGATCCCCTCGTGCGACGCCAGGTGCGCCAGCTGCTGCGTCGGCAGCAGGTCTCCGATCGCGTAGACCCAGTCCTCGCCGGTCCGCATCGTCCCGTCGACGCGGACGGTCCCGCGATCCAGCTCCACCTTCGTTCCCTTCAGCCCCACGTCGTCGGTCACGGGCTTCCGCCCGACGGCCACGAGGACGACATCGGCCTTGAGCGTCTCCTTCCCGCCCTTGTCGCCGGCGACCTCCACCTCGACGCCCTTGCCCGTCACCTTGACGTCGTCCACCTTCGTCGAGGTGCGCACCTCGATGCCGCGCTTCTTGAAGGCCCTCTGCATCTCGGCCGAGCAATCCTCGTCCTCGAACGGCAGCATGCGCGGCAGCATCTCCACGATGGTCACCGCGCTGCCGAAGCTCCGGTAGATCGAGGCGAACTCGACGCCCACGGCGCCCGCGCCCAGAATCAGGAGGCTCTTCGGCACGAACTCCAGAGAGAGCGCCTCGTTGCTCGTCAGCACGCGGCGACCGTCGGCCTCGAGCCCGGGCAGCATTTTGGGGACCGATCCCGTCGCGAGGACGGCGTGCCTCGTCCGGATCGACTGGGGCTTGCCGCCCGGGGCGGTCACCTCGACGACGCCCCTGCCCTTCAGGCGACCGTGCCCCCTGACCACGGAGACCCCGTTCTTCTTCATCAGACCGTCGACGCCCCGCGCGAGGCGCCGCACGACCTCGGCCTTGTGCTTGTGCGCGCCCGCGAGATCGAGCTGGACGTCGCCGGTCTTCACGCCGAAGCGCGCCGCCTCGCGCGCCATCTCCAGGACCTCGGCGCTGTGCAGGAGCGCCTTCGTGGGGATGCAGCCGACGTGCAGGCAGGTGCCGCCGAGCGCGGGTGACTTCTCCACGAGCGCGGTCTTCAGGCCGAGCTGCGCGGCGCGGATCGCCGCGACGTACCCGCCCGGGCCCGAGCCGATGATCGTCAGATCGAAATCCTGTCGTTCAGACACCGGGTTCTCCGATGCGCCCTCCCGGGCGCTCACGGTCCTCGCTCCGGGGCCCACATCCCGTTTCGAGGACGCTGCCACTGGGACTAGGAGCCTGTCCGGGTATTCCGTCGGCTGCCGGAAGGTGACGGCGATTATAGCAACCCCGTTCCGGGGGGGTCAATTTGCGGAGGGCCCGGCTCAACCCTCGGCCGCCGCGAGAAAACGCTCCATGTCGTCCGCCGCGTTGTAGATGTTCGGGGAGACGCGGATCAGGTTGTCCCTCAGGCTGACGACGCATCCTTTCTCCCGGAGCCGCCGGTAGATGGTCCGCGTGTCGTCGACCGTGGGGCCCTCGAGCGCGAGGATCGCCGAGCGGCGCTCCGGCGCCAGATCGGAGACCGGGCGCAGCCGCGTCCTCTCGATGCCGCGCAGGAGCCCGTCGAGCAGCCGGCGCGCGTGCGACTCCACCGTGCTGATCCGCACCCGGTTCAGAAACCCCATCGACGCGGTGAGGGCGGCGACGTTCAGGAACGAGGCGGCCTCGTGAACGTCGAACCGGGCCGCGCCTTCCCGGAACTGCAGCCGGGGCGGCGTCCGGCGGTTGAAATGCGCCGCCCCCTCCACGCCTCGCCAGTTCACCTCCGACACCATGACGCGATCGAGGATCCGCGGGCTGACGTAGGTGAATCCGCTGCCGTAAGGCCCGAGCAGCCATTTGTAGCCGCTGACGGCGAGCACGTCGATGGCATGGTCGGCCACGCGGAAGTCGACCGAGCCGACGCCCTGGGCTCCGTCGACGACGAGGAAGGCGCCGCGGGCGCGGCACGCTTCGCCGAGCGCGTGCAGATCGATCCGGTACCCGGTGGCGTAGGCCACCAGGCTGACCGACACGATGCGCGTGCGCAACCCCATGGCGCCGATCAGGTCGTCCGCGGCGACCATGCGGCCGGCGGACGGCGCCACCTGGCGGACGCGCACGCCGTCCCGCTCCAGGTTGAGCCAGGGAAACAGGTTGGCGGGAAACTCGCCCTGCGGCAGGACCACCTCGTCTCCGCGCTCGAGCGGCAGGCCGCGGGCCGCGAGATTGATTCCATGCGAGGCGCCGGTGCCGAGCGCGATGCTCGCGGGATGGCATCCGATGAGGCGCGCCGCGGCCGCGCGGGCGCCGTCCGTCGCCGCCTCGTAAGCTCCCGGCTCGCATTCCTCGGGGTGCTCCTTGAGGCGGATCGCCCGCCGCACCTGCTCGGCGGTCTCCTTCGGGAACGGCCCCTGCGCCGCGCAGTCGAGATAGACGCGCCCCCCGAAGTCGGAGAACTGGCCCGCCCACTGCGATCCCGCAATCTGCACGCGCTCATCCTCCCGCGCACCCGCCGGCGCCGGGTCGCCGCATGATACACCGCGGGCGACCGCCCGAACGCGATCCCACGGAATGCTCGGACAGGCTCCCGGGAGGTTATAATCGGACCGCATCACGCCGGACGGTCCCGAATCGAGAGGTGAATGCCCCGCACGGCCCTGCAGCAGCATGAGGACGTCTTTCAATCCCCGGCACCCCAGGTGGCGATCACGAACGCGTTCACGCGGCCGTTCGACAACGTCGTGGCGACCGCTCGCACCTGCTACTCGGGAGGCGGCATCGTGCGGACGGACGACGTCCTGGGGGATCCGGCCGACCCCGAGGAGGTGCGCGCGGACCGGAGGCGCCGCCGCGACGCGCTGGCGCGCGATCTGTACCAGGCCGGCCACCACACGACGCTCCAGCACGCCCACTTCCAGTTCGCCCTGAGCAACGTGAGCCGGCAGTTCATCTGGTCGTTCCTGCACAGCCATCCTTTCTACAACTCGGAGCAGGTGAGCCAGCGCTACGTCACCGTGAAGCCGGGCAACTACGCCGTCCCGCCGATGCCCGGCCCCGCCCGCGGCGTCTATCTCGAGACGGTCGGGCTGCAGCAGCGGGCCTACGAGGATCTCTGCCGCCTGCTGACGCCGCCGACGACCGAGGCGTACTTCGCCAAATATCCCTCGCGGCGCAGGCACGCCGAGCGGTACGCCCGCGAGATCGGGAAGAAGGCGCAGGAGGTGGCGCGTTACGTCCTGCCCGTGGCGACGTTCGCTTACCTGTACCACACGGTGAGCGGGCTGACGCTTCTCCGCTACCACCGCATCTGCCGGGAGCACGACGCGCCGCTGGAGCAGCGCATCGTGATCGGTATGATGGTGCGCGAGATGCTCGAGCTCGATCCGGCCTACGCGGCGGTTCTCGAGCAGCCGATCCCCGCGGAGGAGATGCTCGAGTACCGCGCTCTGGTCGAGTCGCCCGCGGACGATTCGGATCGCCGCGCGTTCCTGAGGGAGTTCGACGGCCAGCTGGGCGATCGGGTCTCGCTGCTCATCGATCACCCCGCGCGCAACGAGGAGACCCTGGCGCATGCCGTGCGCGAGGTGCTCGGGCTGACGCGCGCGCGCCTGTCGGACGACGACGCCATCGACCTGGTGATGGATGCCGCGCGCAACCGCTATCTCGGCGAGGCGCTCAACCTCACGACGCTCAGCAAGCTGTCCCGGGCGCTGGCGCACTGCCATTTCACGTTCCGCAAGCGCATGAGCCACGCGGGAGACTCGCAGAACCAGCGGCACCGCATGACGCCCGCGTCGCGCCCGATCCTCGAGACGCACCTGACCGGCGAGCCCGACTACATCACGCCGTCCCTCGTCCTCGCCGACGCGGCGTCCCGGGCGCGCTACGAGGAGGCGATGGAGATCGCATGGAGCGGCATCCGGAGGCTGCGCGCCCTCGGCGTGCCGGACCAGTTCGCGCTCTACCTGCTCCCCAACGCCGTGTCGATCCGGTTCACCGAGTCCGCGAGCCTGCTGGATCTCCGGCACAAGCACGCCATGCGACTCTGCTACAACGCCCAGGAGGAGATCTGGCGCGCCTCCCTCGACGAGGCGCTGCAGATCCGCGAGGTCTGCCCGAGGATCGGGCGCCACCTTCTTCCCCCCTGCACGCTGCGCCTGCGCGCGCGGATGCGGCCCGTCTGCCCCGAGGGCAAGCGCTACTGCGGCGAGCGTGTGTGGACCTACCGCCTGGAAGACTACAGGCGGGTCATCTGAGCCGGGGATCGTCGTGAGGACGCCGGCGGAGAGCCCGGCGGGCGCTGGGGTCGAGGGTCGATCCGCGGGCGCCGCGCCGATCGAGATCCTGCCGGGAGACGTCTCCGGACCCTTCCGTTTCGAGACGCTGTTCGGCCGCAGGGGACCCGTCGAGATGGAGGTCGGCGTCGGCAAGGGCCGGTTCATCCTGGAACAGGCCCGCGCCCGTCCCGACGTCGATTTCCTCGGCCTCGAGTGGTCGCTGAAGCACCTCCGGGTGACGAAGTCCCGCGCCGAGCGGCTCGGGCTGGCCAACATCCGCCTGTACCGGGCCGACGCCCGGCACGTCCTGGCCGATCTCGTACCCGACTTATCCTGCGATCGGCTGCACGTCTACTGCCCGGATCCGTGGCCGAAGAAGCGCCACCACAAGAGGAGGCTGTTCGCGCCCGGCACGGTTCCCCACATGCAGAGGATCCTCCGGGCCGGCGGATTCCTCCACGTGTCCACGGACGTGCGGCCCTACTTCGAGGAGATCCGGGAGGTTCTGCGCGCGCACACGTCGCTCGAGCCGGGCGAGGATCCGCTGTTCCCGGACGCGCCCGGCGGACAGACCCACTATGAGGAGAAATACGTGCAGGCGGGGCGGGTCATCCACCGCGCCACCTGGATGCGCGTCAGTCGATCTGGACGATGACCTGCCCGTTCTCGACGCGCACGGGGAAGCATCTCACCTTCAGGTCCGGATCCATCGGAGATTGGCCCGTCCGGATGTCGAAGTTCCAGGAGTGCCACGGGCAGGTGACCACGCCGTTCTCCTCCAGGTAGCCCTCCCCCAGCGGCCCGCCCTGGTGAGGACAGACGTTGTCGATCGCGTAGTACGTCCCCTCGAGATTGAAGATCGCCACGACCTGCCCGTTCACCTCGACGACCTTGCTCGAACCCGGCGGGATCTCCTCCGCCGGACCGCAGCGCGCGTGGATCGCCATCTGGTCTCCTCAGGAGCCTGTCCGGGTATTGCGTCGGGTCGCGTTCGGAGCGCCGTGGCGCCGAATGCCAGGCGCCGCGACGACGCGATGGGGATCCATCGCTTCGGTCTGGCAACGCCGCAGACGGCGCCACGCCGCCCGAACCCTCCGGGCGCATGAGGGTTGCGGGCGCTGACGGCGTCGCGCCTCGCAAGCCCCATGCGCGCGGCCCCACGGAATACCCGGACAGGCTCCTACGGAATCAGGAACTCCTCGATGTTGCTCCGGCCGTATCTCGCCCCGGTCCGATCCCGGATGCGCTTCGCCACGACCGCGAGGGCCCGGCGCACGCCGGGGGTCTTCTCCGGATCGGTCAAGGGCTCAAGCCTCACGATCGCCCCTTCGGGCCGCCGGGCGACCTGGATGAAGAATTTCTGGGTGTGCCCGCGATCGACGACGAGCGTTTCGATCAGGAGGGTCTGGTCCTCGCCGTCGCGGAAGAGACGCTCACCCTTCGCGAGGAAGCCGCCGTCGCGAACGATGAACGGCACCAGATCGCGGCGGCATTCGTCGAGCGAGATGCGGCCCTCCAGGACGACGTGGGGCACGTCCCTCCCCCGATCGTTCAGGCGAGCTGCTGCTGGATGAACTGGAGCACCTCGGTCGCGTGCTCCCGCACCTTCACGCGCGGGAAGACCTGTCGGACGGTGCCCGCCTTGTCGATCACGAAGGTGGTGCGGTGAATGCCGAGAAACTCGCGTCCCATGAAGCTCTTCGTCCCGAACACCCCATACGCCTTGCAGACCTCGGTTTCGGGATCGCTCAAGAGCAGGAAGGGGATCCTGTGCTTGGCCGAGAACTGTTCGTGGGAGTCCAGCGTGTCCCGGCTGACGCCCAGCACCACCGTGTCCAGCGCCTCGAAGTGACCGAGCGAGTCGCGAAACCCGCAGGCCTCGACCGTGCAGCCGGGCGTCGCGTCCTTGGGGTAGAAGTAGAGAACGAGGTGCTTCTTGCCGATGAAATCCTTCAGCTGGACTTTCTTGCCCCCCGTTCCCAGTAGCGAGAAGGGAGGGGCCTTCCCTCCCACCTGCGGCATGCCATCCGTCGCCATGAAGTGCCTCCACTCCATCGATCCGAACACGGTCGCGCCGCTGATCCTGGCGGATTCAATGCGCGATCATTCTATCACACGATGTCTCAGGCGCCACCGTGCGAACGTTTCCACACGCGGAGAATGGCGGCGAGACTGATGCCCGTCCAGACGCTCTCGAGGAGGATGAATCCGATCTGGAAGGCGTGGACCGCGACGGCGCAGAGGATGCCTCCGCCGACGGCGTTCAGGACGTGATAGAGCATCGAATCACGCCCCATCCAGCCACCCTGGTGCGCGGCGTAGGCGGCGAGAATGAGTGCGGCCCCGAGGACGGACGCGAACTGGATCATGAGGGCTACGGCGTTTCGGGGAGCAGCCGCTCGATCCGCGCTTTCTCACGGAGAGATTCGACGTACGCGCGGAGCTTCTCCTCCCGCTGGCGCGCTTCGAGCTTCTCCCGGATCGGCTCCCTGGCCTCATCGAAGGGGATCGTTCCCGACGGGCGCCGGTCCCCGACCTGGATCAGATGGAACCCCTGGATCGTCTCGAGGACGTCGCTGACTTCACCGGAGCGCAGGGAGAACGCGGCGCGCTCGATCGCCCGCGGCGCCCCGGCGCCGCGGATGAGAATGCCCCGATCCCCCCCTTCGCTCGCTCCGGGACCCTCGGAATAGCGGCGCGCCATCTCGGAGAAATCGGCGCCCCCGCGAACCTCGCCCAGGATCGCCTCGATCTTCTCCCTCGCCTCGACGCGCTCTGCGCGGGGCGCGTCCGGATCGACGCGGATCACGATCTGCCGGACGGGCACCGACTCGCGGCGCACCATCTCCCTCGGATTCTGATCGTAGTACCGGCGGATCTCATCCTGCGGCACCTTGAGGCCCCGCAGGATCTCGCGGTCGATGAACCGGGCGATCACGAGCGAGCGCCGCACCTGCTCGCGGAACGCCCCTTCGGTGGTCCCGTTGCGCTGCAGGGTCGCGCGGAAATCCTCCTCCGATTCGAACCGCGATCGCATCCGGTCCAGCTCCTTGACGACGTCCGCGTCGTCGACATTCACGCCCCTCGCGGTCGCCTGTTGATGGAGGAGCTCGCCCTCGATGAGCCGCTCGAGAACCTTCTCGCGCATGGTGCGGAGCTCGGCCACGCCGATGCGGCCCGGGCGCCGGTCGGCGAATTGGAGCTGGACCGCGAGCTCGAACTCGCCGCTCGAGATCGGGCGCCCGTTGACCCGCGCGACGGGCTCATCCGCCGGATCGGCGCCCGCCGGCGGCGAATCGGCCGCGGGCCATGACGCGAGGATCAGGATCGCGAGCACCGCTCGTGGCCATCCGCCCCGGCGGTGGTCCGGACGGTCGGATCTGGGTCGCCTCGCCGCCTGACCGTTCTTCGTCGGGATCTTCATGGGCTCGCGGGGATCTCCTGTTCCATGGATCGGTAGGTGTTGACGCTGATGATGGCAGCCAGCTTTTCGGAGATCTCGCGGAACGCCATCGCGGGCGACGAGTTCATGTCGTGCACGACGGTCGGCTTGCCTTCGTCCCCGCCCTGGCGCAGCCCGATGTCGATCGGGATCTCGCCCAGGAATTCGGTCTTGAGGGTCTCCGCGACCCTGCGTCCGCCCCCGTGGCTGAAGATCTCGGCACGCTCGCCGCACCGCGGACACGCGAAGTAGGACATGTTCTCCACGACGCCCAGGATCGGGACGTTGACGGTGGCGAACATCGCCGCGGCCTTGCGCATGTCGGACAGCGCGACCTCCTGCGGCGTGGTCACCATGACGGCACCGGTGAGGGGAATGATCTGGGAGAGGGTGAGCTGCACGTCCCCCGTTCCGGGCGGCATGTCGATGAACATGTAGTCGAGCGCGCCCCATTCGACATCTCCGAGAAACTGCTTCATCGCGCCGTGAAGCATCGGTCCGCGCCAGATGACCGGCTGGTCCTCTTTCAGGAAGAACGCCATCGACATCAGCTTGAGGCCGTGCACCGTCACCGGCCGGATGGTGCGCTCGTGAATTTCCGGCCGGTCCTTCACGCCCAGCATCTGCACGAGGTTGGGCCCGTAGACGTCGGCGTCCATCAGGCCGACCGACGCGCCGGCACGCGCGAAGGCGAGCGCCAGGCTGGCGGCGACGGTCGATTTGCCGACGCCGCCCTTGCCCGAAGCCACCGCGACCGTGTTGGCGACTTCCGGGATCAGGTTGCCCTGGGGCGCGATGCTCCGCCGCACCTTCGCTCCCATCTTCAGATCGATCTCCTGAAGGCCGGGGATGCCCGAGAGGGCGCCGCGGACGTCCTTCTCGATCTGCTCCCGGAGCGGGCACCCGGGCGTCGTGAGGTTCACCGTGAGGGAGACCCGGCTCCCCTCGACCCGGAGATCTTCGACCATGCCGAGCGTCACGATGTCGGTCCCGAGCTCGGGATCCTTGACGCCCCTGAGGGCCTGGAGGATCCCCTCTTCATTGAGGACCGGCGTGGTCATCGTTCACTCCCCCGGGCTTCGCCCCGCACGCCCGCGCTCCCGGCATGCGCCCATGCGCTCTCGACCGGGTCCCTGAGCCACGGCGGCGCGAGCCCGGCGAGATCGTCGGGCACGTCCCCGGCGGCGAGCACCATGACCCGGAAACGGCCGCCCATGCGCCCCGGCAGGACGAGTTCCTTCATCGCCTCCCGCTCGCGGATGCCCCTCACCTGGATCGCGGCCCGCGTCCGCACGTCGGCGTCGTCCGGCACCTCCGGCTGGGCGAAGTAATCGAGGCCGCCCAGCGCGAGCAGGAAGCGTCCCTGGGGAACGAGGCCCAGCCAGCGTGCTCCCGCCCGCTCGGCCGACCGGCGCAGCGCGGTGAAGTCGACGTGCGCGGTGAGATCCTGATCGCCCGGTCGGGCGAGAAAGTCCTCCGAGGTGCGGTGCCGGTGGTACGCGAGCAGCGTGCCGCGGCGTCGCGCCGGGTCGTACAGCTCGCGCGCCTCGAACCCGTAGTCGACGATGAGCGCGTATCCGCGCGACAGGAGCCCCGCCGCCCACGACACCCAGCACGGCGCCGCGAGGTTCAGATCGATCACCTGCCCGACGGCCGGCCGCACGCCGGCTTCTTCGAGAAACCGCGCGATCGCGCCCGTCGACGGCGGCAGCAGCGTCTCCTCGAACTCTCCCCCGCTCGCCGTCACGTGAATCTCACGCAGGCCCTGCGGCGTGACCGTCACGCGGTGCACGGGCAGGGCGTCGAGGACCTCGTTGGCGAACAGGCATCCCTCGAACGGCCCCATCGACTCCAGATCGGACTCGGAGGCCCAGCGGAGACGGATCGGCGTGCGCCCGGTCATCCGCAGCCTCTGCCGCGCCGCCAGCACCGGGCTCGGCTCCACCATGACGTAGTTCAGCGCGCGGGCGAACGGCCCGCGGCGGGCGGACTCCTCGAGGAAGTCCTGCGCGAAGCGACCCTCTCCGGGGCCGAACTCGACGAACAGGAACGGCTCGGGCCGCCGGGCGCGGCGCCACATCTCCTCCGCCTGGCGCGCCACGAGCGCTCCGAACGCCCGGTGGATGCCGCTGCTGGTCACGTAGTCCCGCCCGCCTCCGCCGCCGATCCCGCGCGTGTAATAGCCGTACAGAGGATGATAGAGGCAGAGCTCCATGTAACGGGCGAAGGGGATCGGGCCGGTCGAAGCGATCGTGGAGAGGATCTCGTCCCGCAGCGTGAGGGGAGCGCCCGCCATGATCGTTCAGCCGCGCCCGACGGAGGCGGCGCGTCCCTCGCGGCCGGCGCGGGCGCGCTCCTCGACCAGCCGCTGGACCTGCATCACCCCCTCGAGCAGCGCTTCGGGACGCGGCGGGCAGCCGGGGATGTAGACGTCGACCGGGATGATCTCGTCGACCCCCTGCGTGACCGAGTAGGAGCGGAACATACCTCCCGAGGAAGCGCACGCGCCCATGGCGATGACCCATTTGGGCTCGGGCATCTGATCGTAGATCCGCTTCACGGCGGGAGCCATCTTCTTCGTGACCGTGCCGGCCACGATCATCATGTCCGCCTGGCGGGGCGAGAATCTCAGGGCTTCGGCGCCGAACCGGGCCAGGTCGAACCGCGGTGCGATCACGGCCATCAGCTCGATGGCGCAGCAGGCGAGTCCCATCGGCATCGGCCACAGCGAATTCTTGCGGCCCCACGCGATGTAGTCGGCCAGCCGGGTCGTCATCACCCACTGGTCGAGAGCGTCGCGCTCCTCCGCTTCCCGCAGCGACGCGGCTCCCGTGATTCCCGCCCGGCGGCCGGCCGCGACATCCGTCATCCCGACGCCTCCTGATCGATCCGCTCCCGGGTCGCGGGAGGCTTCCGCTCGCCGCTCAGAAGGCGATCCCACTTCCGGATCGGATCGGGACGCACCCCGCCCATGTCGAGCAATTTCTCCATCGGGAAGATCATCTCCTCACGGCTGAGGCCGACCGTGGAGTATTCCTTCGTCATGAAGATCGCCTGCTCGGGGCAGACCTCCTCGCAGTAGCCGCACATGATGCAGCGCAGCATGTTGATGTCGAACGATTTCGGCCCTTTCTCGACTCCGGTTTCGATCTCATCGGCCTCGATCTCGATCGCCTTCGGCGGGCAGACGTACTGACACAGGAAGCAGGCGACACACTTGACGCGTCCCGCATCGTCGCGAACCAGCGCCGGAAGACCACGATAGGCTTCGGGCAGATCGGGGCGCTCCTCAGGATACTGCATGGTGACCTTGCGACGGAAGATGTGGCGCAGGGTGATCCACATGCCCTTGAGAATCGACGGCAGGTACGTCGCGGCCAGCAGCCCGCGCGTCTGAACGCGCCTGACCTTCACTCCCTGAAGCGGCATCAAGTCTCCTCCCGGCCGGCCTTCACGGCATCGCGGTAGTGCTCGAGGGCCCCGCGGATCGCCTTCTCGGCGAGCACCGAGCAGTGGATTTTGGATTCCGGCAGTCCGCCGAGCGCCCGCGCCACGTCACGGTCGGTCAGCCCTTCGATCTCGTCGAGCCGTTTCCCCGCGACGAGCTCCGTGGTGACGCTTCCGGCGGCGATGGCGGCGGTGCATCCGAAGCTCAAGAACCGCGCCTCCACGACCCGCCCATCCTCGATCAGGAGGCTGAGCCTCAGGACGTCGCCGGTGGCGGGATCCCCGACCTCCGCCACGGCCGCGGTCCCCTCGATCCGCCCCACGTTCCTCGGGTTCCGGTAGTGATCGAGGAGGATCTCGCCGTAGAGGTCGGGGCCGGAATCCTCAGCCATCAGGCCACCCGGCCAGTCGTCTGCCCGGGAGCGGCGGCGCACGGGCCTCCGATGGAATGCGGACCACTTGGATCCCATATCATCCTAGGCGTCCCGGCCGAGGGTGTCAAGGAAGCCCGCCTCCCTTCTCGTCGCCGGGGATCAGCGCGAGGCGCGCGGCCTCGCCGATCCGCGAGCCGTCGCCAAAGGCGGCGGCCCGGCTCAGGGCTCGCTCCGTCTCGGGGGTCCGCAGGAGAGCGAGGCCGCGGATGGCGTTGATCGCCAGATCCTCACGCCTCGCGGCATCCGCCGGGATCCCCTCCCCCGCGCCGGCGATCGACGATTCGAGCAGGTCCACGAGCACGGGAGCCGCGGCCGTGTCCCCGAGCCTCGCGAGCGCGAGGGCGGCGTTCCACCGCACGTCGGCCACGGGATCCGCGAGAGCCTCCCGCAGCCGCGGCGCGTCGGTGCGATCCCCCATGCGGCCGAGAGCATAGACCGCCATCTTGCGCACGCCGTCATCCTCGTCCTTGAGCAGCGCGCGCAGATCGGGAAGCGCCGAGGGAACGCCTATCTCCGACAGTCCCCACGCGCAGAAGAGGCGCGTCATGGCGTCCCCGTCGTCCAGCCCGCCGCGCAGCGGTTCGATGGCCCGTTCGTCGCGCGAGGCACCCAGCGCCAGGGCGAGGTAGCGTCTCAGCTCGAGATCGCCGCTCGACGCCGCGTCCCGGAAGCCCCGCGACAGATCCGGCAGGATCTCCCGAATCGCCTCGCGATCGCCGGCGCGCATCATGAGCGACAGATCGTAGCCGTACTGCCAGCGCTTCAGATCGCCGACGAATCGGGCGAGGAACCCTTCGTACTGCTCCAGGGATCGCAGGCTCGCGCGCGGATCCGGACGGCGGTCGCGGACGAACTGCAGGCCGAAGAACACGAGGACGAGAACGACGACCAGCGCCAGCGGCACGATGAAGAACCGCATGACGACGCGAAGGTCGCTCTTCTCATCATCCTCGTGCCCGGCATCCGGCCCGGCCGGCTCCACGGGATCGTCCAATCGGGTGGTCATGTGCGGTCCCCGCTCGTTCACACGGCGCGCGGCTGGCGCTCGATCGCCTCGGCGACGTGCAGGTCGAAGTCTCCGTGGGCGGGATTCCTCCCGAACCCGCGGTGCTGCGTGTTGCAACCGTAACAGATCGCGACGTCGCCGAGCGCATAGTAGAGGGCCCGGTCGATGAGGGTCGCCACGAGCAGGCTCACGCCCCAGGTCGGGACGCTGAGGATCGCCGCGGCCACGAAGACCCACAGGCCGATCTTCCGGTTGAAGTCCTTCTGTCGGTACAGTCGATCGAGCCCGCACCGGATGCAGCGCTCCAGCCGATCATTCGCGAGCGCGTGCGCTCCCTCGCGCAGCGGGTTCGTCCGCCCGCAATCCGCGCAGTCGATCGATCGGGCCGACGCCTCGAACGGCGCGTAGATCGGGCGCTCGCAAGCCGGGCACACGAAGGCCAGCGAGCGCCGCCGGGGACGGGCCGCCCGCCCCTTCACATCGGCCCCGCACCCGCGACCGTCAGGAAGCGGGCGAGAAACTCGCCGATCAGCACGAAGATCACCGCCAGGTACAGGATCCCGGTCGCCGACTGGGTCGAACGGATCCGAGCCGTCGCGTGGATCATCCAGGCGAAGATCGCGGGACCGACGAGACCGAAGCCGACTCGCTGCCAGAAGAAGAAGCCGCGTTCGATCGCCACCTCGCGCAGGAGCGCCTCCACGCCGCCCGGGGATCCGGCGCCGTAGGCGATGAGGCCGGCGGCCAGAAGGAGCCCGCGCAGCGCCACGGCCCCCGCCAGGATGAGGGAGAACCGGACCAGGTGCTCGACCGGCAGACGCCACCGCACCAGATACCAGTGGCCGAGATTCATCGCGACGATCACCGACCCCAGGAGGACCGCCGCGGCGACGGCGTTGGCCGGAAAGAGCCAGGCGGCCCCGCCGCCGCGACCCGCCAGCCAGCCGTCCAGCGCCGTCGCCGTGAACGACGCCAGCACGGCGAGGCCGAGGATGGCGCGGGCATCGCGCCCGCCCGGTGCATAGAGGGCCGCGATGTAGACGACCGTGAGTCCCATGGCGGCGAACGCCGCGAGGGTGGCGGCGGGTGCCGCCGCGCCGCCCTCGCCCCCCGCCGGCCAGGGCCGGAACGGGAGGCCTAGGGCGAGAAACGCGAGCGCGATCCCGGCGTTCAGGGCGAAGAAAAACCGCCGGAGCTCCAAAAACGGCGCGATCAGCAGGGCGCCCAGGATACCGGCCGAGGCGGCCGTGAACAGACCGGTCGAAACACCGCTCAAGGACAAGAGATTCTCCCCCGGAGTCCGGCAGGATAGCACAGGCTTTCGGGGCGGGAGCAGGCCGCGCCGCGTGTGCCGGAGGGCCCGCTATCCCCCGATCTGCCACATCTTGCGCGGCGTGCGATCGCGGTAGTACTCCTCCAGCTCGACGCAGCCGCCGCGGCCCTTCGCGGCCACCTCGCCGCGCACGGCCCCGGCGACGTCCGCATCGCTTCCGCCCGAGCGAAGGATGGTCTTCAGATCGGTCTCCGTACGGGAGAACAGGCAGTTGCGCAGCATGCCGTCCGCGGTCAGCCGGATGCGGTCGCAACCGGCGCAGAAGGGTTCCGTGACCGGATTGATGAAGCCGACGTCCCCCACGCCATCGGCGAACCGGTACACCGTCGCCGGAGCCGCCGGCCGCTCGCGTCCGAGGGGGATGAGGGGGTGCAGGGCTTCGATGCGCCGCAGCGCCTCGCCGCCCGGCACCAGGCGATCGAGCTCGAGCGGCTCCCCGCCGCCCAGCGGCATGAGCTCGATGAACCGGATCTGATACGGGCGCGTGCGCGCCAGCTCGGCGAGCGCGGGGATCTGATCGTCGTTGATCCCGCGCATCAGGACGACGTTGAGCTTGATCGGCAGGGAGCCGAGACGCTCCAGCTCGGCGAGGCCTTCCAGCACCCGGTCGAGCGCGTCGCGGCGGCTCGCCCGCCGGAACGGCCCGGCGTCCAGCGCGTCGAGATGCACGTTGAACCGGTCGATCCCCGCCCGGATCAGAGGCTCCGCCAGCGATTTCAGGAGCAGCCCGTTCGTCGTGACGGTCAGCTCCTCGAGCAGCGGGATGGAGCGCAGCATGCGCACGAGCACGTCGAGGTCCTGGCGGAGAAGCGGCTCTCCCCCGGTCAGCCGGACCTGCCGCACGCCGAGCCCGGCGAGCACACCCACGAGACGGCCGATCTCCTCGAAGGTGAGCAGGTGGCTCCTGGGGAACCACCGGATGCCCCCGGCCGGCATGCAGTAGAGGCAGCGCAGATTGCAGCGATCGGTCACCGACACCCTGAGGCTGCGGGCGATCCGCCCGTAGCCGTCGATCAGCGATCCGCCCGCCGCGTCGGTGGTGGTCGAATGGCTCGACATGATGCGTCGATTATACATGGTCGGCGGAGGGCCTCTCGCGGGCGGAAACCGGGGAGACCGCGGAGGGATCGGAGGGCCGGGAACGGCCGCTCAGGACTTCGGGGCGAACGGGTCGAAGTCGATCTCGTCGTCGGGGGAGGATGTCTCCTTCGTCTCGTGAAGAAGCCGATCGACCACACGGCCTCCGCGCAGGTGCTCACGGACGATCTCCTTGACGTCGCCCGGCTTCACCCCGCTGTAGACGATGCCGTCCGGGTAGATGATCACGTTCGGGCCGACGCCGCACAGCCCGAAGCAGATGCACTGGGTCTCCTTGACGCCGGTGAGCAACGACTGTCGCACGAACTCCCGCCGGAATTCCTGGCGGACGCGGTTCGAGTTGCGCTCGTTGCCGCAGCGTGGTCCCGTGCAGATCAGGACGTGCTTCTTGAAAGGCAGGTTCAACGGGGACTCCCGTGCGCGCGGGCCCCGGCGGTG
>JBFGDZ010000032.1:0-23968 GCA_041580375.1 Candidatus Polarisedimenticolia bacterium
GCCGCTCCCGCCGAGCAAGGGATACGAGGTCGCGGTCTCGTTCCCCGGCATGGCCAAGATCATCGTTTCCGACCTCGAGTTGCGGGCCGGGACCATCACGAGCGTGCCGGTCACCCTCAGGCCGGACTCGGAGATGGTCGAGACGCTGAGGGTCACCGGCAAAACGGAGGTCGTCAACCAGGCGACCACGACGACCAAGACGAACTACAGCGAGGAGTTCATCGAGTCGCTGCCGATTCTGGGACGCAACTACCAGGACGTCCTCACCCTCGCGCCCGGCGTGTCGGACGTGGACGGCGACGGCAACCCGAACATCCACGGATCCCGGGACCGGGACACCGTCACCCTCGTCGACGGCCTCTCCACGGTCGATCCGCTCACCGGTCAGCGCGGGCAGGAGCTGAACATCGACTCCATTCAGGAGATCGAGGTCATCACATCGGGGGCCTCGGCCGAGTTCAGCCGCGGCCAGGGCGGCTTCATCAACGTCATCACCAAGTCGGGCGGCAACGACTTCGAGGGGAGCTTCTCGTTCTCCTGGCGCAGCAATCTGTTCGACGGGGACGGCGCCGGCCTCGACGATCCGCAGCTGCACGGCGGATTGGGCGAGCTCGGGCTACGGGATCTGGACTTCAACGACTACAACCCCTCCGTGTCGGTCGGCGGGCCGATCAGGCGCGACAAGGCCTGGTACTTCTTCACCGCCGAGTACCGGCAGGAAGAGGAGCCGGTGAACGCCCTGACGCAGGCCTTCGTGACCGGCTTCACGCAGACGCGCGCCTTCCTGAAGCTGACGTGGCAGGCCAACCAGAACAACAAGCTGGTGTTCACCTACACCGTCGATCCGCAGGAGTTCACGAACCTGGGGCTGAACTCGTTCACCCAGCAGGAGGCCGGCTTCACGCTCGACACGGGCGGCACCAACATCAGCCTCACGAGCACGACCATCTTCAACCCGAACGTATTCCTGGAGACGAAGGTCCAGCACTTCTCGACCCAGCCCCAGGTGATCCCCACCACCGATGCCGACACGAACCGGAACGGGATTCTGTTCAACGACAGGAACAGGAACGGCTTCATCGAGGCGAACGAGCGCGATCCGGGCGAGGACTTCGACCGCGACGGGGCGTTCGACATCTTCGAGGACTTCAACCGGAACGGCAACCTGGACACCGGGGAGGACCGCGACGGGGACGGGCGCCTCACGGCGCGCGGCGCCTGCGAGGGCTCGGGGCGGGAGGATATCGACTGCGACGGGCGTCTGGATTTCATCAACGAGGATCTGAACGGCAACGGGCAGCTCGATCCCGGGGAGGACCTCGACGGGGACAAACGGCTGGACCTGGGCATTGAGGACCGCAACGGCAACCAGATTCTGGACGACCGGCCCTTCGTGCTGGCCGACGACGTCTTCTTCGACGAGAACGGCAACCTCAACCCGGTCTATCCGTACGGGCGGCTGCGGCCGCAACCGCGCGACCTCGACTACACGATCGATTTCCGGACGGGGCGCGTCTTCGGTCCCTACTGGCAGACCCTGGACGACGAGAGGGGACGGATCACCCTGCGGCAGGACCTCAGCGTCTTCGTGCCCGAGTGGCACGGCCAGCACGATCTGAAATTCGGCGGGGCCATCGAGCGCGAGACCTTTGAGCGCGTCACCGTCGAGCGCCCCCAGATCTTCGACAACAACTCCCCGGTCGCCGCCAACGTCATCCTGCCGGCGCTCTCGACGCGCCTCCCGACCCAGCTGTCGGTCTTCAACGAGGCGACGAACCTGACGATGGGCGCCTACGTCAACGACACCTATAAGCCGCTGCCGAACCTGAGCATCGGATTCGGGCTCCGGTTCGATCGCGAGACCACCGACTCCTTCGGTTACACGCCCTTCGATCCCCTCGTCGAGCGCCGGACGTTCGATCGGCTCTGGAACCTGGGGGGCGGCGAGCGACAGATCCAGGATGAGGCGCAGGCAGGCAACAACGACGGCCTCCGGAGCCTCGGCTACTGCTCCGACCCGATCTTCAGCTCCAACAAGGAGGTCGGCGGCAACCCGTGCGACTCCTACGTCTTCATGGACAACGATCCGAACCGGCCGGGCGTCCCCCTCGTCGGGCAGGGCGTGGTCAACGACATGAACGACCTCCGGCGGGTCGCCTCCTCGCGGCTGACGCAGCACCACGTGTCGACCGCGCTCGCGGCCGACAATCTGGCGAAGCTGTTCCCGGAGGCCGTCGACCCCATAACCGGCGAGATCAACCGCGATCTCCTGCGGAGGCAGGGGGCCGCCACGTTCCAGGAACGGGAGTCGTTCAGGCTGACCAACAACAATCTGGCCCCGCGGCTGTCGATCTCCTGGGATCCCTGGGCGGACGGCAAGACGAAGGTCTTCGCCAACTGGGGCCGCTTCTACGACAAGTTGTTCCTCGAATCGGTCGTCCTGGAAGAAGGACCGGACCCGATCTACCGCTACTACCGGAAGGATCAGGACGGCGTCGAGGGGAACGGGACGCCGAACAACGGCGTCGGCAGCGTCATCTCGAAGGCGCCTCCGTTCGCGTTCCAGGTGGATCGGGGCCTGGAGACGCCGTTTTCCGACGAGTTCAGCATCGGGTTCGAGCGGGAGCTGGCGCCCGAGGTGTCGTTGCGGGTGACCTATTACGACAAGAAGGGGCGTTTCGGGCTTCAGGACTTCGACATCAACCACGAGATCCGCTGCTGCCAGGTCAATCCGAACACCTTCGAGGAGGAGCCCCTCGACGTGCTGGGCCAGTTGATCCAGGGCGGCGGATCGGGCCAGGGGGGCGGCCAGCAGGTGCGGGCGCAGGACTTCCGTCCCGATCTCTACATCCACAATTTCTTCTTCAATCAGGTCCTGCGTCTCGGGAACTTCAACGAGTCGCGGTACAAGTCGATCGAGATGCAGGTCATCAAGCGGCTGAGCCGGAAGTGGCAGATGGACGCCTCCTACACCTATTCGCGGGCGCGATGGGACGCGGAGGACTTCAACTCGCTTCTGGGCGACGACCCGGCGACCCGGACGCTCGAGTACGGGTACCTGGACTTCGACCAGCGGCACGTCGTGAAGTTCAACGCGGTCACCTTCCTCCCGGGCGACTGGCAGCTTGGTGGCACGCTGCAGTGGAGCAGCGGGCTGCCTTTCTCCATCATCGATACGTATCAAGCGGTCGATAACTTCGATTACCTCTCGACGCGCGTCCTGCTCGGCCAGATCGCCCAGGCGGACAAGGGACCGATCTTCGTTCCGTCCCGCCGCAACTCGGAGCGCAACGACGAGATCTACACGATCAATCTCCGGGCCGAGAAGGCGTTCGTGCTCGGCAGGTTCAATTCGAAGATGTTCGTCACCGTGGACGATCTCCTGAATACCGACGATCTGCGGGTCTTCTTTTATAACCCGGCCAACACCAATCGAAGCGGCGCCCTGCAGCTGCTCTCCCAGCGGCAGTTCGGCCGCCGCTTCCAGGTCGGGTTCTCGTTCGACTTCTGATCGGTTCGAGACCGCATCTTCGAAAAGCCCCGTCGCCCCCGGGCGGACGGGGCTTTTTGCCAGGAGCCCGTCCGGCCATTGCGGCGCCTGGCGTCCGGCGCGACTGCGCTTTGAGCGCGACCCGGCGAAAGGCACGGACAGGCTCCCAGCGTTGACAGCCCGTCCGGCGCGGGATAGACTCGCCCGCCGTCGTTCGCCCGGCTCGTGTCCACATGGGATTGCGCGTCTACAACACTCTCGCCCGCGAGGTGCAGGAGTTCCGGCCGCTGCGTGAGGGGGAGGTCCGTCTCTACACCTGCGGTCCCACGGTGTACGACGCGGCCCACATCGGCAATTTCCGGACCTATCTCTGGGAGGACGTGCTTCGCCGGTACCTCAGGCATCTCGGATACCGCGTCACGCAGGTGATGAACATCACCGACGTGGACGACAAGACGATCGAGAACTCGCTGCGCGCCGGCGTCAGCCTGGAGGAATACACGCGGCGCTACATCGATCTGTTCTTCGAGGATCTGGATGCGCTCGGCCTCGAGAGGGCGGAGCACTATCCCCGGGCAACGGAGCACATCCCCGAGATGCTGGCCATCATCCGGACGCTCAAGGACAAAGGGCATCTCTACGAGAGCCGCGGCTCGCTGTACTTCCGCATCGCGTCGTTCCCCTCCTACGGACGGCTCGCCCATCTCGACCCCGATGCGTCGCGGGGGCACGAGCGGATTGATTCCGACGAGTACGGGAAGGACGATCCGCGGGACTTCGCCGTCTGGAAGGCGCACAAGGAGGGAGAGCCGTTCTGGGACAGCGAATTCGGCCCCGGACGACCAGGCTGGCACATGGAGTGCTCGGCCATGTCCATGAAGTACCTGGGCGAGGTCTTCGTCATCCACACCGGCGGTGTCGACAACATCTTCCCCCACCACGAGAACGAGATCGCGCAGAGCGAGGCCGCCACGGGCGCGCCCTTCGTGCGCTACTGGCTGCACGCGGCGCATCTCGTCGTGAACGGGGAGAAGATGTCGAAATCCCTGGGCAACTGCCACACGCTCGGGCACGTCCGGGAGAAGGGGTTCGAGCCCCGGACGCTGCGTTACCTTCTCGTGTCGTCCCACTACAGGAGCCCCCTGAACTTCACATTCGAGGGGCTGACTCAATGCGAGACGGCCCTGGCGCGTCTGGACGATCTCGTCTGCCGCCTGCGCGAGCACCCGGCGCCCGGGGGGAGCGACGACGATCTGTCCGCCAGGATCCGCTCCGCGCGCGACGGCATGCTCGAGGCCCTCGACGCCGATCTCAACACCGCGGGGGCGCTGGGACACCTGTTCACCTTCGTGCGCGACCTCAACTGCGCCCTCGACGCGGGCAACGCCGGCCGCGACGATCTGGACAGGGCGCGCGAGCTGCTCTCGATGTTCGAGACGATCTTCGGCGTGCCGCTGGGCCGGACGGAGGTCCTCGACGGAGACGTCGATGCGATGATCCGAAGGAGATCGGAGGCGCGGGCGCGCAAGGACTATGCCGAGGCGGATCGGATACGGGACGAGCTTCTCTGCCGCGGGATCGTGCTCGAGGACACCCCCCACGGCGTGCGCTGGAAACGGCGGGGCGGCTAGGTCCCGGGGCGGTCCGTCTTCCGACAGCCGATTCCCGCTAAACCCCCGCCGCCGCCGTGCCGTCCATGTCTTCAGAGGAGGCGATGGAAGCGGCCCCGCAGCCCGCAGGCAGTCGCGCGACGGACGACGAGGATCTCGTCAACCGCTTCCGGGCGGGGGATGAGACGGCCTTCGACGCGCTGGTTGACCGTCACCGGCGAGCGGTCTACCGGCTGGCCTACCGCATGACGGGCCGGCACGAGGACGCGGACGATCTCTCCCAGGAGGCTTTTCTCAGAATGTACACGGCCCTCCATCGATTCCGCGGGGAGTCTTCGTTCCGAACCTGGATGACGCGCATCGTCGTGAACCTGGCGATCGACGCCCGCCGCTCGCGAAGACAGTCGGTGCCGTTCGACGAGACGGCGGAAGCGGCCGGACGCGCCGGCGACGGCCCCGCGGCCGCGCTGCGCGGCCAGATCCGGCGCGCGGTCGGGACCCTGCCCCGCCGCCAGCGGCAGATCCTGATGCTGAAGGTCTACGGCGACATGAGGTTCTCAGATGTGGCCGCGGCCGCGGGGATCTCGATCGGCACGGCGAAGGCGACGTTCTTCCAGGCGGTCCAGGCGCTTAAGGTCCGGCTCGCGGCGCCGGGGCTTCCGTCCGGGCGGAGGGAGGTGGGGTCGTCATGAACTGCCCCGAGGCGCGCCGTGCCATGGCCGAGCGGCTGGCCGGCGAGGCGGACGAGATCGCGATCCGGGAGCTGGCGGTCCACGTCGCCTCCTGCCCGGCCTGTGCCCGTGAGGAGGGCGCGGTGGACGAGGCCCTGGCCGCGTTGAGCGAAGACGACGTCCCCGATCCCGGACCCGTCTACTGGAGCTCGTTCGGGAAACGGGTGCGGGCCAGGATCAAGGACCGAGCGAGGCGATCGCGGAGACGCACGGCGCTACTCTCCGCCGCGGCCGCCGCGCTCGTCGCCGTGCTCGCGTTACAGACGGCGCGGGTCCAGCGGAACGCGGACGATGGGGGGAACGCCCGCGGCGCGATCGCCTCGATTGAGGCGCCGCGCGACGAAGTGCAGCGCCTGCGGGAGATTCTGGAGCGCGCCTCGACGGCCGAGGAAGGAAGGGCGGCCCTCCGGCTGGTGCTGGATGATCTGGGGCCGGGCGACCCGCTCGAGCTCGACGAGGCGCTCGAGACGCTCACCCAGGAGGAGAGCGCGACTCTCGAGCGCGACCTGGCCGGACTGGAAGGATGAGCTTCGAAACGCGGAGGAACCTGGGAGGTTGATCATGAGCATCCGGTTGAATGCGGCGCGATGCGCCCTCGTGGCCCTGGTGACGGGGCTCGCCCTGCATGCGGGGCTCGAAGCGGCGCCGCGGCAGGGAGGCCCTCCTCCCGGGGAGGCGGAGATCCGCCATGCGGTGGAGCGCGTGATGATCTCCAAGTTGCGGGAGGTTCTGCAGCTCACGCCAGAGCAGGAAGACAGCGTCCTTCCCCTCGTCCAGGAGCTCATCGAGGCCCGGCGCCAGTTCGCCAGTCGCAGGCGGGCGAGGATGGCCTACCTGCAGGCGGCGATGCTGGACGAGGAGGCGGACGAGCGGGCGATCGAGGAGGCGCTTGCGGACGTGCGCGAGGTCGAGCGGGGTTTTCGCGAGCGCGAGGACGAGTTGCGCCGCCGGATCGGAGCCGGCCTGACGCCCCGGCAGGAGGCCCGGATGCTCTTCTTCGAGCGCCACTTCAGGCGCGTCATGCAGAGACGGGTCCGCGAGCTGATGCGTGAGCGCGCGGGGGCACGGCACGAGGGCGCCCGCCCGCGCGGAGGGCCCCGGGATCCGGAGAGGGAGGGCCCCTTCGGAGCGGAGGATCCGTTCTCCGATCTCGAGGATTGGGGGGAGGAGTGATTCCGGCCACGACGCGTCTGAGCGAGCCGCCGCCGGCGCGGATGGGAACTTCTGCGGCCCCCGCGGGGGGCCCCCGGCGCCATCGCCTCGGACGGGCCGGGGAGGACGCGGCGGCGCGGTTTCTCTCGTCGCTCGGTTACCGCATTCTGGCGCGTCGTTACCGCGTGCGCGCCGGCGAGATCGATCTCGTCGCGGAGGAGGGCGGAACGCTCGTCTTCGTGGAGGTCAAGACGCGCTCGTCGCTGCGGTGGGGTTCGCCCGGCGAGGCGGTCGACCTCAGGAAACGCAGGCGCATGGCCCGCGCCGCAGCGCTCTACCTCTCGCGGGTGGGCGCCGCGGAGCGCCCCTGCCGCTTCGACATCGTCGAGATCCTGGGATCCGGCCGCGGACGGTGTCGTCCGTCATTGATCCGGAACGCGTTCGAGGCGCCCTGAGCGCGCGGCGGAGCCGTCCCGGCCGCGGGAAATCCGCCCGGATCGCCGCGCGATCGGCGCGGCCACGGCGGGCGGTCCCGCTTGACAGTCGTCGGAGGCGGCCGCTATAGTCTTTCGGCCGCTCGCGCACGCGGGCGGCCGGGCGGGAATAACTCAGAGGTAGAGTGCAACCTTGCCAAGGTTGAAGTCGCGGGTTCGAATCCCGTTTCCCGCTCCAGACCTCATCGCCGGCCCGCCGGGAATCCGCCGCGGGTCGGCTTTTTCGATCCCCCGGGCCGCGGACGTCAACGAGACCGTGGCGATTGACACGTCGGAACGTCGCCCTGTATCATTCCACGGCATCTGACACACGACGAAGGTCCGTGTCCGGCGGCGTAGCCAAGCGGTAAGGCAGAGGTCTGCAAAACCTCCATACATCGGTTCGATTCCGATCGCCGCCTCCACTCACCGCGCTCCATACGAGATTCCACTGCCGGACGAGCGTCCGGCGCACGGTCCATCCGCAGCCGATCCGGCGGGCGCGACCGAGCGCCCGGGCCGCACGCGCTCCGGGCGGGTGTCCGGACGCTCGGGGATCCGGGTCCCGGGGCGTTCGACTATCCGAGATCGGAGAAGGAAGCGTCGAGGATGTCCACCGCCTTGTCGACGTCCGATTCGGACGCCACGAGGGGCGGGGACAGGCGGATGGTGGACGCGCCGCAGGGCAGGGTAAGCAGTCCGCGCTCGAACGCCTTGTGGATGACGGCCGTGCGGTCATCTCCCGCCGGCTCGCGGTTCTCGCGGCTCCTGACCACTTCGATCCCGACCATCAGCCCGAGACCGCGGACGTCGCCGATGCGGGGATGCTTCCTCTGCAGATCCCTCAGGCCGGTGAGCAGCCGGGTGCCGACGCGGCCCGCATTGTCGATGAGGCCGTTCTCGAGCAGGTGGATCGTGGCCAGAGCGGCGGCGCACGACACGGGATTGCCGCCGAACGTCGAGCCGTGGCCCCCGTCGTTCCACTTCATCACGTCGTCGCGGGCGATCACGGCCGAGATCGGCATGCCGGATGCGATGCCCTTCGCGAGGATGATCATGTCCGGATCGATGCCGAAGTGCTCCAGCGCGAACATCCGGCCGGTCCGGCCCATGCCGCTCTGCACCTCGTCGGCGATGAGCAGGATGCCGTGCTCCCTGCAGATCGCCTGCAACTTTCGAAGAAAATCCCGGTGCGGCGGCACGAATCCGCCCTCGCCCAGCACCGGCTCGACGATGACCGCCGCGACCTCCCGGGGATCGACGATGTGGTGGAAGTACGACTCGGTGAGCAGCTCCAGGCACTCCACCGAGCAGGAATCCGGCCGCCGGTTCACCGGGCACCGGTAGCAGTAGGCGTAGTGGGTGTGGAGGATGTCGGGAACGAACGGGCCGTACGACAGCCGCTGGACCGGCTTGCTGGCCGTCAGGGACATCGCGCCGTACGTGCGGCCGTGAAATGCGCCGAAGAATCCGACGATCTTCTGGCGGCCCGTGCGCACGCGGGCGAGCTTGATCGCGGTCTCGACCGCCTCCGCCCCCGAGTTGGTGAGGAACACCCTCACGTCGCCCGAGATCGGGGCCACGCGCGCGAGCGTCTCGCACAGTTCGATGTAGATCGGATAGAAGAAATCGGTGTAGCAGATGTGAAGGAGCGAGCCCGCCTGCTCGCGGATCGCCCTGACCACCTCGGGATGACAGTGCCCCGTCGAGACGGTGGAGATCCCCGCCGCGAAGTCGAGGAAGCGGTTTCCGTCGACGTCCTCGACGACCATCCCCTGCGCGCGCGCGACGACGAGGGGCACGTCCTTCGTCAGGTTCTGTGACACGGCGCGCGCGTCCCTCTCGATGAGGGCGCGCGCCCGGGGACCGGGCGGCGCGACCCGGATCTTCGGGTAATCGGTCATCTCGTCGACGGCGGCCGGCCGGGTGCCCATGGTCGTGTCTCTCCTTCTGAAACGCAGTGCCTATGGATGAATCCGCATTCTCCGGAATGACGCGCCCGGTGTCAAGAATCGCCGGCGGAGACGCGCCCCGCACGGTGAGCGGTGACGGACGGGAATCCCCGCCCGGCGCGAGGTTTGACGCCCCGGGGGGGCGGTGCTACGATGCGCGCGCTTTGCTCGCAAGAACCGTCCGGAGCTGTCTTCTCGTCGCCCTCGCCGTCGCGCTTTCCGGCTGCGGCGCCGGACGACGCCCGAACATCCTGCTCGTCGTGCTGGATACGGCGCGGGGGGACCGTTTCACCTTCAACGGCTATGCGCGTCCGACCTCCCCCGCGCTCGAGACGCTGGGCGACGGGGGCGCGATCTACACGCGGGCCTACTCGCCGGCCCCCTGGACGGTGCCGGCGCACGCCAGCCTGTTCACGGGCCAGTACCCCTCGCTTCACGGCACCGATTGCGGGGCGATCAGGATGAAGGACGAGGCGGTGACCCTGGCCGAGATCCTGAACGACGCCGGCTACCGGACGGTGGGATACACGGCGAATCCCTGGATCGGCGTGTCGTACAATTTTCAGCAGGGGTTCGAGAGCTACACGGAGGTTTGGCGCGAGGTGCAGCCGGGAGACGAGGACACCGGAGCGTCGCGGACCAACCCGCGCGTGCTCCGGTTCCTCCGTTTCTGGGCCGAAAACCCCGACGCCCGCAGCCGTCCGTTCTTCCTCTTCATCAATTATTTCGAGCCGCACCTGGGCTATCACCCGCCCGAGCCCGAGCGCTCCCGGTTCCTGCGGCCCGGACCCGATCCGCAGCGGATCGAATGGCTGAGCCGGCTCGGACATCCCGAGGAGATGCGCTACATTCTGGGCCGCTCCGACATCGACGCGGCCGATCTGGCCGTCCTGAGCGATCTCTATGACGGCGAGATCGCCTACGTCGATCGCCGGCTGAGGGAGGTCCTCGACCTGATGCGCGAGCTCGACCTGCTCGACGGGACCATCATCGCGGTCGTGGGGGATCACGGGGAGAACATCGGCGAGCACGGCCTGATGGACCACAAGATGAGCGTGCACGACACCCTGCTGCACGTTCCCCTGGTGCTGCGTTTCCCGGAACGGATCCGGCCGGGGCAGAGGATCGATCGGGTCGTCCAGATGCACGACCTGTTCCCGACGCTGCTCGGGCTGGCGGGTGTGCCGCATCCTCCGGGCGTGACGATCGAGGCCGTGCCGCTTCCCGGTACCTCGGTCGACGGCCCGGCGCGGCCGCCGGACGACCCGATCGTCGGGGAGTTCGTCGGGCCGCCGGTCGAGTTCCTGAACGTCATGGAGGAGCTCTTTCCGGGGGCCGACCTGAGCCGCTTCAACCGCACCCTGATCGGTCTTCGCGCCGGCGATCTCAAGATCCACTGGGGCTCGGACGGCCGTCACGCGCTCTACGACGTGGCGCGCGATCCGGGCGAGACGCGCGACATCGCCGCTGAGGAACCGGACCGCCTCGCGGAGATGGAGCGGCGCGTCGAGGTCTGGCTGGATCGCTCCGCTCGCCGCGCGAGGTAGTGTGTTATCCTCGCAGCATGTCAACAAAAAATCGGATTTCACTGATCAAAACACCGCCCCCCGGGCCGGAGACACGGCGCCTGATGAAGCGGGAGGCCGAGCTGCTGGCGCACGGCGTCTACGGCTCCGAGGCCGACCGGTTCTTCCTCGCGCGGCGGGCGCAGGGGTCCCTCATCGAGGACGTGGACGGGAACCGGTTCATCGATTTCGGCTCGGGCTGGGCCACCAACAACGTGGGGAACTGCAACCCCGAGGTGGTCGAGGCGGTCAACTCGATGATGAAGGAGTGCGGCGTCGTCTGCTGGACGAGCAACGCCAACAGCGTGCAGCGCCTGCACCTCGCCGAGAAGCTCCTCGAGGTCTGCCCGGCGCGCACCGACCGGGCGCTGTTCCTCACGACCGGCACGGAGGCCGTCGAGGCCGCGCTCCGCATCATGCGGCGCGCCTCGGGCCGCCCGTTCATCCTCTCGTTCTTCGGCCAGTATCACGGACTGTCGTACGGCGCGATGGCCGTCGGTCCGCTCGAGTCGACCACCAGGGAGGACGTCGCGCCGCTCGTCAATGGCACGATTTTCGTGCCCTACCCGTACACCTACCGGTCGCTCCTGAAGTCGCCCGGCGGCGGAGGGCAGGGGCGTGCGACGCTCGATTACATCGAGGAGTACATCCTGAGGTACGAGGCTCCGGCGTCGAAGATCGCCGGGGTCCTGGTCGAGCCGGTCGTGGGGGAGGCCGGGGTCTGGATCCCGCCGGACGATTTCCTGCCCGGCCTGCGCGCCCTGTGCGACAAGCACGGTTGGTATCTGTGCATCGACGAGGTGCAGAGCGGTTTCGGCCGCTGCGGAAAGATGTGGGCCTTCGAGCACTGGAAGGTCGAGCCGGATCTGTTGGTCATCGGTAAGGGTCTATCGGGAGGCTCGATGCCGATCGCCGCGGTGACCGCCCGGGCCGACATTCTGGACCGGGCGGAGGCTTTTGTCGCCGGGACCTACGCCGGTCACCCCGCGGCGTGCGCGGCGGGGATGAAGACGATCGAGATCCTCTACCGCGAGGGGCTCTTCGAGCGGGCGTCCGAGCTGGGGGGGCATGCCCTGAAACGGCTGCGCTCGATGCAGGAGCAGTATCCGATCATCGGCGAGGTGCGCGGCCGGGGTCTCTGGATCGCCGTCGAGTTCGTCAAGGATCGCCAGGGCCGTGCCCGGAACTTCGAGGCCGCCGATGCCGTCAACCGGTATTGTCTGAAAAACGGCCTGTACTACATTCACGACAGCATCTCCTGGTTCTCGCGCTTCCAGCCCCCGCTCAACATCGATCGGGACCTGTTCGATCAGGGTCTCGATATCTTCGAGTCGGCCGTGCGCGATGTCTCCGGCCGAGGGCCCTCCTGAAGCCTTCGGCGTGCATCAGGCTCCGGTCGGTCGGCCCGTGATCCCGCCATCCCCGGGCAACGGACTCCTCCGTTTCGGCCTTTGTTTCATATCGTGGGCGAATGGGAAGGTGCCGGCGGCGGCGGTTTGACGGAAGCTGACCGACCGACCCCCCGGTAGGTCACGATCCGGACGGCCTTTTCGATGCCGCCGCGGCCATCGTGGAGCGCCCATGCGATCCGGCGGTGAGCATCTTTTTCTCACGCTCCGATCGTCCGGCTCTCGCGTCGTGCGCCTTCGGTCGAACCGACGCGCGACTCGTAAGCGGCATACCTGCTGCCATTTAGAGTGCCGCCCCCATCGTCCTGCAGGGATCAGGGAAACGATCGGACAGCACCGCGCGTCATTCTACCGTCAGTCCAACTGGTTTCCGGGATCCCGCGCCGTCGCGATACTCGTTATTGGTTGACACTGGCGGACTTTCACCGTAAATGGCGTCTATCGAAGCGGCGCGACCCGAATGGCGGCCCGCCCCGGCGGGCCTGATGTCCCGAGAGGTTCGCCCCGCATGGACGTTTGATATCAGTGGAACAAGACGATTAAATCGGCACGCTTGATTGGCACCCTGGCCATCATGACATCTGTTCGGGATCGTCATCCTGAGGGGGGTATCCATGCGCTTTAGTCTCATGCGTCGATCCTTGGCGAGCATTCTGTGCGCGGTGTTCGTCGTCGGGGGCGCGCTCGTTGTCTTCAGCTACGGGCTGTGGGCGCAGCGCGACCGGCGGCAGCGGATGAGCGAGGACGAGTTCCTCGCGCGCATCGAGGCCGAATTCCAGAAGCACCGGCAGACGCCGATCGGTTTCGTCTCCTCCCCCGAGAGGAACCCGTTCGGCAACTTCAGGCCGCTCCTGGACACCGACGTCGAGCCGAGCGAGCTCGGGCGCTACTTCGAGACGCCCGCCGGCCTGCTGACGCCGGCCCGGGCCGCCGAGATGCGCGGCCAGATGCCCGAGTTCGCCACGGGCAGGCAACCGCGATCCCTCGGAGCGCGGGGCGAGATCGATGCGGGCTTCACGGCCGTTCGCCTGAGTGGGCCGGTGGTCTCCGGCCGCGGGATCGAGGCGATCGAGCGGGAGCTCAAGGCGATGGGCGTGACCATCCATGAGCGGATGCCGGCCCATGCGCTCCTGATCGAGGTGCCGGAGCGGGCGGTCCGGGCGCTGTCCGAGGCCGATTTCATCGACGAGGCGATCGTCTGGGACGCGCCGCTGAAGCTGCGGCACACGATCGGTCGCGGCGTCTACGCCGAGAAGGCCCGCGCCAGCCGGCCGGACTACAGCGTCATCGTGCATTTCTTCGCGGGCACCGACGCGCAGAAGGCGCGGCAGGATCTCGAGCGGATCCTCGGCGCGGAGAAGGTCGCCCCCTGGTCGACGGTCTCGGGGCTCTCCTTCGAGACGAACGGGGTCAGCAGGGGCCAGCTCGCGCGGATCGCGCGCCTCGATCGGGTGCACGCCATCGAGCCCAGGCCTGAGTACGTCCTGATGGGATCGGAGATTCCGACCGTCGCGCAGGTCGGCAACATGAAGGACAATCTGCCGTTCCAGAAGCCGTACCACGACGTCGGCGTCGACGGCGGCGGAATCGATACAAGCGGCGACGGCAACCGGTACAACGACGGCAGCGACGCCGTCCCCCCGCAGATCGTGGCCGTGACGGACAACGGCATCTCGGTCGACTCGGTCCAGTTCTCCCATACCCGGACCCAGTCGATCATCCCGATCCTCAACCCGGTCGGCCCGCGCCACCGCAAGGTGCACTCGATTCAGAACGTGCCGGGCGCCGACTTCGGGGCTGGCTGCGACGCCACCCTGGATGGGGGCGGGACGCACGGGAACGTCGTCGCCGGAGTGATCGCCGGGGATGCCACCTCGCTGGGAGTGAGGGGCAAGCATCACATCTACAACATCCGGCCGCCCTACGAGAACCTCGAGGTGAGCGGCGTGGCGCGCGGCGGGCGCATCCTGCTCCAGGACGCCGCCAACAACTCGGCCTGCCGGACCAACGCCATCCTCGAGACGGGCGGCAACGTCAGTCCGGGATCGCTCCTCGACCGTCTGACGCTGGCGATCTGCCCGCGCAGCGGCGGCACCGGCGCGTGCGCGGGCCTCGTGGGAGGCGGCGCCGATCTGCACCTGCACGTGCTCCCGTTCGCGGTCCCGAACTTCGGATCACTGCTCGACAACCCGGAAGCCGGAAACTACTCAACGGCATCGCGGAACGTCGACCTCTTCCTGGTGAACAACCGCAGCTCCATGGTCTTCGCCCCGGTCGGCAACACGGGGACGCTTCCGGCGCAGGATTTCGTGTCGTTCCAGGGCGAGAACAAGAGCCGCTACCCCTTCCTGTTCGACGGGACGGCGCTGGACGACAACCCCAACAATCCCGGCCGGGCCCTTCAGATCGCGCCCCCGGCGACGGCGAAGAACCTCGTCACCGTCGGCAGCCACTTCCAGGACACGCAGACCACGACGAGCATCAATCTCGAGGAGAACCCCACCAACTTCTCCAGCAAGGGTCCGGCGTCCACCTCGCTCCGTACGGCACCGATCATCATGGGCGTCGGGCAGGACGTGACGGGGTTCTGGTTCGGCCCGAACATGGCCTCCGCGGCGGTGTGGAAGAGCCGCGACAACGACAACAGTGATCCGGTCGACGCTCTGATCGATCAGCCGAACTTCGGGACGTCTTTCGCCACGGCCGAGATCGCCGGCGTGGCGGCCCTCATGCGCGACTATTTCGCGCAGGGGTTCTACCCGACGGGAACGCGCGTCACCGCCGACAGGATCCCGAACGTCTCCGGTCCGCTCGTCAAGGCGGCGATCGCGGCCAGCGCGAACTTCCTGGAGCAGCAGGGCACCGATTATCCGACGCCCACCGACCGGGTCGTCGCGTTCAGCCGATCTGTCAACCTGCCGATCGTGGCGGGGGCTCAGGTCGGCGTGCTCGGCAACAGCGAGCAGGGATACGGCCGCGTCGTCCTGTCGTCGGTGCTTCCGCTGGCCAACTGGCCGGCGGGCAAGGGGATCGGCGCCCCGGACACGATCGAGTATCCGGCCGCCGGTCTGATCATCTACGACGAGATCGCGACCGGGGAGCCGGCCATCAACAACACGACCCGCACCTCGATCGAGCACACCTTCCTGGTCCAGTCGGACAGCACGCGGCTCGTGGGCGCCGCCCGCGTCGTCGATCGCGGGCAGCTGCGCGTCGCCATGGCCTGGAGCGACCCGCCGTCCGCCGCGCCCTCCGCGGGCACGCTCGTCAACGACCTCGACTTGCTGCTGGAGTCGCCCGGACCGGACAACGATCTGAACACGACCGCCGACAACGTCCTCTACGACGGCAACGTCTACATCACCGGCCAGGGGATCAAGCTGGGCCAGTGGAACCAGGGCCGCGGGACCGCGGACGCGGGCGTCAACGACCGGCGCAACCCGATCGAGGCGATCCACCTGTCGGCCGATCCCAATGGTGACGGCGATCCGTCCGACTCGCAGATCTACACCGGCACGTGGCGCGTCCGCGTGAGAAGGGGCGGCGGCGGGGCATCGCCCGGCCAGATCACCGTTCTCACGGGCCCCGTCGAGGACGCCAACCGCAACGGCCGTCTGGACGCCGGGGAGGATACGAACGCCAACGGCTTCCTGGACGCCGACGGCCAGCCGTACGGCCTGGTGATCGCGGGACCGGTCTTCGGGACCGAGACCCAGACAATCGCCGGCGGCACGCTGGTGCACCCGGGCAGCACCGCCCGGCTCGCCAGAAGCCTCTACGGCTGCGCGGACGAGGTCCAGGCGACGATCTTCGACGCCGGCACCAGCGCCTCGGCCGTCTCCTCGGCGGTGACCTTCGAGGTCGTCAATAACGCCGGCGCCGTCGTCGACACGGAGACCGGCATCTCGTTCACCGCCAACGGCGGCGAGTCCTACACGTCGAGCCTGGTGCCGCTCCGGCAGACTCGCCCGAAGGCCGTCAGCCACAACGGCATCCTGGAGACCAACGGCAGGACCGAGGAGGAGCCGTACACGGTCCGGGCGCGCTACGCCGACGCTCCGCGCGCCCCGCAGGCGGCGGCGCGGATCTTCTGCGAGCCGAATCTCGCGGCCTGGCGCTTCCTCATCGAGAACGAGGACGGCACGAACCAGGTCTTCATCGGCGGAGGCTGCGACCACGATCAGTTCATGGACTCCGGCGAGAACGTCACCTATTCGGTCACGTTCGTGAACGCCAACCGCGAGCAGGACCTGCCCAACGTGAAGGGCTTCCTGGCGGCATCCGGGCCCGGCGCCTCGGCGCTGCGCATCCTCGATTCGCCGAAGCCGATGGGGAGGATCCCCGCCGGCCAGACGACGGCTGCGACCTTCAACCTGCACGTCGATCCGGCCGCCGTCAGCGCGCTCGCGGTGAACGACCGCGTCGTGACGATGACCCTGACGCTCGAATCGACCACCAATCAGGTCAACCTGTCGCGTCAGACCTTCACCTTCACGCACGCGCTGAACTCGGACTACGAGACGTTCCACTTCTCCACCGACTTCCCGAGGGGAGGGCGCGAGATCCGCGACCTGAACCGCAACCTCCAGATCGACTTGCCGGACGTCATCGATCCGTTCGTCGGCATCGTGTTCCCGGACGAGGACATCACGTTCAACTCGATGGAGATCGTGGGGGCGGACACGAACGGGGACGGCATCGCCGACGCCATCTCCAACAGGCTGGGCGAGGACCTCAACAACGACGGCGCCCTGAATCCCGGCGAGGACACGATCGGGAACGGCGTGCTGGACACCGGCATCCTGGCGAACCCCCTGGTCGGCTCGACTGACAAGTCGCCCTTCAACTTCGACAGGAACAGCGGCGGTTTCCACGGGTTCCGTCACCCGCACAGCATCCTGAGCGGGTCGCCCACCAGCGTCCCCTCATGGGAATGGGTGCGCAGGGGCGTGTGCGGCTTCCAGACCGCCCTGGCCGACAACGCGGGCTTCGCGAACCTCGGCGCCGGCATCTGGCACACGGGGGACGGCATCCCGACGACGAACCAGTCCAACGCGAACTCCTGCGAGGGGCACGCCGAGGCGTTCGATACCTCCACGCCGCAGCAGGTCGAGTTCCTCTGGGACGTCCTGGTCTCGCCCATCATCTCCAAGGTGCACCAGCTGCCGGACGCCCGGGGGCTGCCGTACTCGATGGAGTTCCAGCGCCTCGGCATGAACATGCAGATGCAGACCCGGACCAACCTCTCGGGGGCCGGGATGACCATCGACAACAACATCGATGACGATCACACGAACTGCCTCCTGTGCCAGAACTTCGACAATAACTACGGAGGCTTCCAGTACCAGATCGCCGACCTCGGAACGAGCGGCTACGGATTCGATCCCCTGAACCGCTCGCTGCGCCAGCGCACCTTCGGGCCGACCCTCGACGGCGCCGGGAACCCCAAGGTCTTCAGCTGTCCGGGCGCGGGCCCGACGTTCGCCGGCAACGAGTCCGGCTTCCGCGGCTGCCTGTCGACGAGCAACCCCAACAGCAGCAATCCGATCCCGCAGGCCGGCCCCGACGCGCTGGCCTACCCGCTGCCGGGCGCGCCCACCGTCCTGGCCTCGGACGGCACGCCCTGGACGACCAACGTGCAGGGACCCGCGCGCAACATGGAGTTCGACCTGGTGACGTACGAGCAGGGGTTCATCTCGTTGATGCCGGATGGGCCGGGCGCCGATGAGATCGCGGGGGTCAGCCCGTTCACCGTCAATCCGGGCAACCGCTGGCAGATCGGCGTCGGGTTCTACAACATCGAGACCGCCGCGCGCGAGCCCGACTACGGCTTCGGCGTCGACGACGTCGTCTTCGAGTGGGACGAGCGGCATCCGGTCGACGAGGCGGCCCTTGGGAACACCCCGGCCTGCGACCGCTTCGGCCAGCCGGGCCAGCCAGCCGGCCAGCAGTGCGGAACCCTGACGATCGATCGCACGTCGCTGTACGAGTGCGACGACGTGCTGACCGTCACCGTCAACGATCCCAAGGTGGCGGGCGGCAGCGTCCAGGTCCTGGCGGCTTCGGACAGCGACTCGCGGCTGTTCAGCACGGGCGTCGTGACGGCGCTCCACCCGCGCAAGAGCTTCACCCTCCCCGAGGTGGCGCCGGGCGTGTTCCAGGCCAAGATCACCGTCACCCAGACGCTTGATTATCCGGGCGCGCTGTTCGTCGCCGCGGGCGACCTGAACATGCAGTTCTACTACCTGGATCCGCTCTGCGACGGCAGCGGTGACGGGCTGGCCGGGCAGAACGAGTTCGACAACCTCGACGGGGACGGCGTCGACTTCGCCGCCGACAACTGCCCCTTCGATCACAACCCGTCGCAGACCGACAGCGACGGGGACGGCCTGGGCGACATCTGCGACAACTGTCCGAACAACGCCAACGCCAACCAGGCCGACTCGGACGGCGACGACGTGGGGGACGCCTGCGACCTCGACGACATCGACTTCGACGGCATCGTCAACCAGCTGGACAACTGCCCCGACGTCTACAATCCTCTGCAGACTCCGGGGCAGGGGACGCGAGGGCAGGCGTGCAGCGCGACCTCCGATCGCGACGGGGACGGAATCAACGACCGCAACGACAAGTGCGTGCGGACGCCGAACGCCAGCCAGGCCGATGCGGATCTGGACGGGATCGGCGACGCCTGCGACGGAGACTGCGTCAACGCGCGCGCCGAGCTCCTGAGCACCGGAAGCTGCCAGGTGCAGTCCTCGTTGATCTGCAGTGCCACCACCCCATGTCCGAACGTCGGCGTCTGCAGCGCGGACTTGTCGACGATCTGTAACACCAACAGCAACTGCTCCGGCCCGACGAACAACTGCATCAATCTCGTGCCTCAGACCTGCCAGCGCCTGGGCGTCGTCAACGACGGCTCCTGTGCCTCCATCAACGACGACACCGACGTGGACGCTGTGCCGGACGCGTTCGACAACTGCCCGGTGACGTTCAACCCGCCGATCATCCCGGGCACTTTCCGGCAGTCGGACGTCGATCGCGACGGCGTCGGTGACGCCTGCGACTCGCCGCTCATGGTGGACGGCGACAACAACGGCATCCCCGACGACGCCGTGTCGTTCGGACTTCAGGTGAAGTGCACGAACGTTCCGCTCCCGAGCATCGTGATCGAGTCGGTGGCCGTGAGCGACATCAATGGCGACACCGACCCCTTCTGCGACACGGGGGAGACGTGCCGGATGACGCTGCAGCTGGCCAACGGCGGCTCGATCAGCCTGACCGACGCGTCGATCTTCCTCGCCACGTCCGATCCGGACATCGAGTGCGTGACGAAGCCCTCGATCTTCCTCGGAGACTTCCCGGCCGGCAGCCGGATCGACACCGCCGACATCGGCGGCGCGGCCCGCTTCTTCGAGTACGTGGTGTCGCAGACCACGCAGACCGTCGACACGGCCACTCCGGCCCGGGGCAGCTTCGTCCTGAACCTGGTCGCCCGCGAGGCGCTCGGAAACAGCACCAAGCTGAGCTTCGACACCCTGCTCGACCTCGACATCCCGGTCGGCGTCTCGGTCACGCGCGTGGCCGGACCGGACGGGCTCCCGGGCACGGCCGACGACGGCCTCCTGTTCGAGGACTTCGACACCAACCGGGTCGACAACACGGTGTTCGGAGTGCCGGATGTCAATCCCGACGGGACGCCGCGCATCGCCCTCAGCGACGGGCGGTCCGGCTTCGCGAACGACACGATCGGCGTCACGGTCGGCACGGCGCAGGGAGGCCTCAACGCGATCAGCGGGATCGGCTGCGGCGGCTTCAACGTCGGCAGCGCCGATCCGGGCTGCCGCGTCGATCCCGACAACGACATGGACTGGCACGTCCACTGCAAGCCGGGCGCGTGCGATCCGAACCCGCACTTCGGATCCACGACGGCGTTCAAGGCGACGCCGGCCGACGGCGCGATGGCGTTCTCGGGCAACAACTCGCTGCACTGGGGACGGCACATCGAGACGACCCGGATCGGTGACACGACGGGCTTCAGACAGTTGGCGGCGTTCATGGTGACCGCGAACCTGACGCCGCTGGTGCAGGCGGGCGATCTGGAGCTGAGCTTCTTCCACATCGCCAACATGATGGACAACAATGACGGCCAGTCCACGCTGGCGACCGGGGACGCAGTCGACTACGGCCAGGTCCAGGCGCGCGTCGACCTCGATCCCGATCCGAACACGGACAACTGGGGCTTCTGGGATCGACTGGTCCCGTTCGACAACGTCTACGACCACGTGCCGTACATCTGGAGCTTCTGGGGTTCCCGGCAGACCTACTGCAACATCACGCCGACCGACACGGGCAGCGGTCCGCCGGCCCCGCGCGGCACGAAGGAGACGATGTGCAGGCCGTTCGGCGTCTACTCGCACTGCGGCACGAACATCGGGACGGACACGACGTTCCAGTGCCCCGGGCCGGGCTTCCAGGGCCAGACGGCTCCCGCCGGCGGCGCCCTCTGGGTGAACAGCAGGTTCTCGCTCGCCAACTTCCTCGGCCAGCGCGTGCAGATCCGCTGGATCGCCCAGGGATGGGAGTTCGACTTCGACAACCCGAGCCAGGATTACCACTCCTACGGCGGCAGCTGGGCCGGGCTGAACACGGACGACGGCTGGTGGGTGGATGACATCTCGATCACGGGAGCCATCACCTCCCAGGCGTCCCCGGACGCCGACGTCAAGGCGCCTCCGGCCGGCACCTGCCCGGCGGCGGGCGACGAGTGCGATCAGACCCAGGGCACGGGCGGCTACGTCATCTCCCTGACCGCCAACGACGCGAACGGGAACGGGATCTTCGAGAACGGCGAGAGGGTCGGTCTCGACGCCAGCGGCACCGCGAATCCCGGCGGCTGCGCCAACGGCGCGACCGAGTACCGCTTCTTCAAGGACGGGCAGGTGGTGCGCGAGTTCTCGGCCAGCCCGTTCCACAACGACTCGCCGACATCGTTCGCGACCTACGCGGTCGTGGCGCGCTGCAGCACGGACCAGGCCTGCACGAGCGCCACGGCGACGGTCGACGTCGCGGTCTACTCCGGCGAGGGTGGCGACGTGATCTTCGGCACCAAGACCAATCCGTTCGACCCCTCGAACGGGATCGTCCGCGCCGCCAACGGCGACACGACGCTCCGCTGGTGGGCACCGCCGCCCACGACGGCGATGGGCGGATCGGTCGACATCTACAGGGGCTCGATCACGACCGCCGGCGGCGGAGGCAGCCTGACGGCCGCCAACACGTTCAGCCTGGCGACCGGGACCTGCCTCAACCAGCCGCCATTGCTCGGGAACTACGTCGGCACACCGGTGCCGGCGAACCCCGGGTTCAACGACACCGTCACCCTCACGGCAGCGCAGGATCCGACACCTGCGGTCGGGGCGGTGACGTACTACCTGGTGACGAAGCAGAACCCGGGCGGCGCGGGAGCGCCGAGTCCGAACGCCCACGGCTGCGCCAATCCGGCGCGCTGCGCGGGGCCCGGCCCGCTGGCCGGCACCTCCTGCTCCAGCGACGCGCAGTGCGGTGGGACGCTCTGCCTCAACGTGAACGTCGCCATCGGGACCGGCCTGTCGCTCGGCGCCTATGGCAGCGTGAATCCGAACCAGCCGTTCGGGTGCCTCGGCCCGGCGAGCCCGTACCGGGTCATCCGGGAGGTGCCGTCCGCGGCGACACCGCCGCTCTGTCCGTAAGGGCCGGCGGAACGATCCATTCAGGGGGCCCCCGGGGGGGCCCCCTTTTTATGTCCGGACGATGATGACGCGGGCGTCGAGGGCGACCGCACCGTCCGCGGCGCACCGCAGCGGGTTGATCTCGGCGTCCTGCACCGCGGGCTGGGCGAGGATCAGGCGGGCCACGGCGCGCAGCGCCCCGAGGACGGCCCGGGCGTCGGCCGGCGCCGTCCCGCGGAACCCTTCCAGGAGGCGGCCGGCCCGCGTGGACGCGATCATCCCGGCGATCTCCTTCTCCTGGCAGGGGAGGAGCCGGATCGCCCGGTCCATGGCGAATTCGGCGAGGACGCCGCCCGTGCCGAACAGCAGGATCGGCCCGAACTGCGGGTCGCGGCGACCGCCGACGATCACCTCGATCCCTCCCGGCATGTACGGAGTCAGGCGGACCTCCGGGGTCTCGCCGGGGACGAGCCGGGCTGCGGCCCGGAACGCCTCCCTCACCCGATCGGCGTCCCGCAGATCGAGGTGGACCCCTCCGGCGTCCGACTTGTGGAGCAGCCGTTTCGAATGGATCTTCAGGACGACCGGGTACCCGAGGCGTCCGGCCGCGCGAAGCGCGGCCTCCTCGTCGCGGGCGAGGGCGGCGGGGAGGACCGGGACGCCGTAATGGGAGAGCAGATCGGCCGCGTCGTTCTCGAGCAGGTGGATCGGCCCGTCGCTCCCGGCCGGCACGCCCGGCGGATCGGCGCCGGCGATCTCGATCGCCGCGCGCAGGCGCGGCGGAAGAGCCTCGGCCTCCCGCGGGCCTCCGCCGGTCCCGTGCGCGGTTCGGACCGCCGCCGCGCGCGCCGCCCGCTCGCGCCCCCGCGTCCCGCGGGCCAGCGCGGCCGCCGCTCGCGCGGCGACCTCGACCGATTGGAAGAGGGGAAGCCGCCGTTCGCGCAGCAGACGGATGGCGTCGCGTGCGGTTCCCGCGTACAGGTCGTGGATCAGGATCGGCTTGCCCGTGCGCGCGCGCAGTTCCGCGAGGAAGTTGGCCTGGGGCGCGTCGTGAAGGGCGTAGCCGCCGAACAGGATGATCTGGTCGCAGCCGTCCCAATCGACCACGGGTTTGAGCACCTTCTCGTAAACCCGGATGTCGTATTCCGACTGGCCGCCGAACTCGACCGGGTTCCGCACGATCCCCACGAACGGTGGCAGGTGGGGACGGATGGTCCGCACCAGGTCGTCGGGGAACGGCTCGAGCGCCAGTCCCGCCTCGCTCGCCGCGTCGGTGAGGAGGGTGGCGTGCCCGCCACCCTCGCCGACGAGGGCGGTCCGCCGTCCCCGCGGCAGCGGGGACTCCAGGAACGCCTGGGCCACGGGCAGGGCCTCGTCCGCTCGATCGAGCAGGACCGCGCCGGCCTGCTCCAGTCCCTGTCGCATCACCTCGGCCTCGCCGGCGAGCGCGCCGGTGTGGGAGCGCGCCGTGCCGCGTCCCTCGACTGTGCGGCCGCCGCGCAGGACCAGGACCGGCTTGACTGCGGCGGCCGCGGCCACGGCGTCCACGAACTCGCGACCCAGCCCCCGGACCACGCCCTCGGTGAAGATCAGGATGGCCCGCGTGTGCGGGTCGACGCGCAGGTAGTCGAGGTAGTCGTGCAGGGCGAGATCGGCCTGATTGCCGGCGCTGATGAAGCGCGAGAAGCCGACGGTGCGGGTCACGCTGGCCTCGTGCGCCAGCGCGTAACCGAGGTTGCCGCTGGCGGAGAGAAGCCCCAGGTCGCCCTCGGGGAAGGGGACGATGGCGCTGAGGTTGAGCCGGGCCGGAGCACTGAAGATGTTCATGCAGTTGGGGCCGACGATGCGCATCCCGTGGGCGGCGGCGGCCTCCAGC
>JBFGDZ010000033.1:0-23863 GCA_041580375.1 Candidatus Polarisedimenticolia bacterium
GCGCCGCGACGGCGGGCGCTCCGGCGGGCGGCCGGGCCGGTGCGGGGTGGGGGCGGGCCGGCGGCTCCTCGATCGGCGCGCCGCCCTCCAGCTTGTACTTTGCGGCCAGGTTGTTCAGGACCAGCTTGGTGATCGCCTTGAGGGTGTCCTCGACGCCGATCCCCGTCGTCGCGACGGCCTCGTAGAACGGGGCGTTGTGTTTGTTGATCTGCGCGTTCATCTCCTCGATCGAGGACAGATTGGGCAGATCGCGTTTATTGAACTGCATCACGAGAGGGATCTCCTCGATGCGGATGCCCATCTCGCGCAGGTTGTCCTCGAGGTTCTTGTAGCTCTCGCCGTTCGCCTCCAGCATCTTGGCCTGCGAGTCGGCGACGAAAACGACACCGTCCGCTCCCTTGAGGACGAGCTTACGCGTCGAGTTGTAGAACACCTGCCCCGGCACGGTGTAGAGCTGAACGCGCGTCTTCATTCCGCGGATCGATCCCAGCTCGATCGGAAGAAAATCGAAGAAGAGAGTCCGGTCCGTCTTCGTCGCCAGCGAGAGCATCTTGCCCTTCTTGACGTTGTCCGGAAGCGATTCGTAAATGTACTGGAGGTTGGAAGTTTTCCCGCAGAGCCCCGGGCCGTAATACACGATCTTGGCGGTGAGCTCACGGGTCGAATAGTTGAAGAGGACCATTCGATCTCCGCAGGGGCGGCAATATAGCATCGCCCCCCGGGTGAGTCAACGCGCGGTCGTTCGGCGGCGGATGCGCAGGGCCAGCGGCGAAGACGTCAGGCCGAGGTGAGATCGCAGCCTGGCGATCAGGAATCGACGATAAGCGAGACCGACGCGGCCGCCGTTCCCGAACAGCACGAAACGGGGGGGCGCCGATCCGACCTGGGTCAGATAATGGAAGCGCACCGCCCGTCCATGGTCCGCGGGCGGACGCTTCTCCCTGACGATGGCGCTCAACGCGCGATTGAGCTCGGGCGTCGTGAAGCGACGGTCGATCTCCCGTCTCAGTTTTTCGATGCACTCGAGCATGCGGCTCACTCCTTCCCCGGTCCGCGCGGAGACCGGGACGATCGGGACGTGCGGCGAGGAGCGCAGGGCGTCGCGCACGCCGTCGAGGACGGCCCGCCACGCGGGGCCGCGATCGGCGAGGAGATCGATCTTGTTGATCGCCACGAGCGCCGGAGCCTGTCGTCCCAGGACCAGCCCCAGGAGGGATCGGTCCTGGTGACCGATCGGTTCGGAAGCGTCGATCAGGACGATCACCAGCCTCGCCTCGTGGAGCGCCCGCCGAGCCTTGACCACGCTCACCCACTCCACGGCTCCTCCCGCTCTCGACCTGCGGCGGATCCCGGCGGTGTCGATGACGCGATAGAGCGTCTCTCCCACACGGAAGGAGGCGTCGACGGGATCGCGCGTCGTGCCGGGCCGGGGCATCACGAGCGACCTCTCTTCGCGCACGATGCGATTGAACAGGGAGGACTTGCCGACGTTCGGACGCCCGATGAGCGCCAGGGGGATGCCCGGGGGCGTCTCCTCCGCCCGGGCGCGGGGCAGCATCGCCTTCACCCGATCGAGGAGGACGTCGAGGCCGCGCCCCTGCTCCGCCGAGAGCGGGATCACCTCCCCGAGGCCCAGACGGTACAGGTCCGACTCGAGCCCTTCGAGCGAGACGGCGTCGATCTTGTTCGCCACCGGCAGCACCGGTCGCCCGGACGAGCGCAGCAGGGACGCCACCTCCAGGTCGGTCGCAGAGACGCCGGCACGCGCGTCGACGACCAGGAGGACGAGGTCGGCCTCCCGCGCCGCCTTGAGCGCCTCCTCCCGCACCCTGCTGGTGAGATCATCCGCCCGTCCGGGAACCATCCCCCCCGTGTCGACCAGAATCAGCCGGTTTCCCTCGATCTCCCCCTCCGCCGTGATGCGATCCCGGGTGACGCCCGGCGTCTCGGCGACGATGGACAGGCGCCGCCCGACCAATCGGTTGAAAAGAGTGGACTTCCCCGCGTTCGGGGCTCCGACGATGACGACTACCGGAAGAGACATGCGACCCGTGCTCCGGGCTTCGTGAGGAAGTCCTTTAAAACCATGGAAATATATCATAACGCGGCGCACCGACCGTCTTGACAGGGAGACTGTACCTGCCTATACTTTCAGTAAGTTACGTAGGAATCACGCGGTGTGCTGGAGGACGGCATGATCAAGACCGACATCATCAACAACGTGGCCAGGACGGCCGACGTCACCCGGGTCAAGGCCGTGGTGGCCGTGGAGGCGATCCTGGACGCCATGAAGGAATCGATGCGCCGGGGGGAGCGGATCGAGCTTCGCGGCTTCGGGGTCTTCCAGGTCAAGCCGCGCAAGAAGGGGATCGGCCGCAATCCCCGCACCGGCACCGAGGTGCGGATTCCGCCCGGCAAGACCATTCGCTTCAAGCCCGGCAAGAATCTCAGAAATCTGAGATAGACCCGCCGCGGATCTCCTCCCCGGGAACACCCGGCTCCGGCAGACGTTAAAATGCCGGACATGAGCCGGCTCAGCGCCGACCCGCCGCCCGACGGCGTGGGATCGTCCCGATTCATGCCCCCTCCCCCGGTCATGCGACCGGGTCGGCCGGTGCATCCTCTCGTCAACCTCGTCTTCTTCCTCGCGACGCTCTAGTCGACGCTCGTGGCGGGGACGTTCCTCTCCAGCGACGAGTGGAGCTGGTCCACCTTCCTGGAGGTGCTCGTCTCCCCCGCGCGCTGGTCGTCCGGCGTCTCGTATGCGGTCGGAGTGATGGCGATCCTGGGCGCCCACGAGATGGGGCATTTCGTCTATTGCCGCATCTATCGCGTTGACGCCACGTGGCCTTTCTTCCTGCCCGGCCCGAACCCCTTCGGCACCTTCGGAGCCGTCATTCGGATCCGATCTCCGATCCCCGATCGCCGCGCGCTGTTCGACATCGGAGTCGCGGGCCCCATCGCGGGCTTCGTCGTCGCGGTGCCGTATCTCGTTTATGGCCTGTCGCAATCGGAAGCCGTAGCGGTGCTGCCGCGGGAGGGGGACATGGTCCTCACCTCCTGCCCGCTGCTCTGGCTCCTCGTACCGATCTTCTTCGAGCCGGACGGGATCGCGGGGATCCGGTTCCATCCGACGGTCGCGGCCGCGTGGTTGGGCCTGTTCGCGACCTCTCTCAATCTCCTGCCGCTCGGGCAGCTCGACGGCGGACACATGGTGTACGCCCTCTCGCGCCGCGCCCACCGCCTCGTCTCGAGGTTCGGACCGCTGGTGCTGATCCTCATCGGGGTCCTCATGCAGGGCTTTCACCTGATCCTCTTCGGGCTGATCTTCTCGTTCATCGGGACGCGCCATCCGCCCCTGCTCGACGAGGGAGCCGGCCTGGGGCGCGGCCGGCACCTGATCGCGTGGCTGGCGCTTCTCATCTTCATCCTCTGCTTCATCCCGACCTCCCCGTACTTCGTGGCCGGCGTCGAGCCCTGACGCCGGCCCCGCCCCGAGGAGCCGGACGCTCCACGGCTCGTCGCCGTCGGTCGAGACCGCGACAGCTCCGTTCCGATCGGTCCGGTAGACGACGGCACCGCGCTCCGCCAGCCGGCCGAGGATCGCCGGATCGGGATGCCCCCAGGGGTTCCTCCCCCCGACCGAGATCACCGCGATCTCCGGTTCGACCCGGCCGAGAAAACGGCGCGTCGAGGAGGACGCGCTGCCGTGATGTGCCACCTTGAGGAAGTCGGCGGCCGTCGAGATCGGGCGGCCGAGGACCAGGTCCTCACCCGTCGCCTCCAGGTCTCCCGTCAGCAATGCCGCCCGCCGGCCGTGCCGAAGGTGCAGGACGAGCGAGTCGTCGTTGCGGGGGCCGGACCTCGGTCCCGGTCCGGGGTGGAGCACCTGGACGCGCGAGCCCCCGAGCCTCAGCGTCGCGCCAGCCAGCGGCCGCAGGACGGTGACGCCGTTCTCCGACGCCGCCCGCTCGAGCCTTTCCAGGCCGGCGTGGCCGTCGGGCATCGCTCCGAGCCACAAGGCCCCGGGAGAAAACTGCTCGAGGATCGCCGCGGCACCCCCCATGTGGTCCTGATGCGCGTGGGTGATCGCGAGAATGTCGAGGCGGAGGATGCCGAGCGCGCGCAGCGCGGGAGCGACCACCCGTTCGCCGACGTCGAACCGGCCGTCCGGAAAGCCGCCGGCGTCCACCAGCATCGAGAGCCCGTTCGGAAACCGCACCAGGATGGCGTCTCCCTGCCCCACGTCGAAAACCACGAGCTCGAGCCGTCCCGTGGGAGGCCGCGGGATCCGTCCCAGTCCGCAGCACGCGAGGTGAAGGGCGAGGAGCGCGACCAGGGCGACGCGGCGTCCGGTCCGACCCGAGAGGCCCGCGCAGAGGATCGCGACGCCCGCTCCGATCACGAGAACCGGGGGCGGCGGAAGAACGGTGAACGGCTCGGCCGGCGGACCGGAGGCCGCGCGGCAGATCTCCCGGAGCGCGGCGACCAGCGCCTCGGCCGCCGACGCCGCCAGGCGGCCGAGAGACGGGACGAGCGGGTCGAGCGCGACGATCAGGAGAGCCAGATACAGCAGGAGCGCGGCGATCGGGACCGCGGCGATATTCGCCACGAGGGCGGCGGGCGCGATCGTGTGAAAGTGATGGGCCGTGATGAGCGCCGTACCTCCCAGGGCGGCGGCCGAGACCCCCATCGGCTCGACGAGAACGCGACGGACGAGAGAGGTGACGCCCCGCGCACCCACCGGGTCCCTCGCCCGCCGGGGCGCCAGAATCACGATGGCGAGGGTCGCGCCGAAGGTCAGCTGAAATCCGGCGTCGGCGATCCAGGTCGGCCGGTGGAGGAGCAGCAGCATCGAGGCGACGGCGATCGTGCCGAGCGCCGAGACCCGGCGGCCGCTCGCGCGGCCGATGAGGACGATCAGTCCCATGAGCGTGGCGCGATGGATGGAGCCGCTCGCCCTCGCGATCCAGCCGTAGGCGAGCACCGCGCCCGCGGTCAGCCACCGCCTGGTGGGGCCCTTCAACGGCACGAGCCGCAGGACGCCGGCCGCGAGGAGTGCGATCAGCCCGACGTTCAGCCCCGACAGAGCGATGATGTGATACACGCCCGCACGGCGGAGGGAGGTCTCCAGGTCGGGCGGAAGCTCCGAACGCTCGCCGATCAGCAGGGCGGCCAGAAAGGCGGCGGTCACCCTCCCCTGTTCACCTTCGCCCGCGGCCCGTTGGAGGCTCGCGACGATCCGGGAACGGATCGACGGCGCGGCGGACCAGCGAAGGGTCCGGCGCCGCTCGAGGACCCGGACGAGGCGGGCGCTCTTGATCGTGCCCGTCAGATCGACTCCGCGTGCCCTCTGGTAGGTCGCGTAGTCGAAGGCGCCCGGATTCCGGAAGCTCCTCGGCGAACCCAGGCGGGCCGTGACGGCGAGCCGATCGCCCGGCCGCCACGGCCGGGGGCCGCCGCCCCGGGGCGCGGGAAGGGTCAGGCGGATGGTGACGGGCCGGCCCGGGCGTCCGGTGTGGGCCGGGCGACCGGGGAGCCGGAAGGTGTCCAATCGGAGGAGGAGCGCGGTACGGTGGGGCGGCAGAGGCTCCCGATCGATCAGCCGTCCCGTGAGCTCGACCGCGGTCGAGTAAGCCTCGAATCCGTGGCGCCGCCAGTCGGCGAGGAGTGCGGGAGCGGCACGGGCGGCCTCGTGGACCGCGACCGCGCAGGCGCCCAGCAATCCCGCGCCGAGCGCCCCTCCGATCCACAGGTGCGCGGTGAAGCGCGGCCGGGTCCGAGCGGGTCGCGTCATGCGCCGGAGCAGGGGGACGACGAAAAGCAGCGGGAGAAGCGGGGGTACGGACGCGAAACCGCCTCGAGCGAGGACGACCCCGATCACGAGGCTGAGCGCGCAGGCGAGGGCGGCCGTGCCGGAACGGGAAGGGCCGGATCGCGACGGGGACACGCGGTCCTCCGGCTGGTGCGGCTCTCCGGGCGCCCGGGGATGGTAGCCGCGGCGGGCGCCGGCGATCAAGGGGATGCGCCCGCGGGCGGCCCCGGGGTGCGCTCAGTCGAAAAGGGTGAGCCGGGGAATCCGGCGGATCCTCCGGAGGATGGCCGCCTCCGCGGCCGAGCGGGTCGCCGCGTATGCCTCGGAGGTCATCCGGCCCGTCCCGGATTCCAGGCCGCGCTCGATCTCGGACGTCATCTGCGCCGATTCCTCCTCGCTCAGCGAACGGCGCGCCCCCTCCACGACGGACGCATCGATCCCTCGCAGACTCTCCTCCACCTCGGGCGGGGTCGCCGCGCCGCTGCGCGCGTCACGCCGGAGCCGCTTCAGCTCCGCGGCGGCCGAGGCGAGCGTTCCGACGAGCACATCGTGCCCCGCCTCCGAGGCGACCGCCATCGCCTCCTTCAGGCGGCGCGCGAGCCGGCCCAGATGCCGCGCCATGATGCGCCCGGGCGGCTCTCCGGAACCGTCCGCCGGGGCGCCGGCCTCCGCGGCGCGCAGGGTTCGATAGAGCTGAAACAGCGTCTCGACCTCCTGGCGGCAGTATGCGAGGGAGTTGATCCGCCGCGAACCTGGTGTCCTACTCTCGAACGAGTCGAAGACGTTGGCGATCCCCTGCAGCACGAGTCGCAGCGGGACGCCGTCCCCCCGCCAGGCCTCGATCAGCGACCAGTCGCGCGGCGAGAGGAGCATGGGAGCGCCGCGTCGACGCACGAACTCCTCCTCGATGGCCCGAAAGTACGACTTTCGGTCGACGGGGGCGGTCATCGATTGCGGTGATAGAGGATCCGGAGACCGTCGAGCGTCAGGTCGGGGGCGATCTCGTCGAGCAGCGGACGCAGCTCGCTCTCGAGGGGCGCGGCCAGACCGCCGGTCCCGATGGTGCGGATCGGCTCCATCTCCTTCATCTCGGACCGCATGCGCGAGAGGATTCCCTGCACCAGGCCGAGGTATCCGAAGACGAGACCCGACTGGAGGCTCTGGATCGTGTTCCGCCCGACGACGCTCGGCGGTCGCCTGATGTCGACCCGCGGCAGGCGCGCAGCGCGCTGAAAAAGGGCCTCCGCCGAGATGGAGAGCCCCGGCGCGATCGAGCCGCCGAGATACTCCCCCCGCGCGGATATCGCGTCGAAGGTGGTGGCGGTTCCGAAATCGACGACGATGACGGCGCTCTTGCAGCGCTCGTAGGCGGCGACGCCGTTCACGATCCGATCGGCTCCGACCTCCTGAGGATTGTCGTACAGGATGGGCATTCCCGTCTTGATGCCCGGTTCGACGAACATGGGGCGGAGTTTGAAGTACGTGGACGCCATCCGCTCGAGCACGCTGTCGAGCGGAGGCACGACGGAGGCGATCACGATCGCCTGGATGGATCCGACGTCGATGTGAGCGAGTTCGAGGAGATTCCGCGCGAGAATGCCGTACTCGTCCACCGTGCGATCACGAACCGTCGCCAGGCGCCAGTGAGCCAGCAGCTCGCGGCCTTCATAGATTCCGAGTACCGTGCTCGTGTTGCCGACGTCCATGACGAGGAGCCTGCCCCGTCCTTCCCCGCGATCCGATCGCCTGCCGGGCATGCGTCATTCCTCGCTGATCACAGCGGCACGACGATCTCGCCGAACGGGACGCGCCGGATCGATCCCGCGTCCTCCCGCAGCAGCAGCGCGCCGTCGTCGTCGATGTCCTGAAGGGTCCCTTCGACCGGCTCGTGGCCGGCTTCGAGGCGCACGCGCGTTCCGGGCGGCATCGAGGTCAGTCCGCGCCACGCGCGCAGCAGATCGGCCGGGCCGTCGCGCAGCAGGGCCGCGTACTGCCGCTCGAAGATCTCCAGGATCTCGGAGAGCAGCTCGCAACGATCGAACGGAGCCCCGGTCTCGATTCGGACGGACGTGGGCCGCCCGTGCAGTTCGCGGGGGAAGTCCTCCGACCGGTGGTTCACGTTGACGCCGATGCCGACAACCATGTCGGAGAGGCGCGCCTCCGCCCCGCGCGCCTCGCCCAGGATGCCGGCGATCTTGCGCCCGCGCACCACGACGTCGTTCGGCCATTTGATGCGTGCCTCCAGACGGCACGCCTTCGCAAGGCCGCTGGCCACCGCGAGCGAGGCCATGAGCGTGAACAGTGGGGCCCGGGCGCTCTCGATCCCCGGCCGCAGGATCAGCGAAGCGTAGATGCCGACGCTCGGGGGCGAGTGCCAGAAGCGATCCCTGCGACCGCGTCCGCGCGTCTGTCGCTCCGCCAGCACGAGAGATCCCTCGGGGGCGCCCTCGGAGGCGAGTTCGAGGGCCCGCTCGTTCGTCGAGCCGATGCTCGTGTAATAGTGAATCCGCTGCCCGAGGCTCGCGGTGCGCAGCCGGCGCTGCATCGCGGCGGGCGTCAGGGCGGCCGGCAGGGGCGGCGCCTGCGGAACCGATCGCGTGCCGCCGCGCTGCCGTCCGGGGCGCGCCTTCATGCTTTCTCCAGCTCCAGCGCGATATCGGCCGCCGGTGCGGACTGGGTCAGGCTCCCCATGGAGATTCTCTGAACGCCGAGGGACGCGATCTCGGCGATGCGATCCTCCGTGACGCCGCCCGACACTTCGAGAAACGCCCGCCCCCGCGCTCGTTCGACGGCGGCGCGCAGGGTCGCGATGTCCATGTTGTCCAGAAGGACCGCGTCGGCACCCGCGGCGAGAGCGGCCTCCAGCTCTTCGAGGGTGCCCACCTCGACCTCGACGCCGGGTCGCTGCGGAGGGGACGATTCCCCTCTCAGGCGGGCGCGTCGCACGGCCCGGGCCACCCCGCCGGCGATCCGCCAGTGATTATCCTTGATGAGGATCGCATCGTACAGCCCCGCGCGGTGGTTCTCACCGCCTCCGCTGCGCACGGCCTCGCGATCGAACGGACGGAGTCCGGGAGCGGTCTTCCGTGTATCGGAGATGCGCGCCCCCGAGCCCGACGCGCGCTCCACGCATCGGCGAGTCAGGGTCGCGATGCCGGACATGCGCTGGAGAAAATTGAGGGCCGTGCGCTCCGCTGCCAGAATCGACCGCGCGCTCCCCCGCACCGTCGCCAGCGTCTCGCCTTCCCGGGCCGGGGACCCCTCACGGGCACGGTCCCGGAACTCGACCTCCGGATCGACCTGCCGGAAGACCTCGCGAGCCACGAAGAGTCCGGAGACGACGAGGGCGCGCCGCGCAACGATGCGACCCGATGCGCGCGCCGTGTCGGGCACGACGGTCTCGGATGTCAGGTCGCCCGACCCGACGTCCTCCTCGAGGGCGGCGCGGACCGCGCCGCGCACGACTTCCGGCTCGATCATGGATGGGCGGATTCTCGCACAGGGATCCCGGCGGGATCAAGGACTGCGACCCGGCGCGAAGGGCGGGCCGCCGCGCTCAGCCCAGCGAGGACAGCGTGTGCCGGAGGCGATCGATTCTCCCTTCGAGCTCGGAGCAGATCCGGCGCGTCTTCTCCACCACGTCGAGCCGGGCCTTCTTCACGAACTCTGGCTTCGCGAGCTTGCGGGCGTGTCCTTCCTTCTCGCGCTCCAGCCGCTCGATCTCGCGGCCGAGTCGCCGCCGTTCCGAGTTCAGGTCCAGGATCCCCTCCAGCGGAACCCCGAGATCGACGCCGGACGCCACGGCGCGCGCGATCGCACCGCGTCCCTCCAGGGATTCGACTTCCTCGAAAGACTCCAGGCGCGCCAGGGACTCGATCATCGTTCGATCCGCCCGGATCGCGGCCGTCGCGGAATCGTCGTGGGGGTGATAGAGCAGCCGGAGCCGGCGTCCGGGATCGATGTTGAGCTCGGCGCGTATGTTCCGCACGCGCGTCACGATGTCCATGAGCAGGGCGACCTCACGTTCCGCCGCGACGTCGATGAGAGTCGCATCCTCATCCGGATAGGGGCAAAGCGAGATCGAGTCGCCTTCATGGGGCAGACGCTGCCACAGCTCTTCGGTGAGGAAGGGCATGACCGGATGCAGGAGGCGCAGGGTGCACTCGAGCACGTGCACCAGCACCGCCCGCGCGCGCGCAGCGTCGTCGGGCGGCGCCGTCCTGGACAGGGAGGTCTTGCACATCTCCACGTACCAATCGCAGTACTCGTGCCAGACGAACTGGTAGAGAGCGTTGGCCATGTCGTCGAAACGAAACTCGTCGAGCGAGCGCCGGATCGCTCCCGCGAGCCTGGAGAGTCGGCTCAGAATCCAGCGGTCCGCCAGCGTGCGGGCGGACGGCTCCGGAAGGGCGGGCCGCGCCGCGCTCCCCCCCGCGCCCTCGATGTTGAGCAGGACGAATCGCGCCGCGTTCCACAGCTTGTTCGCGAAGGCGCGGTACCCGGCCATGCGCTCCTCGGAAAGAGGCAGATCGGAGCCCGGGGTCGCCATCGCAGCCATGGTGAAGCGCAGCGCGTCGGCGCCGTGCCGCTCGATCAGCTCGAGCGGGTCGACCACGTTGCCGCGGGTCTTCGACATCTTCTGCTTCTCCGAGTCCCTCACGAGACCGGTGATGTAGACCTGACGGAACGGAACGTCGTCCATGAACTTCAGGCCCATCATGAGCATCCGCGCCACCCAGAAGAACAGGATGTCGAATCCGGTGACCAGCGTCGTCGTTGGATAGTAGCGATCCAGATCCGGGGTGCGATCCGGCCACCCCAGCGTGGAGAACGGCCACAGGGCCGAAGAGAACCAGGTGTCGAGCACGTCCGGATCCTGCACGAGCGGGCCATCGCCGCATGCGGGGCACGTCCCGGGCGGTTCGAGGGCGACCTGGATCTCGGAACATCCGCCGCAGTGCCACGCGGGGATCTGATGTCCCCACCAGAGCTGGCGCGAGATGCACCAGTCGTGAATCTTGCCCATCCATTCGTTGTAGCTGTTGATCCAGTGCCCCGGAATGAAGCGCACGCGGCCGTCCGCGACGGCGCTCAGCGCGGCCTCGGCCAGCGGCTTGACCCGGACGAACCACTGCGTTGACAGATATGGCTCCACGATCGTCCCGCAGCGCTGACAGTGCCCGACGTTGTGGTCGTGGTCCTCCACGTCGACGAGGTGGCCGCCCTTTTTCAGATCGGCGATCACGCGGGCCCGCGCCTCGAAACGATCCAGGCCCCGGTAAACTTCAGGAGCGTTGTCGTTCATGCGGCCCCGTTCGTCCATGACGGCCAGAGGCGGCAGCTTCGTGCGCAGCGAGGCCGCGTAATCGTTCGGATCGTGGGCCGGGGTGACCTTCACGGCGCCGGTCCCGAAATCTTTCTCCACGAAGGTGTCCGCGACGACGGGGATCCGGCGGCCGACCAGGGGCAGCACGACCTCACGACCGACGGCATGCCGGTAGCGCTCGTCGTCGGGATGGACGGCGACGCCCGTGTCGCCGAGCATGGTCTCGGGCCTCGTCGTGGCCACGCGCACGGCGCCTTCGCCGTCGGCGAATGGATACTCGACGGTGTACAGATGGCCGTGCACGGGCTGCGGAAGGACCTCGAGGTCGGAGACCGCGGTCAGGCAACGGGGGCACCAGTTGACGATGTATTTGTCACGGTAGACGAGGCCCTCGCGATGCAGCCGGACGAACACCTCGCGCACGGCCCGGGAAAGCGCCGGCTCGAGGGTGAAGCGCTCGCGGGTCCAATCGCATGAGCAGCCCATCTTCTTCAACTGGTCGATGATGGCGCCGCCGCATTCCTCCCTCCACCGCCAGACCCGTTCGACGAACGCCTCGCGCCCGATCGCCTCCCGGCTCGTGCCCTCCTTCTGGAGCGCGCGATCGACGACCATCTGGGTGGCGATCCCCGCATGGTCCGTCCCGGGCAGCCAGAGGACGTCGTCTCCCTCCATGCGTCTCCAGCGCGCGAGGATGTCCTGCAGCGTGTTGTTGAGGGCGTGACCCATGTGCAGGCGCCCGGTGACGTTGGGAGGTGGAATGGCCATGGAGAAGGGCCGCCTGCGGGGCTCCCGGCCGGCCGTGAAGACGCCGAGGCGGACCCAGTGGTCGTACCATCGCTTCTCGAAACGCGAAGGCTTGAAGGCTTTGTCCAGTTCGGCGGCGCGGGTGGGGGTCATGAGGGCCGTTCGCTCGGCCGGCGGTTCGCGGACCACAAAAAAAGTAGGTCCACGACCTACTTCATCGGGCCCCGCGGATACGGGCCTGATCGCTCAACGAAGTCCGGTTGACGATCCGGGTCCCGCGCTCGACGCCGCGGGCGACCCGGATGGACTGCTAGCTCTGATCCTTTTCTTCCAGCTCCTTGATGCGCTGTCGTACGACCGTCTCGGCCATGTGCGGGACGACGTCCCAGGCGATCTCCCGCACGACCCGGTCGGAGATGCGCTGGACGACCCGTTCGGCGATGAGATCGATCGCCTCGGGCGTGAGCGTCACGGGGCCCTGTCCGCCGTCGCCTCCGGAGCCGAACGGCTGCGCGGCGGCTGAACCCGCCTCCTCCGGCGCGTCGCCGGGCGGATTGGAGATCGTCTCGGGAGCGACCTCGTCCTCCCGGCCCGTCTCGACGGACTTCGCCATCGGTGGCGGCGGATGGCCGGGACGCGTCTCGGCACGGGGCTCCTGCTGCTCGAACGCCCCCGTGAGTCCTTCGATCGGCTCACCCGAGACGTGTCGGAGGGGATCCTCGGCCTCGGGGGGCGGGTGCCCCTCCGGAGGAGGCGCGACGGTGCTCAGCAGAGCGTCCCGCTGAACCCGCGCGGTGGCGCCGGCCGGAGTCCGCTCGTCGAACCGATCGGGCACGATCTCGGGCGCCGCCGCGCCTTCGACATCGAGATCGGCGAAACCGACGTAGGAACCGCCCTCGCCGGGATCGGGCTGCTGCAGGGCGGGGTGTTTTCCCTGCGGCGTCGACTCGTCGGAGATCAGGTCGTCGCCGTTCAGAGCATTGAGCGGCGATTCCGCGCGTGCCGCGACCACCTCGGGAGGAGGGGGCGCCTCACTCGTCGCCGCGCCGGCTTCGCCGGCCGCCGTCCCGGCCGGCGACGGGGCGTCGTCCTCTTCAGCGGCCGGCACGTGATACACGGTCCCTCCCGATACGATGTCCATGCCCGCCGGATCCCCCTCGGAGACGTGGGGCACATCGGCGAGCAGCTCCTCCACCTTCGACACGAGGGTCTGCGATTCGAACGGCTTGGTCAGATGGCCTCCCGCGCCGGCGGCGTCGGCTCGTTTCTGATCGAACGGCTCGAAGGTGCCGGTCAGGAGCAGCACGGGTATGCTCGAGGTCGAGGGATTGCGCTTCATCTCCTCGCACACTTCATAGCCGTTCTTCTCGGGCATGATGACGTCGAGAAGGACGATGTTGGGGCGCCATTCGGAGACTTTCTTCAATGCCTGGGCGCCGTTGCCCACGCAGACGACCTGATAATCTTCCTCCGAGAACGTCAGCTCCACCACCTTCTGGATGGTGATGCTGTCATCGGCCAGAAGAATCTTTTTCACCGGCATCCTCCCGGGCGACCGTGACAGCGGGGTCCGGAACGCCCAATGACGGGAAGAGCACGGCCGCATCGAGCACCGCCACGACCTCCTCACCCCGTCGCGTGAAACCGATCAGGTACTCGCCGCGCCATGGGACCGCCGTGCGCCCGCCGCCGATCTCCTCCTCCGGAGCATCGAGAAGATCGACCCCCTCCCCCAGCAGGCCGACGAGGGCCTCACCCCAGTCGCACACGATCATGTGCGACGCGTCGTTCCGGTCGTCCACGATCGGCGTCCGCGGTGGATCCGACCAAAGCCCATCGAACCGGCGGAGGTCGTACACCGGAACGGCCAGGCCGCCATGGAGCGCCACGCCCGCGACGTGGTTCCGGCAGCCGGGAATCGGGACGTATCCGGGCGAGGCGACGACCTCCCGCACGAGCTTGAGCGGCAGGGCCGCGGGTGCCTCCCCGATCCGGAACGCCAGGAGTCCCCTCGTGCTCCCGTCCGTCACGACAGCGCGCTCTCGTCCAGCAGCAGCCTCGGTCCGCTCTCGTCCCGGAAGATCCCGCGAAACAGGCGCTTCGGATCGGTGAAGATGAAGGCCGGAAGCGGCGCGATCGAAGCGGCCGCCACGTCGCGGATCGCCTCGGCCGAATCGACGCGCATCACGGAGCGCCCCTTCGACCCGCCCAGCAGGAGGTACAGGGCCGAGTCGCCCGGCGCCTCTCCCGCCATCTCGTGGAGATCGATCACCGGGTAGCGGCCGGAGTTGTCGATCGCCTCGCCGGCTTCGCGATCCTCGCGAAATCCGGGCTCCAGAGCCGGATCGATGATCCTGTGCACGGCTTCGGCCGCCAGTGCGTATCGACCCCGCCCGACGTTCACCATGAGGAGCTTCATGGCACCCGGTGGGAAATTAGACCAAGACTCCTTCCCTGTCAAGGAGATAGCGCGTGGGGCCGGGATGGCTCAGCGGCGGCGCGTGGGCACGTTGGCCCGCACCCATTCGATGACCTCCCGGGTCGTCGTTCCGGGAGTGAACAGGGCGCGCACACCCGCCTTCATGAGGGCGGGCCGATCCTCGTCGGGAATGATGCCTCCGCCGAAGACGACGATGTCGGAGGCGTCCTTGTCGCGCAGAAGCTTGATGATCTTCGGGAAGATCGTATTGTGGGCGCCCGAGAGAATCGACAACCCGATGCCGTCGACGTCCTCCTGCAGCGCCGTCGCCACCACCATGTCCGGACTCTGGTGCAGACCCGTGTAGACGATCTCGAACCCCGCGTCGCGCAGCGAGCGCGCGATGATCTTGGCGCCCCGATCGTGACCGTCCAGGCCGACCTTGCCCACGAGGAGGCGCACCCTGGCGCTCTCGGACATCACAGCACCACCTGGCGTTCGACGTACGTCCCGAAGACCGTCTTGAGCCTGCCGCAGATCTCCCCCACGGAAGCGTACGATCGCACCGCTTCGAGGATCGCGGGCATCAGGGATTCCCGGGACCGTGCCGCGGCCTCGAGGGCGATCAGGGATCTCTCGTGACGCCGGCCGTCGCGTTCATCTCGCACGCGGGCCAGGCGGGCGAGTTGATCGCGCTCGACCTCCGGGCCGATACGGAGCACCTCGAGCCGTCCATCCTCCCCCTCGGAGTACCTGTTCAGGCCGACGATCGTCTTCTCCTTCGAGTCGATCTGCTTCTGGTATAGGTAGGAGGCCTCCGCGATCTCGCGTTGAGGGAATCCGGCTTCGATCGCCGCGATCATGCCGCCCATGTCGTCGATTCGGCGAATGTAGTCCCACGCCCCGTTCTCCATCCGATCCGTGAGCGCCTCGACGAAATAGGAACCGCCGAGAGGATCGATCGTGTTCGCGACGCCGCTCTCCTCCGCGATGATCTGCTGCGTGCGCAGGGCGAGACGCGCGGCGTTCTCGCTGGGCAGGGCCAGCGTCTCGTCGAGCGCGTTGGTGTGCAGCGATTGGGTTCCGCCCAGCACCGCTGCCAGCGCCTGCATCGTGACCCGCACGACGTTGTTGTAGGGCTGTTGAGCCGTCAGCGAGCAGCCCGCCGTCTGCACGTGAGTGCGGAGCATGCGGGCGCGGTCCGTGCTGGCGCCGAACCGCTCCTTCATGATGGTGGCCCACATGCGCCGGGCCGCCCGGAGCTTCGCGATCTCCTCGAAAAAGTCGTTGTGCGAGTTGAAGAAAAACGAGAGGCGCGGCGAAAAGACGTCGGGGTCGATCCCCGCGTCGACGCCGGCCTGCACGTACGCAATGCCGTCGGCCAGCGTGAAGGCCAGCTCCTGGATCGCGGTCGACCCCGCCTCGCGGATGTGATAGCCGCTGATGGAGATCGTGTTCCAGCGGGGAACGCGCTCGCCGCAGTACGCGATCGTATCGGTGATGAGACGCATGGAGGGAGCCGGGGGGTAGATCCACTCCTTCTGCGCGATGTACTCCTTGAGGATGTCGTTCTGGATCGTCCCGTTCAACTTCTCGAACGCGACGCCCTGCTTCTCGGCCACGGCGAGATACATGGCGAGCAGGACGGCGGCCGGGGCGTTGATCGTCATCGAGGTGGACACGTCGCCCAGCGGAATCCGATCGAACAGGGTTTCCATGTCGGCGAGCGTGTCGATCGCGACGCCTTCGCGGCCCACCTCGCCCTCGGCCAGAGGGTCATCGGAATCCCGGCCCATCAGGGTCGGAAGATCGAACGCGACCGACAACCCCGTCTGCCCGTGTTCGAGGAGATAATGGAATCGCGCATTGGTGTCACGCGCGGAGCCGAAGCCCGCGAACTGGCGCATCGTCCAGAGGCGCCCGCGGTACATGGTGGGATAGACGCCGCGCGTGAACGGCGCCTCGCCCGGGAAGCCGAGCCGCTCGTCGGGGTTCCAGTTCTGAAGGTCGTCCGGCGTGTAGAGCCGCTCGACGGGCAGGCTCGAGACCGTCGTGAAGGATGCCTCGCGATCCGGGCGCTCCTTGAGCGCCGGGCGCAGGGTGCGTTCCTCCCAATCCGCCCGCCGCGCCGTCTTCAGGGTCGCCGTCTTCGTTTCGCGCGATTTCACGGACTTCCCCTCTTGAGAATCTCCTTGGCGATGACCAGCCGCTGGATCTCGGACGTCCCCTCGTAGATCTCGGTGATCTTGGCGTCCCTGAACAGGCGTTCCACGGTGTATTCGTTGATGTAACCGTAGCCGCCGTGGATCTGCACGGCCTCGCGGGCGGCGCGCATGCAGGCCTCCGAGGCGAACAGTTTCGCCATGGAAGCTTCCAGCGAGCAGCGGTCCGACCGATCCCGCGCCCACGCGGCCCGGTAAGTCAGGAGGCGGGCCGCGTCCAGCTCCGTGGCCATGTCCGCCAGCTTCCATTGTATGGCCTGCAGGCGCGAGATGGGCGCCCCGAATGCCTCCCGGCTCGCGCTGTACGACACCGATTCCTCGAGGGCGGCACGTCCGATGCCCAGCGACTGTGCGGCGATTCCGATGCGCCCTCCGTCCAGGGTGTTCATGGCGATCTTGAAGCCGTCTCCTTCGGCGCCGAGCAGATTGTCCAGCGGAACCCTGCAGTCCTCGAGAACGATCTCGACCGATCCCGAGCAGGTGATCCCCATCTTGTGCTCCGGCTTTCCCGTCCGCACGCCAGGAAAGGACCGTTCCACGATGAATGCGCAGATGCCCCGGTGCTTCAGAGACGGGTCGGCGGTGGCGTACACGAGGAAGGTGTCGGCGGCCACGCCGTTCGTCACGAAGACCTTGTTGCCGTTGAGGACGTAGTGATCACCGCGCTTCACGGCGCTCGTGCGGATCGCGGCCGAGTCGGAACCCGCCCCCGGCTCGGTCAGGCAGTAGGCGCCGAGGCGCTCTCCGCGGGCATGCGGCACCAGGTAGGCGCGCTTCTGTGCCTCGCTTCCGAAACGCTGCAGGGGGCCGCAGAACAGGGAGTTGTTCACGGAGAGGATCACGCCCGTGGATGCACAGGCGCGCGAGATCTCCTCGATGGCGATGACGTAGGAGATGGAGTCGAACCCCGCGCCGCCGTACTCCTCGGGGACCATCATGCCCGTCAGATTCATCTCGGCCGCGCGGCGGTAGTTGTCCATCGGAAACTCCCGCGTGCGATCGAACTCCGCGGCGCGCGGTTTGAGGACCTCCTCAGCGAACGCGCGGACGGATTCGCGAAGGAGGTTCTGGTCGTCCGAGAGCTCGAACGTCAGGGGCACGTCAGGCCTCCGTCTCCACGAGCCCGAATCGGCCGTCGGTTCGCTTGTAGAGCACCGCGATCTGCTGTGATTCGGCGTTCAGAAACACCACGAACGGATCCCGGGAGCCGCGAACCTGAAGCAGCGCCTCGTCTAGCGACATCGGCTTGGCCGGGATCCGGCCCATCCGCACGACGCGCGGCCGCTCGCCCCCGTCCCCCGACGGAGGCGTCTCGCGGGAGGGCGCCGCCAGGCGGCCGAGCCGGTCGCGCGCCGCGCCCCGTTTGCGACGCTGGCGCAGCCGATCGCGATGCTTCTTGGCCTGCGCCATCAGCCGGTCCACGCAGACCAGAACCGCGTCCTGGAAAGCCTCCCCCTGGCCGCGCGCGGTCAGCGTCGCGGTGCGGGCCTTCACGATGATCTCGGCATGACACGTGTGCTTCTCGAGAGTCAGGATCACGTGCGCTTCCAGGACGACGTCGAGGACGCGCTCCAGCTTCGCGAGCTTATCCTCGGCGAACGTCTTGAGAGCGCGATTGGGTCGGGTCTTTCTCCCTGTGAAAAGAATCTTCATGGCGGCCACGGCCTCCTAACGAAACCCCTGGCGTCTCTCGTTCGAGGAGCGTATGCGGAGCTCCTCACGATACTTGGCCACCGTGCGACGGGCGATGCGCAGCCCGTCGGCGCTGAGAATCTGGACGATCGCGGCGTCGGAGAGGGGATGTTTCGGATCCTCCTCGGCCACGACCTTCTTGATGCGCTCCTTGACCGTCAACGACGAGACGTCGACACCCTGAGTCGTGCTGATGCTGGAGTGGAAGAAATACTTCATCTCGAACAGGCCGCGCGGAGTATGCATGTACTTGAGGTTCACGACCCGGCTGACGGTGGATTCGTGCATGCCGATGTCATCCGCCACATCCTTGAGGATCAGAGGCCGGAGATGCTCGTAACCGAAGTCGAGAAACCCGTGCTGATGCTTGACGATGCTCTTTGCGACCTTGTAGATCGTGCGCTGCCGCTCCTCGAGGCTCTTGATGAGTCGGAATGCGGAGCGAAATTTCTCGCGGACGTATTCACGCGTGTCACGCGACACATCGGTGTTCTTGCGGTCGATCATCCTCCTGTAGAACGGACTGATCCGCAGCCGCGGCAGGCCCTCCTCGTTCAGGAGCACCGTGTACCCCTTGTCGATTTTCACGACGAAGACGTCGGGGACGACGTAGTTGTTGCTGCTCTGGTTGTATTTCTTGCCGGGCTTCGGATCGAGATGCCGGATCGTCTCCACGCACTCCATCAGCTCCTCGAGCGGGCGATCGACCGCCGCGGCGAGATCGCGGAATCTGTGCGCCTGGAGGAGCGGCAGGTGATCTCGGACGATGGTCTCGACCGGCGTGCCTTCCATGTCGTGGAAGGCGATCTGCAGGAGGAGGCACTCCCGCAGGTCGCGCGCTGCGACACCGGGAGGGTCGAACTCCTGGACCAGATGCAGCGTGTGCTCGACCTCTTCGGGCTGGTACGGCCCCATCCCGGAGATCTCGTCGATCGACGCCTGGAGGTAGCCGTCGTCATCGATATTGCCGATGATCGCGCGTCCGATCTCCTTCTGACGGGCCGCGCCCAGGTTCATGTCCAGCTGCCAGAGAAGATGGTCGTAGAGGCTCTGCTGTTTGGCAAGGACGTTTTCGAGAGGCCGGGTCTCGATCTCCTCGGGCCGGCTCTGGGGGGAATACGTCAGATCCATGTAATCCTGGAAGTAGGCCTCGTAGTCGATCTCGTCAAACGAATCGCGCTCGCCGTCCTCGGAAGCCTCGGAGGAATCGGCGGCCGTTTCCTCGCCGTCGGTTTTTTCGGACTCCGAGGCCGAATCCGGCGACTCCTGCTGCTCCTCGAGGAGGGGGTTCTCCGTCAGCTCCTGCGTGATCTCCTCCTGCAACTCGAGCTTCGTCATCTGCAGCATCTTGATCGCCTGCTGCAGGGATGGCGTCATGATCAGCTTCTGCGCCATCTTGAGGTTCAGCTTCTGCTCGAGTGCCATCGTCGTTCGCGTCGCCTCGACGCTCCTCCTCAATCCGCCGGATACGCCCCGGGCGGCACCTCGACCGAGTCCTGGCCCAGCAGCCTGAAGTTGGCTCCCAGGTAGATCTCCCGGACCTTGGGGTCGGCGGCCAGCTGGTCGGGGCTCCCCTTCCGGAAGATGCGGCCCTCCGCGATGATGTAGGCCCGATCGCAGATCCGGAGGGTCTCCTGCACGTTGTGATCGGTCATCAGCAGGCCGATGCCCTTCCTCTTCAATTGATAAATGATCTTCTGGATATCCGCAACCGCGATCGGATCGATGCCCGAGAAAGGCTCGTCCAGCAGCATGAACGAGGGCGAGATCACGAGAGCGCGGGCGATCTCGGCCCTGCGACGCTCTCCACCCGACAGGTTGTAGGCATGGCTGCGCGCGAGATGTGCGATCTTCATCTCCTCCATCACCGCCGCCGTGCGCTCCCGGATCTCCTCGCGGGGCATGTCCAGGGTCTCCAGGATGGCGATCAGGTTCTGCTCGACCGTCATTTTGCGGAAGATCGACGGCTCCTGGGGCAGATAACTGATCCCGCTCCGCGCGCGCAGGTACATCGGCAGACGGCTGACGTCCTGTCCGCCCAGCAGGACGCGACCCGCGTCCGGCCGAACGAGCCCGACGACGCAGTAGAACGTTGTCGTCTTCCCCGCCCCGTTCGGGCCAAGAAGGCCCACCACCTCGCCGCTCTGGATGTGGAGCGTGATGTCCCGGATGACCTCGCGCCGGCGATAGCTCTTGGCGAGGCCCTCAATGGCGAGTTTGAGGCTCAACGGCGGGAACGTCCTTGCTCTCGGGCGTCAGAGTGATCCAGGTTCGGCCGCTGGCGGTTTCCGTGAGAATCCTATCGCCCGCCAGATCGAATGTCAACGTTCGACCGCGCATCGTGCGGCCCGTCGCGGCGTCCACGACCTCGGCCAGCCCGTTCTCGTCCTGCAGAACCAGGAGTCCCTCTCCGCTGAGATACTCGGCTCTCTGCGCCGTGCCGAAGGTGTCGCCCCGCTTGACCGCCACGGACTGACGGGCCTCCACGCGATGAAGCTGCCGACCGGCCGCGTCATCCTGAAGATAGGCGTCCATGAAATCGGCCGTGAGCCGGGTATCGAGCCGCGTCAGGCTCACCTGGTCGCGGTAGGAGGCGACGCCCCGGGGCTCGTCCAGGACGAGGGTGTGAGCGGTGATCGCGGTCGTCGAGGGCGCCCCCGACCCTCCGCCGGCGGGCCGTGTGTACCGGGACATGACCCGGCCCGTGGCGAGCAACTGGCGGTTCGCCTCGTCCAGCACGATCGTCTCCGCCTGAATGCTGTGCCCCTCCTGCCAGGCACGCGCGGACCCGGAATAGGTGATCCGTCGCTCGGCTCCATCGGCCAGAAGTGCGCCCGACTGGAACGAGAGCGCGGACCGGCCCACGAGGCCGCGTCCTCCGGACTCCCCCTGGGGAAGCGACACGGTGCGGACGTCGCCCCGGGCCTCCAGGAGATCCTGCCCCGGCCGGAGATCGATCTCCTGGGCGGCGATGCGGTCCCGCTCGCTCAGGACGACCGGATCGCCGCGCAGCTCCAGAAGGTCGGAGAGGCGGTCGTACCGCGCCGAGCGGCTGCGGGACGTGTAGGGGCCCGAGCTGACCCTGCAGTTTCCTGAGGCCTCCGCCGCCTCGATCGACTCCGATGCCGAGGCGAAACGCGCCGCGAGGCTGTCGGCCCTCACCTCGCTCAGGCGTCCGTCGGGCTGGGGAGCCAGCGAGGCCACGACGTCGCCGAACGCGCTCAGCCGCGTGACGCGGGAGCGGTCCTCGCTGAACCACAGCTTCAGGTAGTTGCCGTGGAGGACCTCGAGGCCGTGGGACAGCTTCACCTCGTCCGTGAACACGACCGTATTGTCGTCCAGCCAGGTCACCAGGTCGCCCGAGGTCACCCGGGTCGGCACGGCGCCGTCCGAACCGGTCGTCCGGAGGCGGACGCGATCCGGGATCTTGATGCGGCGTTCGCCGACCTGGTAGTTGAGGCCGCGGCCCTCGCCTTCCAGTCCTTCGAGACCGAATCGGATCGGATCGGCCGTGAAGATCATGTCCCGCTCGCTGTCGTAGAACAGCACCTCCGTCTGGAGCCTCAGGCCGGCCGAGGACTCGATGAACACCTCGCCCTTCAGCTGTGCGCGACGCTCGGCGGGATCGAACTGACCGGACCGGCCGACGATCCGGATCGATCCACCGTCCTCGTCGTAGATGGTGAGACGCACCCCATCGAGCAGCTTGCGCTCGCCGACGAAGCCGGTCACCATGCGGGCCTCGAGATCGAAAGCCGGCCGTCCCTCGCGCGTACCGCTGATCTGGAATCTCTCCGCCTGATCGACCACCGGCCCATCGACGGCCGTCGGGGCCGCGGCGGGGGCCATGGTGATGTCCGTCTGCGGCTGGTCCCTCCGCCCGAAGGTCATCGCGAGCGCCAGGGTCACGCCCGCCAGGGCGACGAGAACCAGCACCCTCAGGGTGCGCACCAGACGCGCCGAGCGCACCCGGACCTTCGGAGGGCGATCGATCTTCTGCTCCCGGGGCTCGGCGTCCGTCATCTCAGCGTCCGGTCACGAAGTCATTGGGACGGGGCGGTTCGGATTCGTAGTCGTAGAAGCCGCGACCGCTCTTCCGGCCGAGGAAGCCCGCCGTGACCATCCTCTTCATCAGCGGGGGCGGCGCGAAGCGGCGCTCCCTGAATTCCTCGAACATGATGTCGGCGATATAGAGCGTGGTGTCGATCCCGACAAGGTCCAGGAGAGTGAGCGGTCCCATCGGATGGCCGCATCCGAGCTTCATCCCCAGGTCGATGTCGGCGATTGTCCCGACTCCCTCCTCCAGCGCCCGGACGGCGTCCAGCAGATAGGGCACGAGGAGCCTGTTCACGATGAATCCCGTCCGGTCCATCGTGCGGATGGGAGTCTTGCCCAGGGATCGCGCGAACGAGATAATACTTTCCTCGATGCCCTCATCGGTGAGCACGGTGCGCGCGACCTCGACCAGCTTCATCAGGGGCACCGGGTTGAAGAAGTGGAGTCCCAAAAACCGCCCGGGCCGGCCGGAGGCATCCGCCATGCGCGTGATGGACAGGGACGAGGTGTTGCTCGCGAAGATCGCGTCCGCCTTGACCGTGGCGTTCAGCCGGGAGTAGGTTTCCTTCTTCAGGTCGAAGTTCTCCACCACGGCCTCGATGACGAGGTCGCAGTCCCCGAGCGATGAGAGCTCGCAGCTGCCGGACAGGCGGCTCATGGTCGCATCCCGGTCCTCCGCCTTCACCTTGCCCTTGGAGACGCCCGCCGCGAGAAATCCTTCGATTCTTGCGAGACCCGCGTCGAGCGCTTCCCGGGAGATCTCCACGACCACGGTCGGGTATCCCGATTGAGCGCAGACCTGCGCGATGCCGGACCCCATGAGGCCGCATCCGACGACGCCCACGCGCCTGATCGTCATCACGCCCTCCCCGGGCGGCCGCTTCCGCCCTCGCTCCGGGCGTCCGGCGACCGGATCGATTCGACCACCGCCGCGATGCCCTGCCCTCCGCCGATGCAGGCGCTCGCGATGCCGTAGCGGCCTCCACGGCGCCGGAGCTCGAGCAGGAGCGTGAGGATGAGGCGCGTCCCGGTGGCCCCCAGCGGATGCCCCAGCGCGACGGCCCCGCCGTTGACGTTGACGCGCTCTCGATCCAGGCGCAGCTCCTTCTCCACGGCGACGTACTGGGCCGCGAACGCTTCATTGATCTCGAACAGGTCGATCTCCTCCAGCCGGAGACCGGAGCGATCGAGCGCCTCGCGGATGCTGGGCACCGGGCCGATTCCCATGATGCGTGGGGGCACGCCGGTCGCGGCATAGGCGATCAATCGGCCGAGCGGGAGCGATCCGGACCCGGAGGCCAGGCGGGACGATGCCAGGACGACGGCGGCCGCCCCGTCGACGATCCCGGAGGCGTTGCCGGCCGTGACGTATCCCTTCCCCCCGAACGCCGGAGGCAGCCGGGCGAGATCCTGAAGCGTCGTCTGCGGCCGGCGGTGATTGTCCTCATTGACAAGGATCGTGCGGCCCCGCTCCTTTACAGGCACGGGGACGATCTCCTCCTCGAGCCTCCCGGCGGCGCAGGCCGCCTCGGCGGCCTGCTGGCTCCTCAGAGCATATCGATCGGCCTCCTCGCGGGTAATCCCCC
>JBFGDZ010000034.1:0-23675 GCA_041580375.1 Candidatus Polarisedimenticolia bacterium
GCCCGGGACGGCCGCTCGAGAACCCCGATTTTCCCGAGGCGCGGATCCTCGCGATGCCGGACGTGCCCGCCTACAGGGACGTCTCGGCGACGCTCACGGGGAACCCGATTCTCTCTACCGGCGCGGCGGAGTACGCGTGGCCCGCCCCGGATCCCGCCGATCTGGGCGCGACGGTCGTGCGCGTCGCGGCGCCCGGGCAGCGCGTCAGCCCGTCCGGCCCCGGGGATCGGATCGAGCTGGATCAGGTCTGGATCGATCTCTACGGCTGGGAGATGGAGCGCCCTCCCGAAGTCCGCTCGCTCGAGGTCGCCCGGCGAGCGGACGGGCGTCTCGAGGTTTCGTTCGAACCGATCCCGGGCGCCGATCGTTATGCTCTGTACTTCGGGACGCTGACGGCGTTGCGCGCCGGCGCGTACGATCACGGCGCGGGCGCGCCCCATGGCCCGATCTGCGCCGCCCCCACGGAGGCCGCGGGGGGGCGCCTGCGGGTGATCATCGACCCCTCCGAGCCGCCGGGCGAGGATCTCTACGTCCTGGCCACGGCGCACGTGCAGGACGTGGAGTCCCCGAGCGGCACGCGCTCGGACGGCGCGGAGATCGATCGCTCTCAGTCGACCTGCCGGTGAGGCGGAGCCGGCCGCCCCGCCGGCCGTCGCGGAGGTGATCCGGACATGAACCCGGGCGCGCTCCTCCAGGAACTCCCACTCCGGATCGAGTCCTGCAGGCTCGAACCGCTCGAGACGATCACGCGGAGCGGCTGGAAGCGGTGCACCACCGTCGTCCGCCTGTCGGGGCTCGGGGAGGAGGGGCTGGGCGAGGACGTCACCTACGACGCCGCGGACCAGCACCGGTTCCAGGCCCGCGGACGCGATCTGCGTCCGGCGGGACGGTACACGCTGGAGGAGTTCTCGCGCGCGCTCGGCGCTCTCGACCTCTTCACGATCGAGCCCCTCTACCGGCGATGGGCGTTCGAGAGCGCCGCGCTCGATCTCGCCCTGCGGCAGGCGGGTCGATCGTTGGCGTCGGTCCTCGGCCGCGAGCCCCGTCCCGTTCGTTACGTCGTCTCGCTGGACCTCGGGAGCCCGCCCGGCGTCGGACCTCTCCGGAGCGTTCTGGTGCGCCACCCCGGCGCGCGCTTCAAGGTCGATCTCTCCTCGGAGTGGGACGGGCGGCTGGTGAAGGATCTCGCGCGCACAGGCGCCGTCGACATCGTCGATCTGAAGGGACACTACCGGGGGGATTTCAAGGGGCCGCCCGCCGATCCGGAGCAGTATCGCGCCGTGGCGGAGGGGCTGCGCGACGTCTGGATCGAGGATCCCGAACTGAACGACCGGACCCGCGCGATCCTCGAGCCGCACCGGAACCGGATCACCTGGGACGCCATCCTGCACTCGGCGGAGGACCTCATGGCGCTGCCGTTCGAGCCTTCGTGCGTGAACATGAAACCGTCGCGCTTCGGCTTCCTCGCGGAGATCACGCGGGCGTACGCCCACTGCGAGAGCCGGGGCATCGGGATGTACGGGGGCGGGCAGTTCGAGCTCGGACCGGGCCGCGGCCAGATCCAGTATCTCGCGAGCCTGTTCCATCCGGACGCGCCGAACGACGTCGCGCCGGCCGGCTTCAACGAGGCGGACCCTCCCGCGGATCTGCCTCCGAGCCCCTTGCCTCCGGCCCCCGCGCCGGCGGGCTTCGCCTGGGGAGGGACTCGAGGATGACCTCGCGCCGCCGGAGATGGATCCTCGCCGGCCTCGCCGTCGGTCTGTTCGCGGCGCTCGTCTGGGCGGGGCGCGACTGGATCGAGGCTCGCCTCCTGCTGATCATCCTCGAGTCCGGCGAGCGCGTCGAGGATCTCCAGGTCGATCGCGTGATCGCGACGCTCGCGATCGAGCCGGGCACGGTGGCGGCCGATATCGGCGCCGGCACCGGCCTGTTCACGCGGCCGATGGCGAGGGCGGCCGGCGGAAGCGGCAGGATCTATGCGGTCGACATCAATCCCGAGCTCCTGCTGCACATCGAGACCACGTCGCGGGAGGCGGGCCTGGACGCGATCCGGACCGTTCTCGCGGACGAGGACGATCCGCGCCTGCCCGAGCCGGTCGACCTCGTCCTGCTCTGCGACACGCTGCACCACATCGCCGGCCGCGAGGCCTACTTGAGGCGCCTGCGGGCCTACCTGAAGCCGGGCGGGCGCATCGCCATCATCGATTTCCATCGGACGTCTCCCCACGTGTTTCCCTCGCTGAAGTATGCCCGCGACGATCTCGTCGCCTGGATGGAGTCCGCCGGGTACACGCTGGAGCGGGAGCTGCACTTCGTCACGGACAACTTCTTCCTGATCTACCGGTGTGACGACTGCCCGGGCGATCCGGACGGCGACATTTCCGGTTGACGGGATCCATTCCTCACCGTACAGGCTTCGGGCAGAGCCTGATTCGGATCGCCGCGCAGGATCGGGAAACCCCGCACGCTCCACCCCCGCGACCTGGGGGGCGTGCCTTCCGACCGCCGGATCGAAATCCTGGGCCGATCCGCACGCGCTGGCGGGAGGCGCGTCCCCCTCCTCGTTCCACAGGCCGCCCCACCCGCGGCCGCCGGCCGCGACGGTCCCCGCGCCCGGCCCTCCGGGGCGGTGGTTATATGATGCGGGGCGCGCTTCCGAAGGGACGCGCCCGCGCGATCCGGATGAGACTCCTGAAGCTCCGACACCGGCGCCCGATCCGTGCGTAGCAACCCCGCGTTCCCGCGGACGGGCCGCGCGCTCTTCGCGGCATCCTGGGTCCTGCCGATCGTTCTCCTGCTCGCGTGGATGGTGGCTCCGCTCATGAGCGGATCCGCCACGCTATATCTGCGCGACGTCCTGCACACGCATTTCGAGATGAAGCTCGCGTACGCCGAGGGCCTGCGCGAGGGCGCGCTGCCGCTGGTCGACCTGCACCGCGCCGGCGGCCAGCCGCTGCTCGGGAATCCCAACACCGTCCCTCTGTATCCCGACAACCTGCTCTACCTGGTCGCGCCGCCCCTCTGGGCCCTGAACGCCCACTTCTGGATCCATCTGCTGCTGGCCCCCTTCACGTTCTTCTGGATGGGGCGCGCCTGGGGACTGGGACGGGAGGGGGCGTGGGCGGCCGGTGTGTGCTACGCCACGAGCGGCTACGTCCTGTCGAACCTCGCCTTCTACAACCTGATCGCGGGCGTGACTCTCGCCCCGGCGCTGGCGGCCGCCTGCCTGGAGTTCTGCGGCGTCCGCCGTCGGCGCATGTCGGGTCCGGTCGTCGCGATCGTGTGGGCCCTCCTGATCCTGGCCGGCGATCCCTTCCTGGCGCTGCTGGCGTTTCTGCTGGCCGTCGCGGCGGCGCTCGCGAAGCATGGCGTCCATCCGCGCCGGCTGCTCGGATTGGCCGCCGCCTTTCTCTGCGGCACGCTGATCGCCGCGCCGCAGATCGTCGGATTCCTCGGCATCGTCGGGTCGTCGTTCCGGGCTCAGATCGGCTATTCCGTGGAATCGCGCACCCTCGCCAGCTGGGATCCGCGGCAGATCGTCGAGTGGTTCGCGCCGTTCGCCTTCGGCCGGCCCGATCGGATCGGGCCGGCGGGATTCTGGGGGCACCGCTTCTTCACCGGACGGCCTCCCTATTACCTCTCCCTCTATCCGGGCCTGCTGACCCTGGCGCTCGTCACGGCGTCGTTGCGCGCGCGCGGACGGGCGCGCGCCGTCGGGATCGGCGCCGCCGCGGCCGGCCTCCTCGTCGCGCTCGGCCGGTTCAACCCGGCGGCCGCGTGGATCTTCGAGGGATCCGGGGGCATCCTGCGCTATCCGATCCGCTTCTGGCTCGCGGTCGCGATGGGCGGCGCCCTCCTCGCCGGAATCGGTTTCGAGGGGGCGATCACCGGCCGCGATCCACGCCGGGCGCGCGCGCTCCGCGCGGCGCTCGCGGTCCTCCTGGCCGCCTTCGCGATCGCGGCCGCCGTTCTGTTGCTCTCGGGCGGGCCGATCGAGGAGGCGATCCGCGGCGCGATGCCGGCCGGCCGGGGGGCGGAGGCGGCGGCCTCGGAGCGCGCCCGTCACGCCGCGATGGCGCTCGCGGCGCTTCCGATTCTCGCGCTCTTTCTCGTCCTCGCGCGGATGGCGCGGCGGCGCCCTCTCGCGGCGGGAGCCGCACTCCTGATCGCCCACTGCGGCGTCCAGGTCGTCCTGCTGGCGCCCCTGTTCTCGAACGACGAGGTCGAGGCGTACCTCACGCCGCCCCCCGCCCTCGCCTCGGTGCCGCGCGGATCGACCGTCGTGCACGGCGAGGCCGTGGGGTTGCGGGGCTCTCCGGGCGACGCCCGGCGCGTCTATCCCGATGCGCGCGGGTTCTGGCCGGGGCGGCGGGCCGTCGTCGAGCTGCAGCCGCCGGCCGGTCCGCTCTGGGATCTCCGGCACGAGCTGAGCGTCTCGTCCGACGGCGTCGACTCGTTCCTGGCCCACGCCGCGCGCGACGCGGCGCGCCTGTCGGACGACGACGACCTGCTGCGCCTCCTCGAGGCCTGGGGGGTCGAGTACCTGCTCCTGGATCGCGACCTGACGGGGGACGCGGCCGCCCGCGTCGAGCCGTCTGGAACATACGAGGGTTTCGGGGGGACGCTCCGCGTGTACCGCCTGCTCGACCCGGCTCCGCCCGTGGCGTTCGCCGGAGCGGTTCTGCGGGCGCCCCATCTCAACGCCGCCGTGGACGCGCTCACGCGTCCCGACTTCGATCCCTCGCGCATGACCGTCATTCCCGGCGAGGGCGCGCCGCAGCGCGGCGCGGGCGGAGAGGCGCGCCTCGTCTCGATCGATCGCGAGCGGATCGTCGCCGAGGTGACGGCGCGCTCGCCCGGCGTGCTGGTCGTGCAGCGCGCCCACGTTCCGATACTCCGCGCCACGGTCGACGGCCGGGAGGTGCCCATCCTCATCGCCAACCTGCACCGCATCGGCGTGCGCGTCCCGGAGGGGGAGCACCGCGTCGAGATCCGGACCGATCGGAGGCCGCTCACGAGGTCCCTGTGGATCGCGCTGGCCGGCCTGATCGGGTGCGCCGCGATGACGCGGCCGGGGCGCCCCGCCGCTTGACGCGTGGGGGGAGGCGCACTACTCTGGGGCGTTCCAAACACTCGATTCAGGAGGATTCCATGGCCGTCGTGAGCCCGATACCCGCCGACAAGGCGGCGACCGAGGTGAAGCCGATCTACGAGGCGTTGACTCAGAAGTTCGGCCGCATGCCGAATATCTTCGGGGTGATGGCGCACCGCCCGGCGGTGCTGAAGAACTTCATGCCGCTGTACGGATCGATCATCAACGAAGGCACCGTCGAGGCGAAGTACAAGGAGCTGGCGTATCTCAAGACCGCGCTTCTCAACGGGTGCGAGTACTGCACCCGCGCCCATACGCCGGGCGGCCGGAAGGCCGGCCTGTCGGACGATCAGATCAAGGCGATCCAGTTCTACGAGAGGAGCAAGCTCTTCGACGAGAAGGAGAAGGCGACGCTCCGCTACGCCGAGCGGGTCACCCGCGGGGCCGCCGGAATCCGATCCCCCGAGCTGGAGGAGCTGCGCAAGTTCTACAGCGAGGATCAGATCGTCGAGCTCACGCTCGTCATCTGCGCGGCGAATTTCACGAACCGGTTCAACGACGCGCTGCAGATCGAGCCGGATCTCGGCTGATCGCGGCGGGCTCCGCCGGGCGCGCGCCCGGCCCGGCGGGGCCGCTCCGGGCCGTTGCGCCGGCGCCGGATTCCCGATCGGCAGGCGCGGGGAGGATCGACGCATGAGACGGCTGCTCATCTGTGCGCTCGCGGGTTTTCTGGCGACGGGTGCCGCGGGGGCAGGCATCGGAGGGGGCAACGGGGAGCTCGGCCTCGACATCGGTCAGCTGGAGTTCGACTCTGACGTCCTGGGCGAGCCGGGCGTCTACGTGACGCTGCGAGGCGGGTACCACGTCACGGACCTGTTTCAGATCGAGGGCCAGTTCGCCGAGGCGAACGAGCGGGCCGAGGTGTTCGGGTTGACCGCCGACACCACCCTCGAATTGATCATGGTGAACGGCGTCTTCAACTTCCATCCGCACGAGCGGATCGTGCCGTACGTCCTCGCCGGCGCCGGGTGGGCGAGCCTGGACCAGGAGTTCTTCGGCTCGACGACGGACGACGACAGCGCCGCCTACCAGATCGCGGGCGGCAGCCGATTCTTCTTCGGGCGGGGCGGGAGAACGGCATTGCGCGTCGAAGCCTCCCTCGTGAGGGAGGACACGTTCGGAAACGGCTCGACGCACACGGGCGTCATCGTCGGACTCACCTGGAGACTCGGCGACTGATGTCCCGCTTGAGGGGCGGGGCAACGGGCGCGGGAGGCCGGATGGGCGGTCCGGGACGCAATGCCAGCCGCGAGAACCTGCGCGATCTGCGCCGGCGCGCGTCGCACTGAAAGGGAGGGAGACGAGCGGGATGGGACAGAAGGTGAAGAGACGCGGCATCGTCGACCGGCTGAAGGCCGGGGATTTGCTCATCCTGGACGGCGCCACCGGCTCCGAGCTCCAGCGCCGCGGGGTGGACGTCAACAAGGGGTCGCTCAAGGGGCGCCTCGGCGTCTGGTCGGCCGCCGCCAACCTGGATGCTCCGGAGATCGTCCGCCAGGTGCACGAGGACTACCTGCGCGCCGGAGCGGACATCATCACCAGCAATAATTTCTACACGAGCCGGGAGATGCTGGCGCTGATCGGCGAGGAGGAGCGCTGGGAGGAGTACACGCGGCGCGGCGCCGAGATCGCCGTGGAGGCGCGCGACGCCGCCAACCCGGAGGCGTACGTCGCCGGGGGGATCGCCGTCCCCTACACGAAGGATCTGCGCAGCACCTTCGAGGAGCAGTCCCGGATCCTCGCCGGAGCGGGCGTCGATTTCATGCTGCCCGAGTACGTCGGAGGGGACTCGATCGTGGAGGATCCGCTGGCCGACTGCGTGACCGCCGTGGAGGCCTGCTCCACGTCCGGCCTGCCGGTCTTCCTGGGCGTCTGCATGCTGCAGAAGAACGGCCGGATGCTCGGGGGGCAGACGATGCAGGATCTGGCCGCCGCCCTGATGGGGCAGGCCGTGGCGGGGATCTTCCTCATGTGCAGCTACCCGGAGCCGATCTCGGCGGCGCTTCCGCTGCTGCGCGAAGCGTTCGCCGGTCCGATCGGGGCCTACGCCCACCTGGGCTACGACGAGAACCCCCGGTACGGCGCTTCGCCCGCGGAGCCCTACTTCAACATCGAGGAGCGCGGGTACACGCCCGAGCGGTATGCGGAATTCGCGCGCGCGTGGCGCAAGGCCGGGGCACAGGTGATCGGGGGATGCTGCGCGACCCGGCCCGATCACATCGCGGCGGTGGCGCGGGCGCTGAAGAAGTAGCTAGGAGCCTGTCCGGGTCTCCTAGGCGCCGATCGAGCGCACGCGGTAGTCGACGTTATCCTGGATCCAGGACCAGAGTCGATCCTGCCGGGCGAGGGCGACCTGGGGCCGCACCTGATCCTTCCACCCGCGCATGACCTCGCCGTCCACCGTCCAGAGGCGGACCCGGTGGCGGGGGACCAGATCGCGCCATTTCGCACCGACCTTCGGGCTGACGTAGGCGAGCCGCAGGGTCAGCCTGCGGGACAGGTACTCGAGCGGGCTCAGATCGATTCCCTCGTACATCTGATCCGACCCGGGCTTCGCGCCCGGAACGGAGTAGTCGGGAACGCCGTCGGTGACGATCATCAGCGTGATCGGTGCCAGGATGAGATTGCGGTCCTTGACGATCCGGGCGACCTTCTGGAAGAAGGGATTGAAGTCGGTGAGGGCGTCGTCGGGAGCGAACCATTCACGCAGATCGATCTCGATCTGCTCGACGGACTTGCCGGTGAAGTCGTGGATCGGATGAAAGGCCTTCGGCTCGTCCGGGTTCTTCCCCCCGATGGCGGCGACGAACAGTTCCCGCGGCTCCTCGAGCCCCCCCAGCCGGTTGAGGTGCCCGTAGATATAGTGAGCCAGGAAGTTCATGGCGTCGTCGTAGTGACCGGACCGGAGGAAGGAACCGCTCGTGTCGACGCCGATGAACAGCGTCGTGCGCGGCGTGGTCTCGGTCGCCTCCAGTCCGCAGCCGCCGAGCAGGAGAGCGCCGGCGGCCAGGATCGCGAGCGCCGCGCGGGCGGCGAAAGGCCTCCTCATGACGGGGTCCCCGCCTTGCGCGGCGATATCTTGAAGAACGAGGCGATGTCGCGCGTCTCCATGACGTCCTTCAGGCTCTTGAGCGGGAGGCTCATCACCGGGCTGGAGGTCAGCAGGATGATGGCGAAGTTCAGCGATGCGGCCAGGACCTGAAGGACCGGCAGCGTGAGGTATTCGAGCACCTCGCTGCCCTTGGTGTGCAGCCATTCGATCTCCATCTTGAACTCGTTGATCGGGCCCCGCCACCAGCCCACCGGTTCCTCGGCGGGCACGCTTCCCGTCACCGGCTCCTCGGGCTGGGCCAGGGGCCGGCGGGAGATGAAGGCCAGCAGCGGCGGCGTGCCGAACTGGCCGAACAGGAACCAGGTCATCCCACGGATCCCGACCCACCCGAAGGTCGCGACCGTCAGGGTGAATCCGATCCCCAGGCGGAACTGCTCGCTCGTCTGCTGGGCGATCCACGGCGTGATCGCGTCGACCAGTTCGCGGTAGAGGAACATCACCTCGAAGAACATGACGAACAATTCGACCACGAGCATCTGCACGACGAACTTGTACTCGCGCCGCTTGATGGTGTCGAGGAACGCCTGCAGGCAGGCGAAGCTGCCCAGGATCAGCATGAGCAGGAACATGAACAGAATCGGGCCCGTGAAACGGGGCGCGTTCATGCCGACGAGGTCGGACAGAACCTCGGACACCGTCGGGTAGAGCGTGTACGTGAAGATCGTCGTCTCCAGCGTGCACCAGAAGAGGAGCAGCACGAAGGCGATCCACGGCACGCCGGGCTGAAAGTAGGAGCGCGACAGACGGCCCGTCATCGAGAAGGGCGCGATGACGACCTGGCGCAGCGCCTCCATCAGGAACCGGACGGCGAGCCGGGCCAGCGTGAAGAGCCAGCCGAAGGCCACCAGCACCAGCCGGAACAGCCCGACCCAGTAGTGCCACGCGGACCGCGCGGCGTCCCACCATCCGAGCAGCATCATCTGCAGGAAACGGATGCGGCCTGAGCGGAACGGGAGCGTGTAGAGGGAGAGCTGTGTGCACCAGAGGCCGGCCAGCACCAGCATGGCAGGGAACATCAGGAAGACGATCTTGCCGGCGGTCGCCCAGCCGGACGACGAGTACAGGAAGAATTCCAGCATCGAGCGCTGGACTCCCAGCAGCCAGGTGATCGGTATCAGGAGCCGTTCCAGGAGCCCTGACGACATGAAGGGCTCCGCGGCGACGAGACTGTTCTGCATCCCCTCCTCCTCTACGCCTCGCACGGCGAGATCCGGGGTCACAAGAGAAGGTAGGCTGGGGGAGGGCGCAGTCAAGGATCCGGGCCGATCCCTCAAATTCGAAGTCGACCGGCTGTCAGATTCTTGAAGGGGACCGCCCGCCGCCTGTCGAGCGGCCGGACAGGCGGGGATCCCGCGCGATCGGGGGAGACCCGGAGCCCGCGGGTTCACGGTCCCGCGCCGGCGCGCCCGCGGATCCGCGCCCCGACGGTTGGAGAAGTCCGTCCGTTGGAGTACGATGGTGCACTCCCAAAGAGGGGAATGCGGGACGGGAGACCAGTCATGGCCGCCGCACGGTCACGACGCGTGATCCTGATCGAGCCGGACATCAATCCGATCACGCGCCGCTTCGGCCTGCCGATCGTCGCCAACTATCCGCCGCTGGCGCAGGTGAGGCTGGCCGGGCAGTTGGACGGGGCCGACGTCGAGATCGCGGATCTGCGGATTCCCGGGGAGCGCGACCGGCTGGTCGCGAGCCTGCGGGCCGATCCGCCGGCCCTCGCCGGCATCTCGCTCACGTTCACGTCGAACGGGGACGAGGCGGCCGAAGCCGCGTCGCTCGTCCGGCGCACCTCGCCCTCGACGACCATCGTCCTGGGAGGGACGGCGCCGTCCGAGGATCCGCAGTCGTTCGGGGACACGCAGGCCGACCTGATCTGCTTCCGCGCGGGCGACGGGGCTCTCGCCGCGCTCGCCCGCGAGGTGATCGCCTCGGGGCGCGCTCCCGAACGCTTCCCCGGCTTCTATCACCGGGAGGACGGACGCTGGGCGCTCCATCCCGGGCCGGCCGCGCCCGCGATGGCGGACCTGCGTCCCTACGCCTGGCATCTTCTGCCGCGCCGCTACTGGCGGCACTACTACCAGGGCATGCGACCGACCGGGATCGGCCAGACGAGCGAGGGCTGTCCGTTCGACTGCAGCTTCTGCAGCGTGTGGAAGACGCACGGGCGCCGGGTCGCTCTCGCCGCGCCCGGCAACGTGCGCCACGATTTTCGATCGCTCCCGGGATTCGTCCGCGGCTTCTTCTTCGCCGACGACATCTGGATGCAGGCGAGCGAGGCGCAGATCCGCGGCCTTTACGATCCGCTTCTCTCCTGGATGGCGTCCGAGTTCCTGCCCCGGCGGCGGGATTTCTGGCTGACCGTGGAGACCCGGACCGACCTCTATCTCAGAGAGGAAGCGCGCTTCCGCGAGTGGATCCGCCGCGGCGGCCTGAAGTGGATCCTGTTCGGCGTCGAGGCCGTGACGGACGAGCAGCTGGACAATTTCAGCAAGCGCAACACCGTCGACAAGAACAGCGAGGCGATCCGGCGCGCCGCTTCGGCGGGCGCCCGGGTCACGGCGCAGTTCGTCATTCAGCCGGAGGCGGACGGGGCCTACTTCGACGAGATCGTCCGCTTCCTCCGCGTCCACCGGCCCTGGATCCGCACGGCGAACTTCACCATCGCCACGCCGCTCCCCGGCACCGAGCTCTACAGGCAGGTCCTGCCCGAGCATCCGGATCTGGCCGATCGCCGGGCCGTCGCCCATCCCGGATTCTCCCTCTTCACCGCCCTCATGCCGACCCGCCTCGACCCGCGGGACTTCTACGCGCAGGTGGCGCGCGTCTACCGCGAGGCGAATCACGTCACGTTCCGTCCATCGATCGTCGGCCAGGGCCTCAGGATGCTGGCGCGATCGCCGTGGCTCATCCCCCGCATGATCCGCGCCCCGCGCGCGCTCCGGGCTCTCACCGACCCGTCCACCTTCATCGACACCCACCTGCGCGTCCAGGGGGACCGGCTGATGAAGGCGCGCCGGGCCGCCTGACCCGGCCGGCCGGTCGGCTCGGCCGCGGGTGGCCGCGGCCCCCCTTTCCGTATAACTTGGGAAAATGCCCCGCGAGCGCGTGGATCCGGGCTTCTCTAGGGGCGGTCCCTCCGGGGAAGGACGTGGCAAGGCGGGATCGCGCGGGGCCCGTGCGTGGAGAATCGCCGGGAAGTTTAATTGGATTAACGTTTTATCGTGGACGGCTCCACACGATTGCAGGGCCTGATCGGCTCATTTGGCGTAGCCGAGGCTCCTGAGCCGCTCGAGGTCGTCATGGTCGGCCATGTCGTAGGAGGTGAAATTCGCGGTCGATTCGACCCAGAGGACCAGGTCCGCGCCCGACGGGCGGATGTCCGGGTTCAGGGCAATCAGGTTCTCGCGCTCGCCCGCGCCGGCGAGGTCATGAAGGAAGGAGGCGCCCGTCCGTGTGTCGTGGACGAACTTCAACGATCCCTCGCGGTAACCGATGAGGGTCGGTATGAAGCTGACCCTGCGCGAGAACAGTCTCCAGAACTTCTTGCGGGCGCCCGGGTAGGTCTCGAAGTGGATCCGGCGTCCCGCGAATCCGGGAGCGTCCGGAGCGGTTCGCCGGGATTCTCCACGGACGAGGAGGGGGGAGAGATCGAGCCCGCTGGCGTACTCGGGGGCCGGCAGGCCCATGAGGGCCAGGATCGTGGGAGTGAGATCGAGAAGGGCCACGGGGGTCCCGATCGCGATTCCCGCCGGAATGCGACCGGGCCACGAGATGATCAACGGCACGCGGACGATCTCCTCGTAGAGAAACCGGCCGTGGCCGACGTAGCCGTGCTCGCCCAGGCTCTCGCCGTGATCCGCCGCGATGACGACGAGCGTGTCGCGTTCGAGATCGAGATCGCGGAGCGCCGACAGGAGCCTCCCGATCTGCCCGTCCATGTGCCGGATCTCGCTGTCGTACTTGAGCGTGCGCGAAGGGAGGCGCCGAGCCCGGCGCTCCTCCCGCGCGTCCAGATCCTCGAGCAGGGCCGGCCGGCGCACGTACGGTGCGTGCGGGTCGAAGTAGTGCACCCAGAGGAAGAACGGGCCGTCCTCCCGCCGCCGCAGCCAGTCCAGGGCCTCCGGGGTGACCTGATGCGCGAATCGCTGCGTGTTGACGAGACGGTAGCGGTCCCGCATGGAATCGTCGTACAGGTCGAACCCCTGATCGAGACCCGACAGTCGGGCGCGCAGCGTCCAGCCGGAGAGAAACGCCGCGGTCCGGTAGCCCGCCTCGCCCAGCCGCTCCGCCAGGGTCCGCGCCCTGTCGGGGAGCGGAACGCCGTTGCGCACGGCGCCGTGCTCGTGCGGGTGGAGGCCGGTCATCATCGTCGCGTGCGACGGTCCCGTGAGGGGTATCTGGGAGATTGCATCGGTGAACAGCACGCCGCCACGGGCGACGCCGTCGATCACGGGGGAGGTGGGCAGCGGGTACCCGTAGCATCCCAGGTGATCCGCCCGGGTGCTGTCCAGCGTGATCAGCAGGAGATTGGGCCGGGAGCCGTCGGCGGGCCGCACGGAGTCCTCCCGGGCGTGCGCCTCGAGGAGTCCGGCGAGCAGGCAGGCGATGAGAGCGGACGAACGGACCGGGATCATGGCCATCGCACCGTCATCAAGGATGCACATTCTAACCATGTATCGCGGCGGATGATAGACGCCGGGGGAGCGCCGGGGGGCGATGCGTCGATCGCGTAGATGGGTGAGGCAGGCCCTCTCGGCCGCGCTCTGGGTCGCGGCGGTCGTGTTCCTCGTGCGCGCCGCCGGCGACATCGGCTGGAGCGTGCTGGGAGATCGGCTGGCGCGCGCCGAGATCCACCTGCTCGCGCTCGTCCTCGCGATCAACCTGCTGCGCTACCTCGTCTGGGCCGCGCGCTGGAGATTGCTCGTGAGGCCACTCGAGCCGATCCCGTTCTGGCCTGCGCTGAGGGCGCTCCTGGCGAGCCTCTTCATCACCACCGTCGTCCCGGCGGCGCGGCCGTTCGGCGGACTGGTGCGGGCGCGCTACCTGGCGCGCGATCTGAACCGCGCGCGGGGCCCGCTCTACGGCGGGGCGATCGTCGATCAGCTCGGCTACGGAATCGTGAGCCTGGTTCTCGGCTCGATTTACCTGCCGCTCGCCTTCTGGGTCGATCCGCAGCGCGGCCCCGGCGATCGGCTCCTGCCCTGGGTGGCCGCGGCTGCGGGCCTGGTCCTCGCGTTCCTCGTCATGTGGCGACGGCGCGCGCACCTGCTGGCGCGCATGCGCGGGCGAATGCCCGGCGTGGCGGAGGCGCTCGAGGATGCGTTCGACGCCGCGCGGCGTCTGCTGGCTCACCCGTCGACCTGGCGGGTCGTCGCGATCGGAGGCGGGATCGTGTGGCTCGCGAACGTCCTGACCTTCCAGGTCGCCGCCGCGGCGCTCGGGTACCCGCTCGAATTCGCCTCGGCGGCGGCCGCGTTCGCCCTCGGGTCCCTCGCGGGCACCCTCACCGGGACGCCGGGCGGCGCCGGCACCACCGAACTGGCCGCGATCGCGCCGCTCGTCGCGCTGGGGGTGCCGGCCGAAGTGGCGCTTCCCGCCGTGCTGCTCGCGCGCGGCGTGCACTACCTGTGCTCGATCCTCCTCGGCGGACTGGCGACGCTCCTTCCCCCCCGCAGGGACGCCGCCCCGATCACGGCCGAGTCGGTCTAGTAAAAGGTCAGCAAGGCTGCGCCCGCCGCTCGCGCCCGAGCGACGCGACGCGGGGAGCCGCGCCGGAGTGCAGTGTCGTCAGGAAGACGGCGATCCGGCGCCGCGCGGTCATCTCGATCTTGCGCACACCCTCGCGACTGACCCCGATCTCCCGCGACAACTCGCGCAGGGTGCGGCGGCGCCCGTCGAGCAGCCCGTAGCGCCCGATGATCACCTGCCGCTGGCGCGGGCTCAGGATCCGGATCGCCCTGCGGACGAGGGCCGCAGTCTCGTCGTGCAGCAGCGCATTCTCCGGATCGCGGGTGGACAGGTCGGCGAGCGACAGGATCGCGGGGCGCAGGTCGTCGGGCGAGCCCTCGATCGACATCTCGACGGTGTGCAATGCCGGCTCCCCGACGTCGGCGCACCCGTGGCTTCCCATCCTCTCGCTGATCTCTTCCCGGGTGGGGTGGCGGCCGAATTCGTGCAGCAGGGCGTTCTCGACGCGCATCCTGCGGCGGATCTTCTTGAGCCGGTAATCGGGAACGCGGACGATTCGCGACTGGTGCTCGAGGGCGCTCAGGATCTGCTTGTGGATCCAGTAGCTGGCGTAGGTGAGGAACCGCGTCCCGCGCGACGGATCGAATCGCTGCGCCGCCTCCAGGAGACCGATGGCCCCCTCGTTGATGAGATCCTCGAGGGGCACGCCGTAGCGGCGATACTTCAGCGCCACTTCGGTGACATATCCCCGGTGCGTCGAGAGGAGCTCGTCAGGGGTCACGGTCTCATCCTCATCTCAGGTCCAGCCCGACGGACCGGGCCGGCCGCCCCGGGGAGTCCGCGGGGCACGAGGGCTCAGATCTCCCGTCCGCGAACGGGACCCGGAGTAACGGAGGACGACCGTCCGGCCGGAGACGGGAGCCGATTTCAGCATGCGCAACGAATCCTCGAGCCCCTCCAGGAGGAACTCAATTTCGCGCCGCTTGCGCGGCGTGATGTCGCGCCAGCGGCCCTCGATGACGAGGGACCGCCCGGATCGATCGGACAGGATCGGCGTGAAGGAGTCCTCAAGCCAGACCCAGTAGCCGTCGACGTGGTCGGTCCGGTACTCGATGCCGCGGATCCGGCGCCCCCGGAGCGCGGCGTCCCAGAGCACCGCAACGCGCTCGATGTCGAGACGGTGGTTGTACCGGACCCAGTCGATCTCCGTCTCGTAGTACTCGGGAGGGAAGCCGAGCAGATCCTCGGCGATCCGGTCGACGTAAAGGTAGCGACCCAGATGATCGATCCGATCGATCACGACGAGCGGCGCGAGCCTCCGGTCGACGGCGCCCGGGGGGCGCAGATCGTCGAGCGAGCGGCTCAACGATTCGATCCGGCTCTCGAGATCGGCCCGGTCCAGCATCTTCGCCTCGTTCCGGAAGGGGCCGCGAAATGGGGGGACGTCCGCCGCGCCCTGCCGGGTCGCCTGCGTCGGGTCGGGGATCAGTGGCATCCCCGCACGCTCCTGATGATCAGGTACGCCGCTTCCGGTTCGCGGTCAACCTGAATCGCACGCGCCCGGCGGGAACGACGCGGGGCGGAATCACATCCGTCCCGCCTCCGGCCCCGCCGCTTGCGGTACGATCCGGTCCGTGAGAGCGTCCTCCGTCGCGAACGAAGACTGTTCCGGGCCGGCTAGCGTGGACGGATCCGCGCGGGCCGTTCATCGTCCGGTGCGGCGCGCGCTACTCCCGATGATGACGATGGCCGCTCTCCTGTCGCCGGCCGCGATTCTGATGCCGGCCTGCACCGGCGACCCGGGCGATCGGTCCGCCGCCCGCGCGGCGGGGGACCGCGCCCCGATCATCCTGGCCACCACGACCAGCATCTACGACACGGGTCTCCTGGATCTCCTGATCGATCGCTTCGAGGCGGCGGACGGGCGGCGCGTGAAGGTCATCGCCGTCGGCTCGGGCAAGGCGCTCGCCCTGGGGGAGCGGGGTGAGGCCGACGTGCTTCTCGTCCATTCGCCGGACGCCGAGGAGCGGTTCATGCGGGCGGGCGCCGGCCGGTCGCGGCGGCGCATGATGTACAACGACTTCATTCTCGTGGGGCCGCGCCCCGATCCGGCCGGCGCGGCGCGCTCGAACGGCGACGTGCTGTCTGCGATGCGCGCGATCGCCGGATCCGAAGCCGGCTTCGTGTCGCGCGGCGACGAATCGGGCACGCACCGCATGGAGATGGGGCTCTGGGAGCGTCTCGCGATGACGCCGCGCCGCGGCGGCGCCTACCTGGAGACCGGCCAGGGGATGGCCGCGACGCTGCGCGTGGCTTCGGAGAAGAGGATGTACACGCTGACCGATCGCGGGACCTATCTGGCGCAGCGGAACGGGATCGATCTGGAGGTCGTGTGCGAGAGGGATCCGCTGCTGCGCAACGTCTATCACGTGATCGTCGTGGACCCGGGCCGGGGCCCGCGGGTGAACCTGGAGGGCGCCGTGGCGCTCGAGCGTTTCCTGCTCTCCGACGACGCGCTCGGTCTCGTCCGCGAGTTCGGGCGCGAGCGGTTCGGCCGCCCGCTCTTCGTCCCCGACCCCGGGCCGGGGCCGATCGGCCGGTCCTGAGGCGGTGAGACGAACATGAATCTGGTCTTCGAGGGGCTCCTGAACGCGGTCGATCGCATCCTGTCGCTCGATCCGGAACTGGTCGAAGCGACCTGGCGGACCCTGCAGGTGAGCGGATCCGCGACCCTCATCAGCCTGGTGCTGGGGATGCCGGCCGGCGTCGCCCTGGCCCTGAGCCGGTTCCGAGGGCGCACGTTTCTGGTGGCGCTCCTCAACACCGGCATGGGGCTCCCGCCCGTGGTCGTCGGACTCTTCGTCATGATCCTCCTGTGGCGGCGCGGCCCCCTCGGATCGCTCGGCCTGCTCTACACGCCGTCGGCGATGGTGGTGGCGCAGAGCCTGATCGCGCTTCCGATCGTGGCGGGGCTGAGCCTGGCGGCCGTGCAGGCGCTGCCGGCCCGGCTGCGGCTTCAGGTTCAGGCGCTGGGGGCGTCGCCCGTGCAGTCGGTGTGGCTGCTGGCGCGCGAGGCGCGCCTGCCGCTGCTGGCCGCGCTGATGGCGGGATTCGGCGCCGTCGTCAGCGAGGTCGGCGCCTCGCTCATGGTGGGCGGCAACCTGCGCGGCTCCACCCGGGTGCTGACCACCGCGACGGTGCTGGAGGCGAGCAAGGGGAACTTCGCCAGCGCCATCGCGCTGGGGCTTCTTCTCCTGGCGCTGGCCTACGCGATCAACTTCGTGCTCACGCGCCTGCAGCAGCGGGGGCCGGCGTGAACGGCGCGAGCGGGGATCGCGGGATCGTGAGGCCCCTGCGCCCGCGACCGGCGGCGCGGGAGGCGCGCGGCGGTCACGGCCCGGCCGGGGCGGACGCGTCGCCGGCGCCTCGACCGGCTCTCGAGGTGCGGGATCTGAGGGTGAGCCGCGGCTCCGCGTTCGACCTGAGGATCGAGCGGCTCTCGGTGGCGCCGGGCGAGACCCTCGCCGTTCTCGGCCTCAACGGGGCGGGCAAGTCGACGCTGCTCGAGACGCTCGCCCTGCTCCTCAAGCCGGACGCGGGGGAGGTGCGGGTCCTCGGGGAAATGGCATCCGGCGGCTCCGCGCGGCGGCGGCTGAGGCGCCGCCTCGGGCTCGCGCTTCAGGATCCCTTCCTCCTGAGAGGGCGGGTGCTGGACAACGTCGCCCTCCCGCTGCGGCTGCGCGGCCTGCCGCGGGCGGAGGCGCGCGCGCGCGCCGGCGGGTGGCTCGATCGCTTCGGCATCCCCCACCTGGCGGATCGGCCCGCGCGCGAGATCTCGGGCGGCGAGGCGCGCCGCGCGAGCCTGGCCAGGGCGCTCGTCGCCGATCCGGATCTGCTCCTCCTGGACGAGCCGTTCTCCGCTCTCGATCCTCCGACGCGGGACTCCCTGCTGCGGGACTTCCAGCGGGCGCTCGGTCCCGGCACGGCGGTCGTGCTCGTCACGCACGATCGCTCGGAGGCGCTCAGCCTGGCGCAGCACGTGGCCGTCCTGCACGCGGGGCGCCTGCTGCAATGGGGGCGGGCGGAGGAGGTCTTCCGCCGGCCGGCCAACGCGACGGTGGCGTCGATCGTGGGCCTCGAGTCGATCCTCGCCGGACCGGTGGCGACGTGCGAGAACGGCCTCTGCCGCGTGGAGGTGGCGCCGGGCATCTCCATCGAAGCGGCGGCCGAGGCGACGCCCGGATCGCGCCTGACCCTCTGCATCCACCCGGAGGAAGTGACCCTGGAGCGGCCCGGCCCGGCCGCGCGCAGCACGGCGCGGAACCTCTTCCCGGCGGACATCCGTTCGGTCACCCCGCACGGCCGAGGATGCCGGGTCGAGCTCGCTTGCCCCTTCCCGCTGGTGGCGCTCGTCACGCGCCGCTCCGTCGAGGACCTCGATCTGCGCGCCGGCGAGCGCGTCACCGCCAGTTTCAAAGCGAGCGCCGTGCACGTCTTCCCGGCGCGCGGCCCCCGCGCCTGAGCGGTGTCCCGCCCCGCGCCGCCGACCGGCCGGGGCGCCCCGGTTCCGTCCGCGCGCCGCGGGGGTCTATAATTGAGACGACTCTCATCGAGATCGATCATGTCATCGAGCCGAGCAGTATCAGCGCCCGCGAGGCGTTTCGGCGGGATCGTCCTGGCCGGGGGCCGGAGCACGCGTATGGGCCGTCCGAAGGCATGGCTGCCGTACGGGGGACGGACGATGCTGCTCGCCGTCCTCGACGCGGTCCGGGACGGCCTCGTCCGGGCGGAGAGCGCCGCCGGCGGTGGAGACGGCGGGGAGCGCGGGAGCGCGCCGCGGGAGGCGCCGCCGCTCGTGGTCGTCGGCGCGCCGGGCCAGGTCCTGCCGCCGCTGCCGGAGGGCACGGTGCGAGTCGATGACGAGGTGGAGGGGGAAGGCCCGCTGCGCGGGATGGCGGCCGGTCTTCTCGCCCTCGAAGGCCGGGCGGACGCGGCGTACGTCGCGTCCTGCGACACGCCGCTCCTGCGGCCGGAATTCGTCGCCCGCATGATCGGGCTGCTCGGCGACGCCGACGCCGTCGTGCCGCTCGTGGAGGATCGGCACCATCCGCTGGCGGCGGTCTACCGCGCGGGCGTCCTGCCGGAGATCCGATCCCTTCTGCGGTCGGGGCGCCGTCGCCCCTTCTTTCTCTTCGAGATGGTCCGCACGCGCGTCGCCGGACCCGGAGATCTGCGATCGGTCGATCCGGATCTCGACAGCCTGCGCAACTTCAACCCGCCGGACGAGTACGAGGAACTGCGGGCGCGCTCCTCCGGGACGCCCGCGGCGGGCGGCCGGCCATGACCGTGCTGTTCGAGCTGTACGGTGTGGCGCGCCTGAAGGCGGGAGCGGAGAGCGTCCCGGTCGAGGGCGACACGATCGGAGCGGCCCTCGCCGCTCTCGAGCGGGCCTGTCCGTCCCTCTCCGGAACGGTGCTCGACGGGGGCCGGCTCAGCCGGCACTACCGGCTGTCGCTCAACGGCCGGAGGTTCGTCAGCGATCCCACGCGACTTCTCCGCGAGGGGGACCGGCTGCTGCTGCTGTCGGCCGAGGCGGGAGGCTGAGATGGCCGCGGGGGGTCTGCACGGCCGCTATCTGAGGGTCGATCTGAGCCGCGGCGTCGCGACGGCGGTTCCCCTGCCGGACCGGGTCCTGCGCGCCTACCTCGGCGGGGTCGGTCTGGGCACGTGGCTCCTCCTGCGCGAGGCGCCGCGGGGCGTCGATCCCCTCGCGCCCGACGCGCCCCTCATCTTCGCGCTGAGCCCCCTGGTGGGCACGCCTCTCACGACGTCGGCCAAGTTCGCGATCGTCGCCAAGTCGCCACTCACCGACAGGATCAATGACGCCCTGTCCTCATCCCACTTCGCCATCGCCGCCAAGCGCGCCGGGTTCGACGCGCTCGTGCTGGTCGGCGCCTGCCGGGCGCCGTCGGTCCTCATCATCGAGGGCGGCCGCGCGGGGAGCGCGACGGCCGGGGGAGAGGGCGACGAGGCTCAGTCGATCCGCGTCGAGGGGGCGGGCGATCTCTGGGGGCTGCCGGCGTCGGCCGCCGAAGCGCGTCTGAAGGAGCGGCTGCGGGCCGCGGGCGGCGAGGGGGTGTTCCACACCGCCGCGATCGGGCCGGCGGGCGAGAATCTGGTGCGCTTCGCCACGCTGTCGAACGACGGCCGCCACGCCGGTCGCGGGGGGATCGGCGCCGTCATGGGCTCGAAGCGGCTCAAGGCGATCGCCGTGCGCGGCGCGCGCTTCGTGCCGCTCGCCGACCCGGCCGCGGTCAACGCCGCGGCGCGCGATCTGTCGGCGCGCTCGTTCGGACCGGCGACCGAGAAGTACCGCGAGCTGGGAACGGTGGCCAACCTGCTCGTGTTCAACCGCCTGGCGGTCCTCCCGACGCGCAACTTCCGAGACAACACCTTCGAGGCGGCCGGCGCGCTGTCGGCGGAATCGCTGGGCGCGGCCAGGTCGAGGACGCGATCCTCGTGCGCCGCCTGCACCATCGGGTGCGAGCACGTGTTCGGCGTCCGCCGGGAAGGCGCGCCGTCCGGACCGCCGGTCCGGGGCGTGCGGCTCGAATACGAATCGCTCTTCGCCCTCGGGCCGCTGTGCGGCCTGTCCGATCCGGACGCCGTCCTGGAGGCGGCCGCGCTGTGCGACGACCTCGGGATCGACACCATCTCCGCGGGCGGCACGATCGCCTTCGCGCTCGAGTGCGCCGAGCGCGGACTGATCTCGCCGGATCGCTACCCGCAGCCGCTCTCGCCGCCCCGCGGCGCCCCGCCGGGCGACGGCGGCGCGGCGACGCCGGGGGGACGCCCCGCCGGAACGGCGGGCGAGGGCGGGCAGCCGGGCCTTCGGTTCGGGGATCCGGCCGCGGTCCTGCATCTGCTCCGGCTCATCGGCCGGCGCGAGCGGATCGGCCATCTGCTCGCGGAAGGGACCCGGCGGGCCGCCGCGGCGATCGGCGGCGAGGCTCCCCGTTTCGCGCCGCACGTGAAGGGTCTGGAGATCCCGGGGTACGAGCCGAGGGCCCTGCAGGCGATGGCGCTCGGATTCGCCGTCGGCACGCGGGGGGCCGATCACAACCGTTCGAGCGCCTACGAGGTCGATTTCTCCGAGTCCGGCCATCGGCGCTCCGGTGACGCCGAGACCGCGCGGCGGGCCGTGGAGACGGAGGATCGATCCGCGCTGATGGACTCCCTCATCCTGTGCAAGTTCCTGCGGGGCGTGTTCAGTGACCTGTTCGAGGAGTCCGCGCCGCTCCTGCGGGCGGTCACCGGCTGGGACGTGAACGCCGCGGAGCTGCACGAGACGGCGCGGCGCATCGTCGCGTCGAGGAAATGGTTCAACGAGCGCGAGGGCTGGACTCCGGCCGAGGACACGCTGCCGGAGCGCTTCCTGACGGAACGGCTCCGGGACGGCGTTTCGGCAGGTGCAATGCTGTCCGCGAATCGCCTCGCGGGGATGATCACAGCGTATAATCGCCGTCGAGGTTTCACTCCGGATGGTCGCGTACCCGAGGCGATGCGTCACCGCCTCGGGATTGAGGTCCAGGACGTTCCAGCCTCCCGCGGCCGGTCCACATCCTGAAAACGGGAGACGGCATGGGGCGCAGGCTCACGCTCATCACGGGGCGCTCGACCCGGCAGGGCAGGACGATCCATCTGGGCAAGGATGCGAAAGACTACGTCGACGAGATCAGCGCGCTCGAGCTGAACCCGGCCGACATGGAGGCGATCGGAGTGAAGACGGGCGACGCGCTGCGCATCCGGAACGAGCACGGATCGGTCGTCGTGCACTGCAAGCAGGGCACGATCCCCGAGGGGCTCGCGTTCCTCGCCTACGGCTCGTTCACGAATGCGCTCGTGGGGACGGACACGCAGGGGACCGGGATGCCGGACTCGAAGGGGTTCACGATCGAGGTGGAAAAGGATGCAGACTGAACCGGGCGGCGCGCCGAGGCGGATCGTGAAGGGCGTGACCTGCCCATTCTGCGGTGTCACCTGCGACGATCTGGAGGTGCACGTCGAGGACGGCCGGATCAAAGAGGTCAAGAACGCCTGCGTCCTGGGCCGCGACACCTTCCTGCATCATCTCGAGGGGCTGGCGAGCCCGCGGCTGCGCGGCGCGCCCGCCACCCTCGACGCCTGCATCGACGCGGCGGTCGATATCCTCGCGAAGGCGAAATATCCGCTCATCTACGGACTCGATTCGACCGAGCTGTACGCGCAGAAGCGCGCCATCGCGCTGGCGGACCTCATCGGCGCCAACATCGATCACACGTCGTCCGTCTGCCACGCGCCGAGCCTGCAGGCCCTGCAGACCGTGGGGCTGCCGACCTGCACCGTGGGCGAAGTCAAAAACCGGGCCGACGTCGTGATCTTCTGGGGCTGCAATCCGGCCGAGGCCCACCCGCGCCACGCGACGCGCTACTCCGTCACGGCGCGCGGGCTGTTCACGCCGCAGGGCAAGAAGGACCGCACCATCGTCCACGTCGACGTCCGCAAGACGCCGAGCACGCGCATGGCGGACGCCTTCATCCAGATCCGGCCGCACTCGGACTACGAGATCTTCTCCGTGCTGACGGCCCTGACGAAGGGGCATCGTCTGGACGTCGCGGAAGTCGGCGGGGTCCCGATGGACGAGTGGGTGCGCCTGCTGGATCTCATGAAAGACGCCGACTTCGGCATCATTTACTGGGGGATGGGGCTCACGATGACGCGGGGCAAGTACCTGAACGTGGTGGTGCTGATCCGCCTGGTCCAGGAGATGAACCGGCACACCAAGTTCCTCGGGGCGCCGCTCCGGGGGCACGGCAACGTCGTCGGCATGGCGCAGGTGCTGACCTGGCAGACCGGCTTTCCGTTCTCCGTGAACCTGAGCCGCGGCTATCCCCGCTTCAATCCGGGGGAGTTCTCGGTGGCCGATCTGCTGGGCCGCGGCGAGGTGGACGCCGCCCTGATCATCGGCGCGGACGCCATCGGCAACTTCCCCGGCCGCGCGTCCGAGCACCTGCGATCGATCCCGCTGATCGCCATCGATCCCAAGGAAAGCGACACGACGAAGGTGGCGGACGTCGTCATCCCCGTGGCGCAGGCGGCCGTGGCGGCGTCCGGCGTCGCCTACCGGATGGACCATATTCCGCTCCCCGCCAAGAAGGTCGTCGACTCCCCGTACCCACCTGATCGCGACGTGCTCGATCGGATCATCGCCGGGATCGCGAGCCGGAGACGCGACGGCGGCGCCGGCGCGTCCCGGGCCGCGGGTGCGCGCGGCCGGCGGGTCTGATGGCCCGCGCGATCCGGATCCGGAACGGGCGCGTGTTCGACCCGGCCAACGGGATCGACGGCGCCGTCCGCGACCTGTTCATCCAGGACGGCCGCATCGTCGAGGCCTGCGACTCCGCGCCGGAGGTGATCGACGCGAAGGGCCTCGTCGTGCTGCCCGGCGGGATCGACATCCACACCCACATCGCCAGCCCCGCGGTGAACTCGGCCCGGGCGATGCGCCCCGAGGATCACCGGACGCTCTGCTGCCCGCGCCGCCCGGGCCTGCGCTCCGGAGTGGGGAGCACGGTGCCGTCGAGCTTCGCAACCGGTTACCTCTACGCGGGGATGGGGTACACGACGCTCATGGAGGCGGCGACGCCGCCGATCGGCACGCGCCACACGCACGAGGAGCTGAAC
>JBFGDZ010000035.1:0-23213 GCA_041580375.1 Candidatus Polarisedimenticolia bacterium
GAACGCCTACGTGCGCTCCGGCGTGATCACCCGCATCGGTCCGACGATGAAGTACGGCCTGTCGACCGATCTGTACGGCAACGGGGCGAGCCACCGCTGGGATCCCCGCGTGTGCCAGAAGGGCCTGGCGCTGACCCGCCGCTTCTACGGCGACCGGCGGGTGCGGCACCCGATGGCGCGCGCCGGATTCAAGCGCTGGGTCGAGGCCGGATTCCCGCGCGGCGACGCGGGCCGTCCGCCGGAGGAGTACTTCCGGCGCGGCCGCGACGAGTGGGTGCGCGTCACGCACGAGGAGGCGGCGGAGCTCGTCGCCAAGGCGCTCGTCAACATCGCCCGGACCTACACCGGCGACGAGGGGACGGCGCGTCTGCGGGAGCAGGGGTACGACGAGGAGGTCATCGCGAGCGCGAAGGGGGCCGGCGTGCAGACGCTGAAGTTCCGCGGCGGCATGCCGCTCCTGGGCATGACGCGCGTGTTCGGCCTCTACCGCATGGCGAACTCGATGGCGCTGCTCGACGCCTCGCTCCGCGGCGTCGACCCGTCACAGGCGCTCGGCGGGCGCGGCTTCGACAACTACTCGTGGCACACCGATCTGCCGCCGGGGCATCCGATGGTGACCGGCCAGCAGACGGTCGATTTCGACCTGAGCGCCGTCGAGCACGCCGACACTCTCGTGGTCTGGGGGATGAACTGGATCACGACCAAGATGCCGGACGCGCACTGGCTGACCGAGGCGCGCCTGAAAGGGACGCGCATCATCGTCATCGCCTGCGAGTACTCCGCGACTTCAACGAAGGCGGACGACGTGGTCGTGGTGCGGCCCGGCACCACGCCGGCGCTCGCCCTGGGTCTGGCGCACGTCGTCATGAGCGAGCGGCTGTACGACGAGGACTACGTCAAGAGCTGGACCGATCTCCCCGTCCTGGTCCGCATGGACACGCTGGAGTACCTGCGCGCGAAGGACGTGTTCGGCGGGGAGCCGTCGCCGCTCACGAACCAGACGCGCGTCTACCGCGAGGGCGAGAAGGTTCCGCCGCCCGCCACGCACCGCGATCTCTGGATCCCTGAGTCGCTGCGCGCCGAGTGGGGGGACTTCGTCTGGTGGGACCGGCCGGCGGGCGCCCCGAAGGCGCTGACGCGGGACCAGGTGGGAAAGCGCTCGAACGTCGGAGATCCCCTCCTGGAGGGGGAGGTCGAGGTGACGCTGGCGGACGGCTCGAAGGTCTCCTGCCGGACGGTGTTCGACCTGACGCGCGAGTATGCCGCCCACTTCGATCCGAAGACGGTCGAGGATCTGACCTGGGCGCCGGCCGGCGCGATCACCGCGATCGCGAAACGGATCGCGAGCCGCCCCGGCCGCACGCAGTTCACCGTCGGCATGGGGCCGAACCAGTTCTTCAATAACGACAACAAGGATCGCGCCATCTTCCTGCTGGCCGCGCTGACGGGCAACGTCGGCCGGATCAGCGGCAACGTCGGCTCCTACGCCGGCAACTACCGCGTGGCGCTGTTCAATGGCTTCCCGCAGTACATCAATGAAAACCCGTTCGACGTCGAGACCGATCCGGCGAAGCCCGCCCGGCTGAAGCAGTACTGGAAGCCGGAGTCGGCGCACTACTACAACCACGAGGACCACCCGCTGCGCGTGGGGAACCGGCTGCTCACCGGCGCGTCGCACATGCCGGCTCCCACGAAGTCGATGTGGTTCGCCAACGCCAACTCGATCCTGGGCAACGTCAAGTGGCACTACAACACGGTGGTGAACGTCCTGCCGAAGATCGAGATGATCGCCGTGCAGGAGTGGTGGTGGTCCACGTCGTGCGAGTGGGCCGACGTCGTGTTCGCGGTCGATTCGTGGGCCGAGATGAAGCAGCCGGACATGACCTGCTCGGTCACCAATCCGTTCCTGACCGTCTTCCCGCGCACGCCGCTGCCGCGCGTCTTCGAGACACGGGGCGACATCGAGTGCCTGGCGCTGGTGGGCAGGAAGCTCGCGGAGGTCACCGGGGAGTCGCGCTTCGCGGATCTGTGGCGCTTCGCGGAGGAGCGCTCCAACGTCTACCTGCAGCGCGTCCTCGATCATTCCTCCAACGCGAAGGGGTACCGCTTCGACGATCTCGAGCGCAAGGCGCTGGCGGGCGTGCCGGCCATCATGATGAACCGCACCTACCCGAAGTCGGTCGGCTACGAGCAGGTCGCCGAGTCGCGGCCCTGGTACACGAAGACGGGCCGGCTGGAGTTCTACCGCGAGGAGCCGGAGTTCATCGAGGCGGGCGAGAACCTGGCGGTGCATCGCGAGCCGATCGACTCGACCTTCTACGAGCCGAACGTCATCGTGGCGCCGCCGCACGCGGCGATCCGGCCGAAGGGGCCGGAGGACTACGGCGCCGACCCGTCCGCCCGCGACACCGAGACGCGCCAGGGGCGCAACGTCGTGCGCACCTGGAAGGAGGAGAAGGACGCGCCCCACCCGCTGGCGAAGGACGGCTACCGGTTCGTGTTCCACACGCCGAAGTACCGGCACGGCGCCCACACGATGCCGATCGACACCGACTTCGTGGCCCTGCTCTTCGGCCCGTTCGGCGACATCTACCGGCACGATCGGCGCGCGCCGTTCGCGGCCGAGGGGTACGTCGACATCAACCCGGAGGACGCGCGCGATTTGAAGGTCGAGGACGGCGACTACGTCTGGATCGACTCCGACCCGAGCGACCGGCCGTTCCGCGGCTGGCAGAAGAACCGGCGCGACTATGAGTTCTCGCGCCTGCTCTGCCGCGCCCGGTATTACCCCGGCACGCCGCGGGGCGTGACCCGGATGTGGTTCAACATGTACGGAGCCACGCCCGGATCGGTCGAGGGCCAGAAGACGCGCGAGGACGGCCTGGCGAAGAACCCCCGCACCGGCTACCAGGCGATGTTCCGGAGCGGCTCTCACCAGTCGGCCACGCGGGGCTGGCTGAAGCCGACCTGGATGACCGACTCGCTCGTGCGCAAGCACCTGATCGGCCAGCGCATCGGCAAGGGGTTCCTGCCGGACGTGCACTGCCCGACCGGCGCACCGCGCGAGTCGATCGTCAAGATCACCCGCGCCGAGCCGGGCGGGATCGGCGGCCAGGGCCTGTGGCGGCCCGCCGCGCTGGGCCTGCGGCCCCGGTACGAGAGCGCCGCGATGAAACGGTATCTCGAGGGCGCGTTCGTCCGCCGCGGCGGGCGCGCGGGAGGGAAGGTCTGATGGCACGGGTCTACAACTGGCAGATCGATCGCGAGATGTCCTACTGGTACCCCGAGTCGAGGCCGAAGCGGCAGTTCGCGGCGATCTTCGACACGAACAAGTGCATCGCGTGCCAGACCTGCACTCTGGCGTGCAAGACCACCTGGACCTCGGGCCGGGGCCAGGAGTACATGCTGTGGAACAACGTCGAGACGAAGCCGTTCGGGTTCTACCCGCTCGGCTGGGATCTGAAGATGATGGAGTCGCTCGACGCGCAGAACTGGAACGGGCGGCGCTACGAGGGGCGCACGCTGTTCGAGGCGGCCGCGCGCGGCGAGCGCGTGCTGGGCTGGAAGCCGGAGGAGATCGACTACGCCTACCCGAACGTGGGGGAGGACGACTGCGCCGGCACGATCGAGAAGGGGGCGCACTACGACGCCTTCCACGACGCCTGGTTCTTCTATCTGGCGAGGATGTGCAATCATTGCACCTACCCGGCGTGCCTCTCCTCCTGTCCCCGGGCGTCGATCTACAAGCGCCCGGAGGACGGCATCGTGCTGATCGACCAGGCCCGCTGCCGCGGCTACCAGGAGTGCATCAAGGCATGCCCCTACAAGAAGACCTTCTTCAACCCGATGACCGGCACGTCGGAGAAGTGCATCGCCTGCTTCCCGAAGATCGAGCAGGGGCTGCAGCCGCAGTGCTTCGTCAACTGCATCGGCAAGATCCGCATGGCCGGCTGGATCTCGAAGCCGGGCGACGCGCGGCCGGACAACCCGATCGATTACCTTGTGCACATCCGCAAGATCGCCCTGCCGCTCTACCCGCAGTTCGGCCTGGAGCCGAACGTCTACTACGTCCCGCCGCGCCACGTTCCGCGGCCCTACCTGGATCAGATGTTCGGTCCCGGCGTGGACGAGGCGATGGCGGCGTACGCGAAGGCGCCCGAGGATCCGGACCTGGCCGGGCTGCTCGCGCTGTTCGGATCGACGGAGCAGATCGTTCCGCGCTGGCGCCGGCAGGGCGAGGAGGTGCTCGGGCTGACCGAGGACGGCCGGACGATCGTGCGCGTGCCGCTCAAGGAACCGGTGCGAATCCTCCCCGCCGTCGACGCGAAGCTCGGCGTCTCGCGGACGAACATCCCATGAGCGGACGGAGGAGAACGATGCGGATCACGGCCCTCGGAGTTCTGATCGCCGCGGCCCTCGCGTGCGCGGCCCCTCCCCCCGTCTCGACCTCCGAGGTCGAGGCGGTGCTCCGCGACGCGATCCCGGAGGACCCTGCGGACGCGATCTGGAAAGGGGCGCCCGCGCACATCGCCGATCTGCTCCTCCAGGATCTCGTGGAGCCGCGCCTGCTGGTTCCCTCCACCGCCCGCGTCGAGGTGCGCGCCGTGACGGACGGAGGGCGGCTCGCGCTGCTCATGCGCTGGCGCGACGCCACCACCGACGATCTCCCCGGGCCGATGCGCTTCTCCGACGCCTGCGCCGTGCAGATCCCGCAGCGCACCGAGGCGGACGTCCCGGATCCGCAGATGGGGCACGCCGGCCGGCCGGTCGAGATCGCTTTCTGGCGCGCGTCGTGGCAGGCGTCGGTCGCCGGCCGTCCCGACACGATCCGGGCCATCCATCCGGGCGCGGTGGTCGATCACTACCCGTTCGAGGCGCCGTCGCTCGAGCCGGGCTCGCCCGCCCGCCGCGCCTTCGAGACGCGCTACGCGCCGGCTGCGGCGGCCGGCAACCGCCGCGAGGGCCCGCGCGAATCGCCCGTGGAGGATCTGATCGCCGAGGGCCCGGGCACGCTCTCGCCCGCGCCGGCGCAGGTCTCCCGGGGGACCGGGCGGCGATCGAAGGACGGCTGGGAGGTCGTCATCGTCCGGCCGCTCCCCGCAGGTCTGGAGGCCGGGCAGCGCACGCAGATCGCCTTCGGCGTCTGGGACGGGGCGCACGGCGAGTCGGGATCGAGGAAGATGCGCACCGGCTGGGTGCCGCTCGCGATCGCGCCCGGCGCGGCGCCGGGCGGTTCCTGAGTCCGACAGGGGGAGGATGACATGGCTTCGATTGGATCGATCCCGCGCCGGTCCCGCCGGTTGCTCGTCGAGGCGGCGCGCTTCCGGCTTCTCGGCCTGATGCTCGAGCGCCCCCGCCCCGGCTGGCACGACGAGATCGCGGCCCTCGCGCGCGAGATCGAAGGTGACCGGCGCGGCCGGAGCGACTTCGCCGCCGCGGCGGGCGCGGTGGCGGGCGCACGCGAGGGGGACTACCTGCGACTGTTCGGCCCCGGGGGGATCGTGTCGCCGCGCGAGGTCTCCTACCGCCCCCTCGCCGATCCCGGCCGGCTCCTCGCGGAGCTGGCGGAGATCTACTTCAGGTTCGCCTACCGTCCGAAGGGCGAGGATCCGCTCGACCACGTCGCGATCGAGGCCGGCTTCGCCGGCTACCTCGCGCTCAAGGAGGGGTACGCCCTGGCGCGCGGCGACCGCGCCGCGGCGAAGACGACGCGTGGCGCCGCGCATCTCTTTCTGACCACGCACCTGGGGGGATTCGCCGTTCGCCTCGCCCGCCGTCTCGAGGACGCGGGCGCCGGACATCTCGCCCTCGCCGCGCGCCTCCTCGAGGAGCGGATCGGGCGCCGCATCGACCTGGCCGATGCGGAGCGCTCGATCGCGGGCCCGAGGATTCACGCACCGGGCGCCGGCGCCGAAGCGTCCGACGCGATCGAGTGCGGCGGCTCCTGCCCCCTGCCCGCCCCCGACTGACGCCTTCCCGCGCGCCGCTCGATCGACGCCCGCGCCGGCCGGCGTCGCTCCGGCCTGTGTTAGCCTGTGCGCCCAATGGAGGGCGCCTTCATGACGCGATCGATGTTGCGATTCCGCGGCGGCCGTCTCGGCGCGGCCGTGCCGCTCGTCGTCTTCATCGTCTGGGCCATCGCCATCTGCGTCGCCGGCGCGCCGGACGAGAACGGCCTGATCCTGGGGGCCGTCCTGGGGCTCGTCGCCGGGATGCTGCTGTGCCGCGATCCGTGGTCCGACTACGCCGCGGAGGTGTTCGCCGGCATGGCGAACCGCATCGCCACGGTGACGATCGTGGCGTGGTTCTGGGCCGGGATGTTCGCGCAGGTGCTGCGGGTGGGCGGGCTCGTCGACGGGCTGGTCTGGCTCGGGAGCGTCTCTCACGCGACCGGCGGACTGTTCACCGGGGCGACGTTCCTGCTGGCCGCGACCTTCGCGTCGGCGGTCGGCACCGGCTACGGGACGACCGTCGCTTTCTCCACCCTGATGTACCCGGCCGGTCTGATCCTCGGCGCCGATCCGCTGTGGCTGTTCGCGGCGATCCTGTCGGGCGCCGCCTTCGGCGACAACCTCGCCCCCGTCTCCGACACGACCGTCGTCTCGGCCACGACGCAGGAGACCGACATCCCCGGGGTCGTCCGCTCGCGCTTCAAGTACGCCGTCATCGCCGCGCTCCCGGCGCTGGTCCTGTTCACGCTGTTCGGCGGCGGCGGGCGGTTCGATCCCTCACGCGCCGCGGATCTGCTCGCCGAGTCGGCGTCGCCGGAGGGACTGTGGCTCCTGGCGCCGTTCGCGCTCGTCATCGTCCTGGCGCTTCGGGGACGGCACATCCTCGTGACGCTGACCTGGGGGATCCTGGCCGCCATCGCGCTGGCCCTGCTGTTCGATCTGGCATCGCCCGGCGCGATCCTCTCGGTCGACGCGGCGGCCGGAAAAGTAGGCGGCGCGCTCGTCGACGGGATCGCCGGATACGTCTCGCTCGCGGTGCTCGTCCTTCTGATCGTCGCGGCGGGGCACATCATGAAGCTGGGCGGCGCGCTCGACGCCATGGTCGACGGACTGGCGCGCTTCGCGGGCCGATCCGTGTCGCGCGCCGAGGCGGCGATCTGGGGGATCGTCTTCTCGATGAACGTGTTCATCACGATCAACACGGCGGCCGAGATCGCCGCGGCGCCGGTCGTATCGCAGCTGGGCCGGCGCTTCGGCCTCCACCCCTACCGGCGCGCCAACATCCTGGACGCCGTCACCTCGGCCCTGGGCTACATCTTCCCGTGGGGCGGCGGCGTGCTCGTCGGCTACGGCACGATCCGCACCCTGGCCGACCAGTACGATTTCATCACGGTCGTCTCGCCGACCCAGGTCTGGCCGTACGTCCTGCACGGGTGGTTCCTCGCGGCCGTCATGCTGATCGCCGCGATCACGGGATTCGGGCGCACCTACGAGGCGCCGGACGGCTCCGAGACGCGCGCGGCGCCTGCCCGCGCTCTCTCCGAATCGAGCTGAACGTCATCATCGTCCCAAGGTGGGGCCGAACGTCCGCTACGCCGGTGTCCTGGACATGTCAACCACGGACAGGGCCCGGCGGCTCGCTCTCCGGAGCGAGATCGATGACGTGCCGGGGAAAATCCCGATCCACCCGCTGGAACCGATCCGACGCGGCGGCCGTATGATCTCGGTGCTGCCGATCCATCCGGGCCAGCATGACAACCGGGCCGCGCCGGGCCGCCTCGCCCCGCCGGGTCGAAAATCGCAAGTCCAACGTTCACGGAGGGATGCCGACATGACGAGACCCATCGATGCCTCACGCAGCGTGATCGCCGCCGCTCTCATCACCATCATGGCCGTCGCGGGCCTCGTGCTCCCGGACCGCGCCGACGCGGCGCCGGAGCGGATCAGCGGGCTCAGCCCCTACCCGGATGGGGGAGATCCGGGTGACCCTCTCGCCGTGACCGCGTGCAACGGGGGGCCGCAGATCGGGGTCCTGTACCGCAACAGCGAGACCGAGCCGTACATCGCCGTCAATCCGATCGACGCGGACAACATGATCGCCGCGTGGCACCAGGACCGCTGGAGCAACGGCAGTGCCCAGGGGGTGGCGGGCGCCTACACGTTCGATGGCGGAGCGACGTGGGCCGCGCTGAACATCCCCTTCACGCGCTGCTCCGGCGGAGCGCCCGGGAGCACGGGAGACTACCAGCGGGCCTCCGACCCGTGGGTGAGTTACGGGGCCGACGGCGCCGCTCATTACATGGCGCTCGTCTCCGACGAGAGCACGTCGCGCAACGGCATGGCGGTGTCGAAGTCGGTCGACGGCGGGGCGACCTGGTCCGATCCGGTCATCATCAAGGATCACGATGCGATGAGCACGAAGGCCCGGTCGCTGTTCCACGACAAGAACAGCATGACCGCCGATCCCGTCGATCCCGACCTGGTCTACGCGACCTGGACGCTGTTCCGGAACGAGACGCTCGCCCTCCTGTTCAGCCGCTCGACCGACGGCGGCGAGACCTGGGACGCCGCCCGCCCCGTGAACATGTTCGAGAAGGCCGACAAGCACGTCGGCGTGGAGTTCCGCCAGGGATCGCAGATCGTCGTCCTCCCGGATGGCACCCTCGTGAACGCCTTCTACCGCGGCCTCCTCGATCCGCGCCGCGGCGGCGAGTTCGTCGGAATCGAAGAGGCGATCTTCCGATCACGGGATCAGGGGAAGCACTGGGAGCGGCTCGACACGCCCGTGGCCTCCATCGTGCCGACCGGCGCGATCGACGCCGAGCTGCTGTTCGACTTCGGGATCTTCCTGCCGGTGCGCGACGCCGGGCAGCTGCCCGATATTGCCGTCGATCGGATCAGCGGAGCGATCTACGTCGTCTGGCAGGACGGGCGGTTCAGCCCGTTCGGCGCATCGAGCGTCCTGATCGCGCGCTCGACCGACGGCGGCGACACGTGGAGCACGCCGGTGCCGGTGCACGACGTCTCCAACCCGATCAACCAGGCGTTCCTCCCGACCGTCTCCGTGGCCGCCGACGGCACCGTCGGCGTCCTGTTCTACGATTTCCGCAACGACGTCTTCGGAGATCCGGTCCTCAGCACCGACGTCCACCTGACCCTTCTCGATCCCGGCCTGAACGTCCTGAGCGAGACGCGGCTGACCGACGCGTCGTTCGACATGCGCCAGATGCTCATCACGGGGTTCCGCGGGTACTTCCCCGGCGATTACGTCGGGCTCGACGTCGCGGGGAACGACTTCGTGGCGGCCTTCACGGTGGCCAACGACCTGGGGCTGCCGCTGGAGTTCCCTCAGGAGCAGGGCGTGCTGCGCGTCGACGACAACAACCGACAGGACATCGTCTTCGTGCGCGTCGCGCGCTGAGCGACCCGGTGCGGCGACGGCCGCGGGCGCCGACGCCTCCGAGCCTTGCCGCCGGAGCGGCCCCTGCGATATCGTGACCGATCGGCTCAACGAACTCCGAGACGCGGTACGGTGATCGGTCAAACGCTGGGACACTACAGGATTCTGGGGAAGCTCGGCAGCGGCGGGATGGGGGAGGTCTACGAGGCCGAGGACACGCGCCTGGGCCGGCGGATCGCCCTCAAGGTCCTGCCCGCGGCCGTGTCGTCGAACGCCTCCCGGCGCGAGCGATTCGAGCGCGAGGCGAAGGCGGTCGCCGCGCTCAATCACCCCGGCATCGTCACGATCCATTCCGTCGAGCAGGCGGGCGGGACGCACTTCTTCACCATGGAGCTGGTGGACGGCGCGCCCCTCGGCGATCGACTGGAGCGCGGCGGCCTGCGGCTGCACCAGGTGCTGAAGATCGCCCTGCCCCTCGTCGAGGCGGTGGCGGCGGCGCACCGTCAGGGGATCACCCACCGCGATCTGAAGCCGGACAACATCCTGGTCACGGGCGACGGGCGCGTGAAGGTGCTCGACTTCGGGCTCGCGAAGGTGCACGAGCCGTCGGACGCGCCCTCCGGCACGCGGCTGCCGACCGGCTCGCTCACGCAGGAGGGTCAGATCGTAGGGACCGTCGCCTACATGTCCCCGGAGCAGGCGGAGGGCAAGCCGGTCGACGCGCGCTCCGACGTCTTCTCCCTCGGGATCATCCTGTACGAGATGTGCACCGGCCTGCGGCCGTTCCGCGGTGACACGCCGATCTCGATCCTCTCGTCGATCCTGAAGGACACGCCGCCGCCGATCATCGATCTGAATCGCGATCTGCCGCGCGAGTTGAGCCGCATCGTCAACCGCTGCCTGTCGAAGGACCCGGCCCGGCGCTTCCAGAGCGCGCAGGGCCTGCTGAGCGAGCTGACGACGCTGAAGGAGGAATCGGACTCGGGCGAGCTGCAGGCGGCCTCGAGGGACGGGGCGACGGCGTGGAGCGCGGCGGGGCAAGGCGCCGCGCCGGGGGACGGTGCCGGACGCGCGCGGCGTCTCGCGTACGCCGGGGGCGCGGCGGTCGTCGTCGCTCTCGCCGTCATCGGTTATCTCGCGTTCGGACCGGCGCGGGAACGTTCCGGCGCCCCGTCGCCCGGCACCGGAGCGCCGGCGGTCGGTTCCCCTCCCGCGGTCGGGGAGCCGCGCGCAGGCGCCCTGAGCGATCGCGCCGTCCAGGACGCCCGCAGACGGATCGTCGTCCTGCCGTTCGAGAACCTGGGCGCGGCGGAGGACGCCTACTTCGCCGCAGGGGTGACCGAAGAGATCACGAGCCGCCTGGCGGCCGTGGGCGATCTCGGCGTCATCTCGCGCAGCAGCGCCCTGCAGTACGCGAAGGCCGGCAAGAACCTGCGGCAGATCGGCCAGGAGCTGGGGGTCGATTACGTCCTGGAGGGGACGGTGCGCTGGGATCGCCGGGCGGGCGGCGCCAGCCGGGTGCGCGTGACCCCGCAGCTCATCCGGGTGGCCGATGACACGCACCTGTGGTCCGACCGCTACGATCGCGTCATGGAGGATCTGTTCGACGTGCAGTCGGAGATCGCGACGAACGTCGTCGAGCAACTGGGCGTGGCGGTGCTGCGCCCCGAGGAGCGGCAGGCCCTCGTGGCCCGGCCGACCGAGAACCTGGAAGCGTACCAGGCGTATCTCCGGGGCCTCGATCACGAAATCAACCGGGACGATCGGGAGGAGGCGAACCTGGCGCTTCGGATGTTCGAGCGCGCCGTCGAGCTGGATCCCGATTTCGCGCTGGCGTGGGCGCATCTCTCGAAGACCCGTTCCGGAATGCGTCATTACCGCTACGATCTCTCAGAGGAGCGCCTCGCGAAGGCGCGCGAGGCGGCCGACCGGGCGCTGCGCCTGCAGCCCGATCTTCCCGAGGCGCACCTGGCGCTCGGCTACTACTATTACTGGGGGCGGAAGGACTACGAGCGGGCGCTCGAGGTCCTCACCAAGGCCGCCGGGATGCGGCAGAACGATCCCGACGTCCTCGAGGCGGTCGCCTACATCCGCCGGCGCCAGGGGAAGATGGACGAGGCGCTGGACCTGCTCGAGAGCGCCCACCGGCTCAACCCGCGCAGCGTGACCTTGACGTCCGAGCTGGCCCAGACGTACGCCATGATGAGGCGCTACGAGGATGCGGAGCGGGTCATCGATTCGGCCATCGCGATGGCGCCGGACAATCCGTATCTGTACATGGGGAAGTCGAGCCTCCTGCTCTCCTGGACGGGGGACCTCGCCGCCGCGCGCGCGGTGCTCCGGCAGATTCCGCAGCAGGGTGATCCGGCCCCGGCGATGATGGGCGCCTGGTTCGACGTGATGGAGGGCGAATACGAGCGCGCCCTCGCGACGCTCGAGCGGGCGCCGATCGAGGTGATCGACACGCAGGATCAATACATGCCGATCGGGCTCCTCGAGGGGCTGATCCACTATCTGGCCGGCCGGCCCGAGCGGTCCCGGGCGAAGTGCCAGGAAGCGCTCGCGCTGCTCGAGGAGGCGAAAGGCGAGCGCCCTCAGGATCCCCGCGTGCGCGCGGCGCTGGGAAACGCGCTCGCGTGCCTGGGCCGCAGGGACGAGGCTGTGCGGGAGGCGACGCTGGCCACCGACCTGTACCCGGTCTCGAAGGACGCGATCGGAGGCCCGGATTTCCTGAGGAACCTCGCGACGGTGCGGCTGATGGTCGGGGAGACGGATCCGGCGCTCGATCTGCTGGAGCGACTGATGGAGATGCCGGGCGGCCCGCACGCGGGACAGCTGGAGAACGATCCGCTCTGGCGCCGCCTGGCCGCCCACCCGCGCTTCAAGGAATTGATCGCGAGAGACCGCCCGCGCTGATCGCCCCTCCGGGGGATCCGGAAGGAGAGGACGATGCTCGAGGAGAAGGGAGGCTGGTTCGTCGTCAACGTGAAGGACGCCCGCTGGGCCGGGAGCCCGCAGTTCGGGAAACGGTGCCTGTTCGAGATGGAGGGGCCCTTCGAGCAGACCGGCGTGCGCGTCGTGATCCTGGAGCCCGGCAAGCCGAACTGCCGCTACCACCGCGAGAGCGCGCAGGAGGACTTCCTCGTGCTGTCCGGGGAGTGCCTGCTGCTCGCGAACGGCGAACAGCGGCGGCTGAAGGCGTGGGACTTCGTCCACTGCCCGCCGGGCGTCAGCCACGTCTTCGTCGGGGCCGGGGACGGTCCGTGCGCCATGATCATGATCGGCCACCGCCCGCCCGATCTGCGGCTCTTCTATCCGCAGTGCGAGGCGGCCCGCCGCTACGGCGCCGAGGCGCCCGAGCCGACGCCCGACGTCAAGGTGGCGTACTCCGACGTGACGCCCTGGAAGGAGACGCCTGCACCCCCGTGGCCGCCGCGCTGATGCTGGATTTCGCCCGGGCCACGATGCGCGCTCTGTCGCGGCCATGGCTCGCCTGGGTCGGCCTGCTGCTCGTCGCCAATGTCTTCGCGCCGCTGTTCTTCCTGAGGACGATCGAGGCGTGGATCGTTCTCGTGGCGGGCGCCGTGTCCGGGCTCATTCAGATGATCATCTTCCGCGCGCGCGGTTTTGTGCGCCTCCTGGGGATCGGCCACGCTTCCTGGATCCCCCTCGTCGCCTGGCTCGCCACGCGCCTCCCCGATCGGCCGGCCGCGTCCGCGTTCGGGCTCTGGATCGTCGCGGTGATCGTACTGAACAGCCTCTCGCTCCTCATCGACGCCGTCGACGTCGCGCGTTACGCGCGCGGCGAGAGGGCGCCGGCCGGCGCCGCACCACCGGACGCGTGACGGAGTGCGCTGCCCGCTCCCCCGGTTCTACCTCCTCGGTCCGAGAGCGCGGCGCGGGCCGATGGCGCGGGCGGCGCGCTGGAACGTGTCGGTCATCGAGACCAGGCGGGCGTTGAGGCGCTCGTAAACGACCGCCAGCTTCCCCTCGATCGAGGCGATCTCGTCCGCGTAGTCGGACGGGTCGGTCAGGCCCGCGTTGACCTTCGCCAGGATGGAGTGGTACTCCTGCCAGACGTCGACGTACGGCGCCAGGTGCGCCTGTCCTCCCCACTGCAGACGGTCGAAGCCCGGGTCGTGGCGCGCCAGCTCGGCGACGTACGTCTCGTACGCGAAGTGCCGCCCGGCGCTCGTCAGGCCGGTGCGGCGGACGAGGTCGAGCCCGGCCGCCGGATCGCCGGCGCGCAGGGCGTCGATCGCGAGCTGCATGCGCGTGGCGTCGCGCTGCACCTGCTGGTGCGGAAAAATGTACTGGTCGAACACGTCGAGCGCGACCAGCTCGGTCAGCAGGATGCGCTCGGCGTTCCGCATCCGCCGGGCGACCGCGCGCGTGTTCCGAATCTGACCCCGCTCGATGCGGCGCTCGAGGTTCTCGGCCGCGGACCGGAAGCGCTGCACCGACTTTTCGAGGTCGTCCTGCGCCCGCACGTTCACGCCGGGCAGGTCCTCGATCCCCAGTCCGTCTACGACGAACGCGATGCGCGACTCGGCCTCGGCCGCCTTCGCCACGAAATCGAGCAGCGGCAGCTCGGAACGGTCGTAGGTGACCCAGATGTCGTTGATCACCTCGATGTTGTTTTTGAGGTAGTCGAAGTTCAGGCGATCGATCGTGTCGTGGCTGGTGTGGTAGTTCTGCGTCAGGTAGTTGAAGCCGAGCGTGTTGAAGTAGAGGCCCGGGATGCCGGCCGCGGTCAGCGTGAAGTGATCGGCGTTCGCCCAGACGGTGTTCTGGATGGCCGTGCCGAACGGGACCCGCGCCGGATCGGCGTTGAGCTTGGTGTTCGCCAGATCGAACAGCTCCGAGTGCACGCGGATCAGCAGGCGCTCGCCGGGGTCGCCCGTGCCGAGCAGCTCGAAGTCGAGAGTCAGGACCGCCGTCTGCGACCAGTCGGTGCGCTGCCGCGTCACGGCGTACCAGGCGCCGATCAGCCACTCGTAGTAGGCGTCTGTGTAGCCGTACTCCTCGCTGGTGCTGGCCAGGAACAGGAGCGAGCGGCGCGGCCTGAAGCCGCTGTCCCGCACCGCCCTCGCGATGCCGAGCATCGAGGCGATCGCCGTGGCGTCGTCCGCGGCGCCGAAGAACCAGGCGTCGTGGTGGCCGGTGAAGATGATGATCTCGTGCGCCAGGTCGGAGCCGGGGATCATGCCCAGGACGTTGTGCCCCACGCCGCCGTCCTCCGCGCGCGTCAGCTCGATGTCGGACGTGAGCGTCACGAAGGTCGGACCCGCGGCGATGCGGGCGCGCAGATCGTTGGCCGCGTTGCGCGTGACGAACACGAACGGCACCCAGTCGTCATCGTAGGTGGCGTCGAATCCGAACAGGGAGTCGTCCCGCTGGTTGAAGAAGGCGCCGGCCGACGTCGTCCCGGTGTAGAAGATGACCGCGGCGGCCCCCTCCAGCGTCGCCTGGTGTCCGTGCCGGTTCACCCACCAGTCGCCGAACCCCCAGTTGACGAGCACGATCTTTCCCGTGACGTCGACGCCCGGGGGCAGGCTGTCGTATTCGACCTGGCGCCCGAGACCGAGGTCGAGCACCTCGGCGTGGATGCCGCCGGGGGGCGTTCCGACGACGCCGCCCCAGGAGCTGGCCGGGAACGTGGGGCCGCCGTCCACGGCGACCGTCGCCCCGTTGAAGATCCAGCGATCGATCGGCACCGGCAACGTCGCCACTCCGGCGAGGCCGAGGCTCCGCATCTCGTCCGCGATCCAGGCGACGGCGGCCTCGTTGGCGGGCGACCCGCCCGGCCGCCAGCCCATCGGCGTGTCGCCGAACCCCGCGACCGTCTCCGTCACCATGCGCAGGTAGTCGACGTCGACGTCCGCGCTGAGCGCCTCCGCGTCGCCGGCGGCCAATAGATCATCGACGGCCGGCCAGACGCTCCGCGCCGGCGCCTCGTGAGGGCCGACGAGGGCCGCGGCGCGCTCGGCGCCGCCGGCCGCGAGGGAGCGCTCCGCCCGGCGCGCCTCGCTCAGGCGCAGAAGCCGGGCGTGCAGACCGGGCGGCTCGGCCGGATCGGACGGATCCGGCGCGTCCGCGAGCAGGCCGCGCACGAGAGACGGATCGAAGGATGGTTCGAGCGGAGTCGCGATCGGCTCCGCGGGCTTCGCCGCGCGCTCCGGCGCGACGGCGGAGACGGGCGCGACGCACAGCGCGGCCGCCACGAGAAGTACGAGAACGTGCAGTCTCCTGGTGTTCATGGGACCTCCTCGACAGAAAGGAAGTTCGCCTCACCGCATGGACTGGATGCTTCGGACGCTACCACCGGACGGGGCCGGCGGTCAACGACGATCGCGCGGGGGGGCGGCCGCCGCGTCAGCCGGCGGAGCCGAAGGTGTCGAGGATCTCCTCCATCGTGTCGTAGATGGCGTCGAGATCCGCGGGCGTGACGCAGTAGGGAGGGACGGCGTAGAGGACGTTGCCGAGGGGACGCAGGAGGACACCGCGCCGGAGCGCCGCCTCGAGCACGCGCGGCCCGAGCGAGGAGAAGTAGCCCGGCGGGCCGGAGATGTCGACGGCCCCGATCGTCCCGAGGCTGCGCGCGGCGCGTCCGCCGGGATGCTCCGCGAGGCGCTCGATGCGCCGCGCGGTGTGCTCGCCGATCGTCCGGATCCGATCCTGGCACTCGGGGCTTTGAAGGATTTCCCAGGAGGCGATCCCGGCGGCGCATCCGATCGGATTGCCGGCGAACGAATGGCCGTGCATGAGCGCGCGCGTCCGGTCATCGGAGAGGAACGCGGCGAAGATCTCCTCCGTCGCGAGCGTGGCGGCGAGCGGGAGGATCCCTCCGGTCAACCCCTTGCTCAGGCAGACGAGATCGGGCCGGATGCCGGCGTGCTCGAACGCGAAGCAGCGTCCCGTCCGGTAGAAGCCGGTGAACACCTCGTCGCAGATCAGCAGGACGCCGGCCGCGCGGCAGAGGCTCTCCGCCTCCCGCAGGAACTCCGGCGCGTAAAACCGCATGCCGCCGGCCCCCTGCACGAGCGGCTCGACGATGAGAGCGGCGTGCTGGCCGGGGCGGCGGCTGAGAAGCAGATCGAGCGCCGCCGCGTCCCCCGGTGGGATGAAGTCGACCGGGGGCAGGATCGGCCGGAAGATCCTGTGGAACCCGTCCGGCTCGCCCACCGCCATGGCGCCGAGGGTGTCGCCGTGGTAGGCGCCCTGCAGCGCGATGAAGCGGCGGCGCGTGGCGACGCCGCGGTTCACGTGGAACTGGTACGCCATCTTCAGCGCCACCTCCACCGCCGTCGATCCGTCGTCCGAATAGAACACCCGGCTCGGTGCGGCGCCCGCGTCCTGCGCCGCGCCCGCCAGGATCTCGGCGAGGCGTACGGCCGGCTCGTGCGTGTGCCCCGCGAAGATCACCTGATCGAGCCGCGCGGCCTGATCCGCCACGGCGGCGGCGATGTCCGGATGACAGTGGCCGTGCAGGATGACCCACCAGGAGGAGATCGCGTCCAGGATCGTCCGTCCGTCGGCCAGCCGGAGATGCGCCCCGCTTGCCCCGACGACCGGGATCGGGACGGCGCCCAGCCCGTGCTGCGTGTAGGGGTGCCAGAGGATGCGCGCGTCCCGATCGGACAGCCTGCCGCCGCCCATCAGGAGTGCTCGTCGAGGAAGGAGCGCGGGTCCTCCCCGATGGGTCCGAACAGGCGTCGCACGGTGGCGGGCGGAAACAGTCCGGGAGCGCGTCGCGCGATCGTCTTCGCCGAGAGGGATCCGAGCCGCGGGATCTCCGCCACCACGGGGGCGGCGTCGAAGCGCGCGAAGACCTCGGCCAGGCCGGGGTCCTTCTTCCCGTTCAGGACGATCCCGGCCACCGCGAGCCCGGCCGAGCGGGCCGCCTCGAGCGTGAGTAGAGTGTGGTTGATCGTGCCGAGCCGCGTCGAGGAGACGATCAGCGCCGGCAGGTTGAGGCTGCCGATCAGGTCGCGCATCGTCGCCCGGCCGCGCAGCGGCACCAGCAGTCCGCCGGCCCCCTCAACGACCCAGTGCCCGCCCGGCAGCTGCTCCCAGCGCGCGCGGATGGCGTCCGGATCGATCGTCACCCCCTCCGCCGCGGCGGCGCGATCGGGGGACATCGGCCGCGCGAGGGCGTAGACCGACGGCGGGATCTCTTTCGCCCGCAGACCGCTCAGGCGCGCCACGCGCGCGGCGTCCGAGTCGCGGCCGGTCCGGACCGGCTTGAAGTATCCGGCCGGCTGGCGCGCCGCGCGAAGCGCCGCCATGAGCAGGGCGCAGATGACCGTCTTGCCGATGCCGGTGTCGGTGCCGGTCACGAACAGGCCCCGCCGGGATCCGTCCGGGCGCTGCGTCGTCATGCTCCGCCATGCTCTCCCGGCCGATCTCCTCCGGGCCCCCCGTCCAGGGCCGCGCCGAGGACGCCGGCGAAGCGGCGCAGCGCCGCCTCGCCGACCGGCCAGGTCACCGTGAGGCGCAGCCGCGCCGTTCCGTCCGGGACGGTCGGCGGCCGGATCGCCCGCGCGTCGAACCCCTGGCGCCGCAGCCGCGAGGCTGCGGCGACCGCCTCCCGGTTGCCGCCGATGACGAACGGGACGATCGGTCCCTCGGCGCCGTCCGGCACGCCGGGTACGGACGCAGCCGCCGCGATCGGGCCCAGCATTTCGCGGAACGCGGAAGCGCGGCGCCTCACCTCGCGCGACCGGTCCGGCCCCACGCCGCTCCAGTGATCGATCGACAGCCGCAGCAGCGCCGCGAGCGCCGGGATCGGCGCGGTCGTGAAGATGAACGGCCGCGCCACGTTGACCAGGTAGTCCTTGAGCCGCGCGTCGCCCGCCACCCACGCGCCGCCGGCGCCGAGCGCCTTGCCGCCGGTGTGCACCGTGGCGAAGACGCGGCCGCCGAGACCGAGCGCCTGCACGAGCCCGCCGCCCGATCCGGCGCCGCCGTAAAGCCCGGTGGCGTGCGCTTCGTCGACGATCAGGAGCGCGGAGAACTCCTCCGCGAGATCGGCCAGCTCGCGCAGCGGCGCCACGTCACCGTCCACGCTGAACAGGCTCTCGGTCACGATCACCCGCAGCCCGGAGCGGTCCGCGGCGCGGAAACGGGCCAGCGTCGCGCGCAGCGCGCCGGCGTCACGGTGCGGATAGATCGTCCTCTCGGCGCGGCCGAGGCGGATGCCGTCGATGATCGAGGCGTGATTCAGGGCGTCGGAGAAGACCGCGTCGCCCGGGCGCAGCAGCGAGGAGAGCAGGGCGACGTTGGCCTGGTATCCCGACGGAAAGAGGACGGCGGCCTCGCGTCCGACGAAGGCGGCCAACGACGCCTCCACCTCGCGGTGCAGGATCGAATCGCCGCGCAGCAGGCGCGAGCCGGTCGACCCGACCGGGCGGCCGCGCAGGGCGTTGATCATGCGGCGCCCGAGCGCCGGATCGGACGCGAACCCCAGATAGTCGTTGGACGAGAGATCGATCCCCGAGGCCGGCTCGAGCCGGCGCAGCAGTCCGCCCGCTTCGATCCCGGCGAGGCGCTCGGCTAGCCGATCCGGGAAGGCGGCCATCGCCGATCAGTCCCGCGACGGGCCGGCGAGCTCGCGCAGGAGGGCGAGGTCCTCGTCCGCCGGCGGATTGGGGGTCGTCAGCAGCCGGTCGCCCAGAAAGATCGAGTTGGCGCCGGCGTAAAAGGCGAGCACCTGGGCCTCGCGGCTCAGCGACAATCGCCCGGCCGAGAGGCGCACGCGGCTGCGCGGCATCAGAATGCGCGCGACGGCGATGGTGCGGACCAGATCGAGCGGGTCGACGGGAGGGTTGTCCCCCAGGGGGGTCCCGGGCACGGCGACGAGCATGTTGATCGGCACCGACTCGGGCTGCGGATCGAGCGACGCCAGGTCGGCCAGCATCGCGCAGCGATCCCGGACGGACTCTCCCATGCCGAGGATGCCGCCGCTGCAGATCGTCAGGCCCGCCTCCCGCACCGCCCGCAGCGTCCGCAGACGATCGTCGTAGGTGCGCGTCGAGATGATGGAAGGATAGTGCTCGCGGCTGGTGTCGATGTTGTGGTTGTAGGCGTGCAGGCCGGCCTCCTTGAGGCGGCGCGCCTGCCCGGGCGTCAGCATGCCGAGCGTGACGCAGACCTCCAGCCCCTCGTCGTGCACCGCGCGCACCATCTCGATGACGCGATCGAAGTCGGCCCCGTCCCTCACCTCGCGCCACGCAGCGCCCATGCAGAACCGCTGCGCCCCGTTGCGCCGGGCGTTGCGCGCCGCCGCGACGACCTCCGCGAGCGGGAGGAGGCCCTCCGCCTCGACGCCGGTCTCGTAATGCGCCGACTGCGGACAGTAGGCGCAGTCCTCCGGGCAGCCTCCCGTCTTGATCGACAGCAGCGTGCAGCGCTGGATGTCGGCCGGATCGTGATGGGCGCGGTGGACGGCGTGCGCCCGATGGATCAGATCGAGCAGGGGCAGGCGGTGCAGGGTCAGGGCCCGCTCGAGGCAGGCGTCGCGCGCCCCGCGAATCCCGATCGATCCGTCCGTCGCGGCGGAGCCGGCGGGCGCCCCCCCTCGCTGTGTCTCGAGCCCCATGTGCCTCTCTCCGCGGGACGGCGGACGGGCCTTCAGGCCTGCTTCGGCATCACGATCCACAGAATGATGTAGACCAGGATGCCCGGGAACGCCGCCGAGAAGATCGAGACGGCGACGTACAGGATGCGCACCAGCGTCGGGTCCCAGCCGAGCCAGTCGGCCAGTCCGCCGCACACGCCGGCGAGAACTTTGTTCGCGCTGGATCGCTGCAGGGGCTTTCCCGATCGGCTCATCAGCCACTCCGTCCGGCCACCGGGCCGCCGCGCGGCCGTGGTGCCGCACGGCCGTGATGCCGCGTGGCCGGCCCGGGAATTCTATATGAAAATGCCCGGGGCGCGCCGGTGTGCGGGTCCGCGTGCGCGGGCGGGCGGATCTGTGGCAGGATCCGTCCATCCGCCGTTTACGGAGGAGGGGAGTCCCGATGCTGATCCATCGCCCGGGGGCGGTGGCGGCCTGCGCCGCCTGTGTGGCCCTCGCGGCCTGCGGGCTGTTCCAGGAACGCTATCCGCAGGCGGTCCGGGAGGCCGTGTCGCGCGTCAGTCCGGAGACGCTCGCCCGGCACATGAGCGTGCTCGCCGCCGACGACAAGGAGGGGCGCGAGACGGGAAGCGAAGGGTACGGCCGCGCGGCGGAGTACGTGGCGGGACAGTTCGAGCAGATGGGGCTCGAGCCGGCGTTCGGGACGTCCGGCTTCTATCAGACCGTGCCGTTCCGCCGCGCGGACATCGTGCCGGAGGAATCCTACCTGACGCTCAGGCATCAGCGCCGGGATCTCGACCTCGAGCCCTATGTCCAGTACTACATGCGCCCGAACCTCCTGCGCGAGAGCGTCGAGGTGACCGCTCCCGTCGTCTACGTGGGGCACGGCGTCACGGCCCCGGAGCTGGGGCACGACGACTACGCGGGGGTGGAGGTGCGCGGCCGGATCGTCGTCCTGTTCCGCGGCGCTCCCGCGTCGTTCCCCCACAATCAGCGGGCCTACTACTCCTCCACACGGGTGAAATGGAAGAACCTGGCCGAGCGGGGCGCCGTCGGCGTGATCTACATGAACACGCGCGAGGACGAAGAGCGCTGGCCCTGGGAGCGCGCCGTGAGGCACGCCCGCGAGCCCGCGATGCGCTGGATCGACGCGGAGGGCCGCGTCGTCGATGCCCATCCCGAGATCCGCATGATCGCCCGTCTCGGCCGGGCGGGCATGGACGCCCTGTTCGCGAACGGTCCGAGGACGGCTGAGGAGGTGCTCGACGCGATCGAGGAGGGGAAGCCGGGTTCGTACGAGATGCCGGTCGTCGTCCGGGCGCGCACGGTCTCGCGCCACGCATCGATCGACAGCCCCAACGTGGGCGCGATCCTGCGCGGCCGTGATGCCGCCCTGAAGGCCGAGCACGTCCTCGTCTCCGGCCACCTCGACCACGTGGGGATCGGCGAGCCGCTCGACGGCGACGCGATCCACAACGGCGCGTACGACAACGCCTCCGGCATCGCCGTGATGCTGGAGATGGCGCGCGCGTTCGCGGACCTCGAGGAGCGTCCGAAGCGGTCGCTCCTCTTTCTCGCGGTGACCGGCGAGGAGAAGGGGCTCCTCGGCTCCGACTACTTCGCGCAGAACCCCGCCGTGCCGATCGGATCGATCGTCGCCAACATCAACCTCGACATGGTGATGATGCTGCACCCGCTGAAGGACGTCGTCGCGTTCGGCGCGGAGCACAGCAGCCTCATCCGCCCGCTCGAGGCGGCGGCGGGCCACCTCGACATCCGCGTGAGCCCCGATCCCTACCCCGAGGAGGTCATCTTCGTGCGCAGCGATCAGTTCTCCTTCGTGCGGCAGGGCGTCCCGGCGTTGTACCTCGTGCCCGGCATGGACGCGGGCGACGCCGCCGTGGACGGGCGCGAGATCGAGATGGAGTGGCGCGCGACGATCTACCACTCGCCGCAGGACGACTTGAGCCAGGAGTTCGACTACGCCGCCGGCGCCGACTGCGCGCGGCTGAACTTCCTCCGGGCGCACCGGGTGGCGAGCGAGTCGCGCCGCCCGGCCTGGAACCCGGGGGACTTCTTCGGCGACCGGTTCGGACGGGGGGCCGCGGGGGCGGCGGGGGGCCGGGCCCCGTGACGACCCTCGTTCTCATCGCGCTCGCCGTCCTGGCGGCGCCCCCGGCCGACGGGGGCGCTCCGGAGGGCCCGCCGGCGCGGGGCCCGATCATCGGACGGCCCGCGCCGGGGTGGGGCGATCTCGACTGGGTCCGGGGAGAGCCCCATCCCTGGGCGTCGCTCGAGGGCCGGGTCGTCCTCGTCCGCTGGTGGACCGGCCCCGGCTGCCCCTACTGCCGGGCCGCGGCGCCGCGCCTGAGGGCATGGCACGAGAAGTACGCCGGGGACGGTCTCGTCGTCGTCGGGCTCTATCACCACAAGGGCCCGGGGACACCGGTCAGGGCCGAGGTGGGGCATCTGGCCGACATGCTGGGCTTCGCCTTTCCGATCGCCATCGATCCGGGCTGGGACACGCTCGAGAGGTGGTGGCCCGCGGCGAGCGGCCGGGAGTTCACCTCGGTGAGCGTCCTTCTGGATCGCGCGGGGATCGTGCGTTACGTTCATGACGGCGGGATCTACGGCCGCGAGGAGGCGGCGGAGATGGAGCGACGGATCCAGACGTTGCTCCGGTGATCCCGGCGGACTCTCCCGCATCGACCCGATTCCGAGACAGAGCATGCGACGATTCATCCTCACGTCCCTGATCCTCCTGGCCGCGATCCCCTCGATCGCGCGGCCGGACGAGCCGGCGGCCCTCCACGGCGAGATGGAGTTCCTCGGCCAGACGATCCGTCCCGGCGAGCACGTCGAGATCGGGCTCGTCACCGGCGAGAGCTTCGCCGGCGACCCGGTGGCGATCCCCGTCTTCGTCCAGCGCGGGATGAGCCCCGGGCCGACGCTCTGCCTGACCGGCGGCATCCACGGCGACGAGGTGAACGGCGTCGAGATCGTGAGGCGCGTCCTCAGGCGATCCGACACCCGGACGCTGTCCGGGACGCTCGTGGGGGTCCCGATCGTCAACCTGCAGGGATTCCGGCGCCGCTCTCGCTACCTTCCCGATCGCCGCGATCTGAACCGGCATTTCCCCGGTCGCCCGGACGGGAGCGCCGCGTCGCGCATCGCCCGGCGACTGTTCGACACCGTCGTGCGCCGCTGCGACTACCTGGTCGATTTCCACGCCGGATCGTTCCACCGGCGCAACCTCCCCCAGGTGCGCGCCGACCTGTCGCGC
>JBFGDZ010000036.1:0-23129 GCA_041580375.1 Candidatus Polarisedimenticolia bacterium
GCGACAACGATGCTTCGATGCTGTTTCCCCAATCTACCACAGGTCGGATCGCGCGCGGGCGCTCGCATGGGGGAAGATGCTGTTACGGCTTCCGGGGCGACCCGTCCCGCGGAGTCTCAAGCCGTTACGGCATCGGCACGGAGTCGGCCCGGGGCAGGGGGTTGCGCGGCGCCCGCCGCGGCATGGATAATCCGTATGCGGCGCCAGCATCATCCACGGTGACGGACGGGGCCCCCCGGCATGCGACCGATCACGACCATCCTGAGCGACGAGGAGATCCGGAGACTGCACGCCGGGGCCCTCGATCTGCTCGAGAGCGTCGGCATCCGGTACGAGAGCCGCCGTTGCCTCGAGCTTCTCGAGGCCGAGGGCCAGAAGGTCGACTTCGACTCGGGCATCGCGCGGCTCAAGCCGGATCTCGTCGAGCGCTGCATCCGATCAACGCCGCGCGCGATCACCCTGGGGGCCCGCAACCCGAAGCATGACATCCGCGTGGACGGCTCCGACCTGTTCATCACCACGAACGGACAGGCGAGCTTCACGCAGGATCACATCACGGGCGACCGCCGCAACGGCACGGTGAAGGACCTGCGAGATTCCAGCAAGATCGCCCAGCACCTCGACATCATCGATTTCGTCTGGCCGATGGTCGTGCCTTTCGACGTGCCCGGGGAGAGCCGCGTCCTGCACGAGATGTACCACTCCTTCGCGACGACGAGCAAGCACATCCAGCACGAGATCCAGCTCGCTCCGCACCTGCCGTTCGCCATGGAGATGCTCGAAGTGCTGCAGGGGAGCCGGGACGAGATCAGGCGCCGGCCGATATTCTCCGTGGTGGCCTGCACCGTGTCGCCGCTGCAGCACGAGCCGCAGATGACCGAACTGTGCCTCGATCTCGCGCGGGCCGGCGTGCCGATCGTCGTCTGGCCGATGCCGTTGACCGGAGCGACCGCCCCCGTCTCGGTGGCCGGCACCTGCCTGATGAGCATGGTGGAGTTCCTCTCGGGGGTCGTCATCTACCAGGTCGCGGCTCCCGGCGCGCCGCTGATCTTCCCCCTCGGACCGGAGATCCTCGACATGAAATCGGGCATGGCCTCGACGGGCGGGCCGGAGATCCCATTGTTCAACCTGGCCCTGGGCCAGATCGCTCGCTTCTACGAGGTCCCGTCCCTCGGCGTCGGGCTCAACAACGATGCCAAGGTGGTCGGGATCCAGGCGGCGTACGAGTCGATGCAGACCGGCCTGGCGGCGGCGCTGTCGGGCGCCGACATGCTGAACGGGATCGGCGTGCTGGACGACAACAACACGCTGTCCCTCAACCAGATGATCATCGACGCGGAGATCGCGCGCATGGTGAAGCGGATCCGCCAGGGGATCGCCGTCGACGACGCTTCGCTCATGATCGACCTGATCAAAAAGGCCGGTCCGGGACAGCACTTCCTCGGCTTCCGCGAGACGCTGGACGGAGTCCGCGGGGGCGCCATCTTCTTTCCGGAGTTCGGCTACCGCAACACCTACGACAAGTACTTCGAGGACGGGCACGACGAGATCGCGAAGGCGCGCGCCGAGGTCGAGCGCATCCTCGCGCTGCCGGACGAGGATCCGCTTCCGCCCGAGGCCGAGCGTGAGCTCAGGCGCATCCTGAAGGCGGCCGACGAGGCCTGCGCCGAATCGGTCGCTTGAGCGCCCCGGGCCCGCTCCCCCGCAGGGGACTGAAGCTCCTGCCGCTCGTCGGCCTGGTCTTCTGCCTCTCCGCGGCGGGGCCGTTCGGCGTGGAGGAGATGGTCCCGGAGCTGGGGCCCGGGTTCACCATCCTGCTCATCCTCCTCCTGCCGGTCCTGTTCGGCCTTCCCCTCGCGCTCGCATCCGCCGAGATGGGGAGCCGTTTCCCCGTGGAGGGCGGGTACTACCGCTGGGTCCGCACCGTCTTCGGCGATTTCTGGGGATTCCAGGTCGGCTGGTGGACCATCGTCGGCTCCTGGTTCGACACGGCGCTCTACGCCGTCCTGGTCGCCGAGTACACCGAGCCCATATTGAGGAGGCTGGCCGAGGCGGACGTCATCCCCGACCTCGGCGTGACGGCCGGACGCCAGATCGCCTGCTACCTGATCATCGCGATCTGCACGCTCGGGAACCTGCGCGGCATCCAGGTCGTCGGCTACTCGTCCCTGCTGTTCACGATCTTCATTCTCAGCCCGTTCTTCGTGCTGTGCACGCTGGGGTTCCTGCACTGGGATCACTCGCCGATCCAGCCGTTCATGCCGCCCGACACCGGGTTGCTCACCGTGCTCGGCACGGGAGTCCTGATCGGCATCTGGAACTACTCGGGCTACGAATCCCTCTCGACGGTGGCGGAGGAGATCGAGGATCCGCGGCGCAACTACCTCAAGGCGGTTCTCATCGCCATCGCACTGACCGTGCCGACTTATCTTCTTCCTCTCCTGGTCACGCTGGCGATCACGCCCGACTGGGCCGGCCTCTCGGCCGGATCCTTCATCGACGTCGGCTGGATCGTGGGCGGCGCGGTGCTCGGAACGTGGATCTCGTTCGCGGGCGTGATCTGCAATTTCGCCCTGTTCAATGCCTACACGCTCGCCTACTCGAGGATCCCGTTCAGCATGGCGCAGGACGGCTTCCTGCCGAAACAGCTCGCCCTCACGCACAGGAAGTACGGTACCCCCTGGGTCTCGCTGCTCATGGGGGCGGTGATCTACGCGATCCTGAGCCATCTCGATCTGAAATCGATCATCGTCCTCGACATGTGGCTCTTCTGCATGGTCTACATCTTCATCTTCCTGGCGATGTGGCGGCTCCGCTGGCGGCCGGATCTCGATCCAAGCGCCACCTCGAAGCAGGGCTACCGGTTCACCATTCCCCTGGGCCGGCGGGGCCTGCTCCTGATCATCATTCCGCCGATCGCGATCGCTCTGATCGCCATGTTCGGGAGCGGCAGCGAGTACGTCGCGTACGGCGGGCCGGCCCTGCTGAGCGGGTTCGTGCTCTATCCGCTCGTCCGCCGGTTGCGGCGGCGCCACGCTGGGGGAGCGGGGGGCCAGCACCCGGACGTCCGGCCGGGTGACCCGGGCTAACCGGTTCGGGGGAGAGCCCGCGCAATATTACCCGCCCGGCGGTGAAAATTTCGCGGAAAACGATTGGCCCCTCCGCGTGGCAGGGAACCAGCGCGGAGGGGCCGTGAACCTGGAGCGAGGTGGGTCGAGGGGTTCCCGGCCTCACCCCAGGAATGGTCGGGGAGCCTTCTCCGGGCGGAACGCCAGCTTCGCTCCGTCCGGCGTCATCGGGCTGCGGGACCCCCGGCATGAGCCTTACCAGGCTCTTGAGGACCAAACGCTCGGTGTGGTGACTCAACCGAGGGTCCCGACTATCCGGCTCCGGGCATCGCGCGCGGCCGCGCTTCGTGGAGGAATGTTGGGGACCACCGCTCTGCCCGGAGCCTTCTCCCCGCTGTGTCGCACTGATCTCAAAGCAATCGACGTGCCATCCCGGTTCACGAGGCGGGATTGAGCGATGAGGGCCGGATGAAGCGAGGGGGGGCGGAATGGGGCGCGGGAGCGGCGCCATCGGGGCCGCGTCGGCGGTCCGGCGGCCTCAGCCTCCGGCGATCAGGGCGCGGTGGTCCCGCATCATGCAGCGGCTCATGACGACGCGCAGCCCGGCGGCTCGCGCCTTCCCGGCCGAGGCGTTGTGCGCCAGGCCGTCCTGCATCCAGATCACCCGGGCGCCGGCGCGGATCGCCTCGTCCACGATCGCCGGGATCGCCTCGACCTTCCGAAAGATGTCGACGACGTCGATCGACCCGGGCAACGATGCCAGATCCGGGTAGAAGCGCAGACCGCCCTGGGACGTTGCGTTCGGGTTGACGGGAAAGACCTCATACCCCTGCTCCGCGAGGTAGCGACCGACCCGGTAGCTGTCGCGATCGGGCCGGTCGGAGTGGCCGACGACGGCGATCCTCCGCGCGGACTTCAGGATGTCGCGGATCTCCTCCGGCGTCGGGTTCTTCTCGGGCAGCTCGCAGGCGGTCGTCATCGGGCCCTCTCCTCCCGCGCGCGCCCCGACCCGCCGGGGCAGTCAGGCGGCTCGACGTGCGGCGTGACGTCGCGGATCCCGGGGAACCGTGTCTGGATCAGGTCGATCACGCGGTGGGCGATGTCGTGCGACTCGCTCGTCGTGGTCTCCGGGGCGACGGTGAGGTGAAAGTCGAGGTGCACGTGATCCGGCAATCCGCGCGTCCTGATCTGGTGCAGATCGATCACCCCCGGCACCTCCATCGCGGCCGAGGCGATCTCCTCCGGCGTGTAGACGCGCGCGTCGGCCAGCACGTCCAGTGACGCCGCGACGATCCGGTACGCCGCCAGCCCGATCAGCAGCACAACGACGAAGGCGGCGACCGGATCGAGCCACGGCCGGCCCAGCCGCGTGCCGGCGAGCCCCGCGATCACGGCCAGCGAGGCGAACACGTCGCTTCGCGTGTGGAGGGAGTCGGCCGTCAGGATGGGGCTGTCGAGGGCCTGCCCGCGCCGCTTCTCGTAGACGCTGACCGAGGCGTTGATCACCATGGTGACGATCATGATGGCGAAGCTGAGGGGCGTGACGATCGGCGTGCCTCCGGCCGTCAGGCGCATCACCGCGCCCGACAGGATCTCCCAGCAGGCGAGGCAGAGCAGGAAGACGATTCCGAGAGCCGCGATGACCTCGAACTTGCGGTGGCCGTAGGGGTGTCCCTTGTCCGGCGGGCGCGCCGCCACGGCCGTCCCGATCAGGCCGATGACGTTGGAGGACGAGTCCAGCATCGAGTGGAGTCCGTCGGCGATCATGCTGATCGCGCCCGTCATGATGCCGTAGATCAGCTTCGCGCCGGCGACGAGGAGATTCAGCCACAGCACGCGCCACAGCACGCCGCGGATCGCGCGCGTGCGTGCCGGCCCGCTCGTCTCACCGCCCGAGGATGTGGCTGAGGGCCGCATCGATCCCCCGGTGATGGAAACGATAGCCGGACGATTGGAGGGCCTCGGGAACGGCCCGGGCGCTCGCGAGCAGGAGCGCGTCGGCCATCTCGCCGAACGCGAGGCGGGCCGCGAAGGCCGGCATCGGGAAGATCGTCGGACGGCCGAGCGTACGCCCCAGGGCTTTGGTGAACTCCCTGTTGGTCGCCGTCTCGGGGGAGACCGCGTTGACCGGGCCCCGCATGGCCGGGTTCGCCAGCGCGTGCAGGATCACGCCGACGGCGTCGTCGATCCCGATCCAGGGCATGTACTGCCGTCCGTCGCCGATGATTCCGCCGAGCCCCAGCCGGAAGGGAAGGAGCATCTTCTTCAGCGCGCCGCCGCGGCGCGACAGGATGACGCCGAAACGCAGGTTGACGACCCGGATCCCCTTGACCTCGGCCGGCTCGGTCGCCGACTCCCACGCCACGCAGACGGCCGGCAGGAACCCCTTCCCCCGCGGGCTGCTCTCGGTCAGGATCTCGTCCCCCCGATCCCCGTAGAATCCGACCGCCGAGGCCGCGACCAGGACCCGCGGCGGCTTGTCCATCCTGGCGAGCGCGCGACAGAGGAGAAGCGTCCCGTCGACGCGGCTCTTGCGGATCCTCTCCTTGCGCGCCTCGTTCCAGCGCCCCGCGGCGATGCTCTCGCCGGCGAGATGCACGATCGCTTCCGCCCCCGACAATCGCGCCGCGTCGATCTCCCCCGACGCCGGATGCCACCGGGCGTCCCGCGAACCCGGCGTCCGCGGCGGTCGCACGAACTTCCCGACCTCATGCCCCCCGGCCGTCAGGACCGGGATGAGGGCCGAACCGACGAGACCGGACGCCCCGCTCACCAGAATGCGCATGCGACCTCCCGACGGATGAAGAGGAAAAGCCGACCAGCAATCCTATCACCGCCGGGCGCGGATCGAATCGATCAGGACGACGACGATTCGCTCAGGCCGATCCTGTGCAGGAGGGCACGGATCTCCGGCGGCATGCCCTGACCGGAGGCCATCTTCTTGCGCACGAACGAGCTGCCCATGATGAGCTTCATGGAACGCAGCATGTACTGACGCCGCTCCAGGTTACGGTCGGCGAAGACGGACAGGGCCTTGGCCGTGTAGAACGAGCGGTAGCAATCGACGATGGCGGCGTCGACCTCCTTCAGGCTCATCGCCCGAGGGCGCACGATGGGGTCGATGAGATTGTATTTGCGGTAGTCGCGGGTGGCCACGTACGGCTCCATCTCGCGCCAGAGGTCCGCGTACGGCCAGGGGGTGATGGCGAGAAAGTGGGCGTTGTCCGGGTCGTACGTCTTGGCCAGATCCAGCGTGCGCCGGATCCTTTCCGGCGTCTCGTCGGGAAACCCGAGGACGAAGGAGGTCTCGCTGATGAGACCGTGATCGTGCAGGAGGCGAAGGGCCCGGATGCCCGTCTCGAGGCTGGCATCCTTCTTGACCAGGTCGAGCGTCTCCTGGTCGGTGGCCTCGACGCCGACGTAGACGTGGGTCACGCCCGCGGCGACGTACTTGTCGAGGATGCGCTCGTCGCGCACGATGTCGTCGACGCGAGTCTCCAGCAGAAGGCGCTGTCCGAGATCTCTCTCGATCACCAGGTCGAGGAACCGCTCCCAGCGGGCGGCGTCCGGCGTGGGGTATTCGTCGGAGAGGAGAACCACGTCGACGCCGTGCTCGCGCCGGAGGCTCTCGAGTTCGTCGACGACGCGCTCGGGAGAGCGGCCCCGCCAGGACTGCTCCCAGAATTTCTGCTGGGAGCAGAACGTGCAGCCGTGCATGCAGCCGCGGGAGGTGCTGATCGCGCCCAGCCGGGAGCCCGGATAGACGAAGTAGGTGTAGGTGGGCCATTCGAGCAGGTCCCACGCGAGGGGCAGGCCGTCGAGGTGCGGGCGGCGCGGGCGCGGCGGCGTGGCCGCGATCGTTCCATTGTCGCGGTACGCGATGCCCCGGACCCCCTCCGGGCAGCCGCCGTCCCGCAACGCCGTCAGGAGCTCGACGAGCGTCTCCTCCCCCTCGCCGCGCACCACGAAATCGACCGGGTGGCCCTCCTCACCGAGCACCTCGCGCCACATGAACGAGGGGTGCACCCCTCCCATGATGGTGCGGGCGCCGATGGCCTTCGCCGTCCGCGCTATCTCGAGCCCGTCCGGGTAGGTGGAGGTGATGCACGAGGTCGCCACGATGTCCGGCCGGGTCGACTCGATCACCCCGGCGATCTCCTCGTGCGAAGCGTCCAGGCTCATGGCGTCGTAGATCACGCACTCGAATCCCGCCTGCCGCGCGCTCCCGGCCAGGTAGACGAGATGGAGCGGGATCCAGCGGCCGGCGACCTCGACCACGCCGCAGTGATAGGGGGGCGTGACGAAGAGGATCCTGGGCTTCATCGGGACGGGCATCCGGAAAGGCCGGCGCGGCCGAGCCGCCGGACCCTGATCAGGACCACGAGCCCGGTGACGACGAGCGCGGCCAGGATCACGTGCTTGACCACCAGCGCCGGGATCTGGCTCCGGCCGGCCGCCTCCATCCACTCGTAGCGACGGAACGCCAGCGCGCGGATCACGCCCCCGGCGAGCGTCCAGGCCAGCGCGAGCAGGCCCACCCGCACGAGACCGTCGATCACCGGCCGCAGGGCATCCGGCGCGCTGCCGGCCGCGCGCGACCGGAGAAGGAACCAGGCAGCCAGCGCGCTCACCGCGAAGACGGCGGTCGCCAGATCGTGCATGTAGTTGTTGAGCATCACGAAGACGGCCAAGCGCGCTTCCCCCTACGGTGCCCGGAGCCTGAGATCGTCGAGTGAATGGCTCGTCGTGCCGAGCAGATTCGTCCCCCAGAAGGCGATGAGGACGGTGACGAGCGTGGCCACCGCCAGCCAGGCCATGCGCCGACCCCGCCAGCCCAGCGTCAGCCGCAGATGGATCCACAGGCCGTAGAGCAGCGCGGAGAGCAGCGCCCACGTCTCGACCGGATCCCAGTTCCAGTAGCTGCCCCACAGGTCGCGCGCCCAGATGCTGCCCGAGGCGATCATGACGACGTGGGCCAGAAAGCCCAGGATGACGACGCGGAACATCAGATCGTCACGGACCGGCGGCTGGGGGAGTCGTCCGAGCAGCGCGGGAAGACTTTCCGGCGGGGCGCCGGCCCGGCCCTTGCGCGCGCGCAGGAGATAGACGACGCCGAGGGCCGCGGCCACCGAATAGGCTCCGTACGCCAGCCAGGCGAAGAAAATGTGCACGAACATCCAGAGGTTGTCCAGCACCAGCGACATCGTCGTGTAGCGGGGCTGGTTCAGCAGCCCGTAGCCGAGCATCAGGAGGACGAACGGCGCCGCGAACACGAGGAGCGGCTTCAGGCCGGGGCGTTTGAGGATCGCCAGCACGTTGAACAGCATCACGACCGCCGCGCCTGTGAGGACGTTCTCGTACCGGCTCGCGACCGGCAGGTGCCCCGTGTAGGCGATCCGCGCGCCGAGCGTGGCGATGTGAAGGAGCAGCCCGGCCCCGCACGCGAAGAGGGCGGCGGTCGCCAGGCGCTCCCTGCGCAGGACGAGCCCGGTCATCGCCAGGCCGGCGCCCAGAACGTATGCGAAGATCGTCGTCCAGAAGGTCGCGAACTCCGTGCCGCTCATGAGGCCATCCTCCCGATCGTGGCGCCGCGGGCCCGCCGCGACATCTCATCCGCCAGGCGCTCCAGATCCTCCTCGAACAGGCTCTCCAGGATCTCGCAGCGGCCGCTGATGCGCGGGGATCCGCCGCCGGCGCGCACGAGGATCTCCTTACGGAGCCTGCCGTACCGGAGGACCAGTCCGAGGATCATCAGCGCCAGGATCGCGAACACGACCCGGTGCCCGGTCTCGCGCATGACATCCAGCAGAAGGTACCGGCGGATCTCCGGAAGAAAGAAAAATTCGCGGCCGTCGCCGATCGGAACGCGCTCGCCTGCGGCGAGCAGCCCGTCGTAGATCGGCTCGCCGAGCAGACGGATGCTCGTCCGGAAGCGCGGATTGCGGGGTTCGTCGCCGGCGGTTCGGTCGCCGTCCTCCGCGGCCCGGTGATCGGGATAGAAGCGCACCCGCACGTCGCTGGTTTTGGGCCCGATGCGGAACGTATCCTCTCCGTCCAGGGGAAAGGGCACCAGCTTGACCCATGCCCCCTTCAGCATCCGCCCGCGCCGGTCGACGATGACCCAGCCCGGCATGTGCCCGAACCCGTGGGCCAGAACCTGGTACGGGCCCTCGCGGTAGGGCCGGTTGATCGCGATCGGGGCCTGGGTGCCGTTCGAGGTGAACAGACGCCCCTCGAGCCGGCGCACCTCCCCGCCGTCCGTGAGGACGTCGATCCGTTCGAGGGCGAAGCGGAGATCGGGGCCGTCCGTCGGAACGACCGTGTTGGTCGACAGGAAAGGGGCGCGACTGAGATCGAAGGATTCACCTTCACCGACGCCGATCGTACCACGGAAGGAGGCGGGCCTCGCCGCGAGCCAGGCGCCTGCGACGATGAGCAGCAGCAGGCCGGCGTGGAAGAGCCAGTGACCGGCGGCGGCCCACCGTCCGCGCAGGCCGTACACCAGGTCACCCGAAACCAGCGTCCGATATCCGCTCCGCCTCAGGATCCGCGCGACCTCGCCCGCATCCAGACACCCGGCGTCGATCGCGCGGGACGGCCAGTCGACGTGGCTCATGTGCGGCGCGTCGGGAAAGCGGCAGCGCTGCAGCGCGGGCCGGCAACGCCGGATCAAGCATACGAGGAGATTCACGGACAGAAGGGCGAACGTCCCGTTCAGCCAAGCCGAGCCGCGGACGCCGGTCAGGCCCAGCCAGCGGACCACGCGCCCCGGCGTGCCGGCTCCCTCGACCCAGCGCTCGAGACGCTCGTCCTCACCGGGACCGAACTGGGGCACGAAGAGATACGCGAAGAGGAGCAGCGCGAGTGCGGCCAGCAGCGCGATCGCCAGGCGTCCCGAGCCGAGGACTTCGATCGAGCGACGCATCCACGCGGCACGCGGACCCGACGCAGGGCGCGGGCGCGCCCCCACCGCCGCGTTGCCATCGTTCCGGCTCACGGGTTGCGGTAGGTCCGGGTGGGCGTGGCGCCGATGCGATCCCAGTTCCGCGAGCCGTGCTGGGTGCAGTTGTTGAGCCGCGTCGACGAGTTGCGCGAGGAGCAGGAGACGCCGTTGGCGGCCCAGTTCGTCCAGTTGCTCATCAGGTCGAGGCCGGAACCGTAGGTGAAGACGTTCGGGTTGTAACTGCCGCCGCCGTCGTCGTCCGTGACCGGGGCGTCGACGCCGTGGATCCCTCCCCACGTCCCGCCGCCGTGGCAGTTGAGACAGGAGATTCCGAACAGGTTCAGGGAGTCGTCGATGTGATTTCCCCGATCGTGCTCCGGGAAGACGCTCACGGCGTCGGAGGGATTGTGGCATCGGTAGCAGAGGACGTTGCCCGCCGAGGCCAGCGTGTCGTTGCCGTTCAGGTCGCGGAGCAGATAGCGGGCGTTGGCGGTTCCGTGCCCGCTCAGCAGGGTCGTCGCCGACCCGTAGTGGCAGTCCTCGCAGTCGAGCGTCGAGTTCCACGCCAGATCGATCCGCACGCCCTGGATCGCGTTGTCGACGCTGGACCCGAAGGGGGCGGCCGACCCGTAGGCGGCGCCCAGGACGGCGTGATGGCTCGTGTTGAGCGTGTTGAACTGGGCATTGACGTCCAGCACGCGCCCGCGCGAGTGCGGGGCGGGGCTGCCGTCGAAGCCGTCCGGCTCGTGCGCGTTGGTCAACCCGTCGTTGAAGGGGTTCAGCGGATCGGTCGTCGCGTCGGGGTCGGGATCGGATCGCCCGGCGACGATCGTGGCCCCGTCCGTGTCGTGACAGCTCAGGCAGAACTGGGATCGCTGCGCCGCCGTGAGCCCGGCCCAGTCGGCCAGCGCCGCGCCGGTGTCGGCGTTTTTGAGCTGCACGCCGTTGACCTGGTGGTAGGTGGCGTCCGCATCGCCGGTCAGCACGTCCCCCTCCGCATGGCACACCACGCAATCCCACTTCGTCACGATCTCGCTGCCCGTGCCGTCGTTCACGTGGTGGGAGGTGAAGGCGGTGCCGAACTCGCCCGTCGTGCTCGCCGGCACGTTGTCGGTGATCTGGCGCCGGCCGCCCTGCGTCTGATTGTGACATTCGACGCAGTTCGCGCCGATCGGCTGGAAGCCGGCGCTGTGCAGGTGGCAGGTGACGCACGCCTGGGCCGAGGCCTGACCGAAATGCGTGTCGGTGTCGCTGCCGAAGGTGAAGACGGTCGTGGCGGAGTGGCAGACCTCGCACATCCCGTTGCTCGGATTGTTCTTGATGTACGAGGAACGCAGCGCGGTGCTGTCGTAGAGGATCGTTCGGGGCCCGCCCGGCGTCAGACGGAGGATGTTGTTCCCCGCGCCGTCACGGAAGCCGACGAAATTCTGTCCCAGCGCCGAAAGCTGCGTGTGCGGATCGTGGCAGTCGACGCAGACGATGTCCTGGCCGTTGCCGTCGTAGTCCCGGCCCTGCCAGGGGCCCTTGGTGGGGTTGATGTGCGTCTGCACCTCGGTGGCGGTCACGCCGTCGTGGCAGGTGTAGCAAAGATCCTGGATGAAGTTCTGATTGATGAGGAAGAATCCCGCCGATCCATGCGTGCTGTGGCAGTCGCTGCAGTTGGTCGGCCCCGGAGGCGCGTCGTGCGGCGGATCGAGCGCGAGGACGACCGGCGCGAGCGCAACGAAAGCGATCACGAGGAGAGCGCACGCTCCCGCGCGCCGAAGCCGGCCGACGGGCCCGCTCATCGCCGCGCCTCCTTCGCGTCGCGGGGGCCGGGCGGCGCCGGCACGATGGCGACCGGGATCTCACCCTCGAAGCGCACGCCGCCGCGCGTGGCGCCGCTCAGTTTCAGGGTCACGTCTCCCCTGAAGCCCGCGGGCAGGGTGGCCAGGACCTCCGAAGTCGGAAACCGGATCGACAGGTGGCGGCCGATGCGGTAGGTGCCCGGATCGGGCGAGACCACGCCGTTGATCCGCAGCGTGGCCGGGTCGAGGGCCGAGGGGTCGACGCCCTGCACGTCGAAGACGACCTGGAAGCTCGGGAGCCGGGGGTTGATGTGGGCGGGGATGGCGCTCGCGAAAACCGTGATGTCCTGATCGACCGGATTCTCGAAGGCGTCCAGCCCCCAGACTTCGATCCGGTCGTCGAGGAACGACGTGACGAGGAGCCGGTTGAACCGGTCGATCCGCACCGCCTTCGGAGCGCGCAGCTGGCCGGCGCCGTTGCCGTGCTCGCCGATGCGGCCCACCATCCCGCCGTAGGGATCGAAGATCTGGACAAAGCCGCCGAGGGATTCGATCGCGTACACCCGGTGATCGCCGTCCACGTGGAGCCCGCCCACGAAGCTGATCTCGCCGTCGTCGCCCCCGGCGGTCCCGATGTTGCGCAGGAACACCCCCGTCGCGGCGCTGAAGACCGCGATGCGCCGGTTGCGGGAGTCGCCGACGAACACCTCGCCCAGCCCCGGGCTCACCGCGATCGAGATCGGGAACCGCAGCTCGCCGGGTCCCGCGCCGCTCGAGCCGAACCGGAAACGGAACGCGCCGTCCGCGATCCGGTAGACCCCGATCGTGTCGGCGGCGCTGTCGACGACGTAGACGCTGCCCGCTCCCGGGTGGATCGCGATGTCGTTGGGGGTGGCGAACTCACCGTGCGGTTTCCCCAGCGTCAGGACGACGCGGCCCTGCCCGTCGTACCCCTTGACGGAGCCCGACGCCGCCTCGCCGACGAGCAGCACGCCGCCGGGCAGGAAGGCGGCGCAGCGCGGGTCCCGGAAACTCCTGCGGAAGCCCCTGTGCGTTCCGCCGGGACGCAGGATCTCGATCGAGCCGTTGCCGGCGTCGATCACCGCGACGGTGCCGTCCTCCGGATCGGTGGCGATGTCGTTCGGCCGGACGGCCGTGCGCCAGGTCGTCAGGTAAGTCGCGGCGGGCGCCCCGATCGGACTCTGCGCGAGCAGCCGGTGAGCCTGGTGGAGAATGAGAGAGATGAGGACGAGGGCCACGCACAGGAAGACCGATCGGCGGAACCGGCGCGTCTTCATCGTCGATGGACCTGAGCAATCTGCGTGCCACGAGTCATCGTCCGCCTCCGGTCAGGGGCATGGAGCCGTGGAGAATGTGGGGCTCGATCGCGCCGTAGCCCTTCGGGGCGTGATCGACACCGTGGCACGTCAGGTAGCAGGTGCCCGAGCCGGGTCCGCTGGAGATGAAGGACAGCAGCCCGGTTTGCAGTGACGGGGAGATGCCGGTCGGCAAAGTCTCCTCCCCGATCCGGATGAGCGCCCGGTTCCGGATCGACCCGTGGGGACTGTGACAGGTCGCGCAGGAGGTCCGCTCGTCGACCACGTGCAGACGGTGCTGGGGGAACGAGGACGAGTCCAGCAGGCGGTCGCGATCGTGGCACGAGTAACAGAGGGCGTAGGCCCCGGACGATTCCGGGCTGCCGTCGACGGTGTTGTATCCGGCGACCAGGATGTGGCGCACGGTCGAGCCGTGCGGGCCCCGCGGGCCCGATGGATCGCTGTTGCCGTGACAATCGGTGCAGTTGATCTCGCGGCCGGCGAGCGCCGGCGCGATGGAGCGGGAGGATTCGGTCGACGGGGCGACGACCGGGTGCGAGGAGCGGCTGCTTTGATTGAACAGGCGGCCGATGTCGAGCGGACTCCGGCTGTCGAACCCCTCGCCGCCATGACAGCTCATGCAGAGCTCGTATTCAAACCGGTTCGGGTTCCTCGGAGAGATCCTGCGCATTCCGGTGATCCGGGCTCCGGGCCCCCGCAGGGGCAGACCGCGATGCGGGGAATGACACGAGGTGCAGGTGACGGCCCCCGGCTCGTGCCGGGAGAAGGCCTCGTCGCTCATCGGATGGACGAAGGGGCTCGAGAGCGTCGAGGAGAGGGAGGTCGAGCGGGTGCCGGGCGCCACGTCGCCGCGGGCCGCGCGCCGGTCGAGCCCGGCCCGCGACCCGTGGCAGGAGAGGCAGAGCTGCGTCTGCGGAGCCGGGAGCATGGGCGAGCGCGGCTCCCCATGCCCGCGGTGGCAGGCGGGACAACCGCTCGGAACGAGGCTCGGGTCCATGTGAGAGTCGATCCCCCAGACGCCGGAGAACAGCCCCAGCGACGTCACGCACACCAGGACCTTCAGCGGGGCGCGTGACACGTCAGACAGACCTCCCCGACCGTCGGCTTCACCCAGAAGCGGGGCACCCGGCCGGCCTGGTAATAACGATCGGAATGCGGATCGTGGCAGGTGGTGCACTGCATCTTCCCCCGATCGTCGAGGCGGACATCCGGGTCGGCGCGGATCACGCCCAGCGGCCGCAGCCCCATGTCGAGTTCGCCGTCGCTCGCGTCGACTCCAACCTCCGGCACGACGAACGAGATGGGATGGCTGCCGCTCAGGTCGGTTCCCAGATGGCCACGGCGGCCGGGAGTGAGACGCGTGGCGCCGAGCATCGCCACCGGTCGCGGCTCGCCGGCGATGTCCCCCAGGGCCACGGTCCCGTCGTGGCAGGACAGGCAGAGGCGGGAGCTTCCGTCCGGCTGGCCTGCGGGGACGGACGGTCCCCGGCCCCGGCGGATCGCCGGCATGGTGTACCGGGCCTCCGAGAGCGCGTGCCCCCAGAGGGGAACCGGGACGACGGCGTTGTGGGGAATGTGGCAGAACTTGCAGACCTCGCTCTCGCCCAGCGCCCGGATCGCGCCCGGCCCCGAGGCCGAGAGGTTGTGGACCGTCGAGGCCACGTGGCCCGGCTGCGCGTACAGGAGCGCCCGCTGTCCGAGCGCGCACGCGCCGGCAACCAGCAGAAGAAACGCCGCCGAGCGGCGCCTGGCGAAATGCGTCCGTTTCGGCATCACCATTCCCGACCATGCGCACCGTGCGCCGGCCCCACCATCGCGCGGGTCACTCGGGCCGCGCGGTCCCGCCGTCCAGCAGGTCGAAGATCTGCAGTCGCCGGTTCAGTGAATCGGCCACCGCGACCCGCCCGTCCGGATGGGCCGCGATGCCGGCGGGAAAGGAGAACCGGGCTGGATCGGCGCCGGTCTCCCCGATGCTCAGCAGGAAGCCGCCATCCCGGTCGTAAAGAGACAGACGATCCAGGATCGCGTCCGTGATCCAGATCCGCCCGGTGGCGTCCACGGCCACGCCCTTGATCCGGGGGGTCTCGCCGGGGGAGTCGCCCAGCCGCCCGAAAGCCTGTCGCGATGCGCCCGTCGCGGCGTCGAGACGCTGGATGCGGAAATTCAGCGTGTCGCCCACCAGGAGGTCGCCGCCGTGAAGGGCGATGGGGGCGGGGAAGTTGAATTCGCCCGACCCGTCTCCACGCCGGCCCAGACTCCGATCCTGCCCGCGGGGTTCGAGCACGCGAATCCGGTGCGCCCCCGTCTCCACGACATAGATCCGTTCGCCGTCACAGCCGATCCCCGTCGGACGGGCGAGGTCTCCGGCGAGCCATCGGACCAACTGCAGATCGGAATCCAGCAGGGCCAGCGTGCCCTCGACGGAATCGGTCACGAGGATCCCCTGCGGGCAGGCGGCGATCCCGATGGGATGGGCGAACAGTCGTTCCGGCGACAGGGTGATCCGCCCGCGCGGCTCGATGCGCGCGACCCGGCCGGCGTCGGGATCGGCCACCAGGAGATCGTCGTCGTCCCACGCGACGGCGTACGGACGCCGGAACACGGACTGCGGCTTCTCGCCGCCGATCCAGCTCAGAAGTCGCGCTGCGCCGCCCGATTTCGTGTTCTCGAGATCGACGATGCTCAGGAGGCGGACGCGGGGATTCTCGGCCGGCCACACGAGGTCAACGGCGCTTCGCGTCGTCACGGCCCGGTGGGCGGTGCATCCCGTGGCGGCGGCGGTGAGGAGGACCACCCCCAGAAGCCGGTCGGATGCCCGCGGTCTCATCGGATGACCCCCCGCCGCCCCGGCCCGCTCACGATCGGCAGCCAGCCGCCGAATCGCCTCGTGATCGTCCAGGTGAGGCTCCGGATGGTGACCTCCGGCCCGCCGGCCAGGCGCTGATCGCTCTGGATGAAGGCGGCGTCGAAATCCAGCAGCCCGATGTGCAGGCGGATGCCGGCCTCGATCTGGTTTCCGTCGATGTCGGGCGCGAGCGCGATCCGTCGCTCGTCGAAACGATACGAGCCTCTCACGAGCACCGATCGTGAGGGGCGCCACACGGCGCCGACGCTGAAGGATCGGATCGACTGGTCGCCCGTCGAGACCTGCTCCACGTCGGACGCGGCGAGGTTCGCCTTCAGGTCGAACCGGTGCGCTCCGTATTGTACCGCCGCGGTGATCGTCTCCGTTACGACCTCCTGATTCGTGGTCAGCTCGATCGTCGCGCGGCGGTTCCAGTCGCTCCAGGCGTTGAGGTACTGCGAGTCCCACCGGTGTCCCAGGCTCACGCGGGCCCGCTGCACGTCCTCCGCGCCCAGGCCCGGAAGCGGGAGCCCCAGGCCGGGAGGCGGGATCAGGCCCGACTGCGTGACGCGCAGTCGGTTGCTCGCGAACTCCAGCTCGAACTCCTTGCGCAGCCCCTCCGCGTCTCCGTGACCGAGCGTCCCGATGACGGAGCCGCTCAGCTGGCTCTCGTCCTGGCTCGTGCCGGCCATCTCCCGCTCCACGACGCCGTAGGTGCTCTGCGCGGTGAAAGCCGAATTCCACGCGGCGCGTCTCCAGTCCCATCCCGCGATGAAACCCGCGCGGGGCGATCGGATCCGCTCGGGATCCGACGCGATCCACGCGTAGGAGGCTGTGGGCCCGAGGTGCCACATCTCGTTCGGCCGCCATTTGTAGGAGACGGCGAGGCCGTGGCTCTCGGTGTCGGCGCGGGTGTCGGGCCGGGTCGTGCCGAACTCGTAGAAGACGTCCAGCACGTCGCGATCCCGGAGGTCGTGGGTGATCCGGCTGCGCAGCTGGTAATCGTCGATCTGCTGGCGACCGAGGCCGAAGTTGTCGCTCTCCTGGCGCACGGCCGACCCGGTCAGGGTCCAGTGCAGGTCCGGAGAGAAATCGCCGCGCTCGTCGAGGTTCAGCCTCAGCTCGTCGTACTCGACGTCGACGGTGCCCAGATTGCGGAACCGGTGCTCGAGGCGCAGGTGATGGGAGAAGTCGGCCGTGTCCCGCGACCAGTCGTAGAACTCGCGTTCATACTCGTGGTCTTCGGTGCCGGCTCCAAGGAAATCGACGCTGTTCCGGTCGAAACCCAGAAGGCTCCCGCCGAGGAATCCCCGGGCGGCCCGGAACCGCCCGCCGTAACTGGTGAGCGTATCGGGGGAGGCGAACACCGCGAACGGGTCGTCGGCGAGAGCGCCGCTGTAGTCATAGAGCTGGCGGTTGAAATGGAGCGATCCGCGGTAGGGGCTGCGCGGGAAGATCTCGACGTCGCCGTTCAGGCCGAGGCGATCCGTGTCGAGGCTCCCGCCGGCGTCGGTGTCGGTGAACTGAAGATCGACGCCGAGGCGGAAGCGGCTCACGGCGGGATGGGCGATGAAACCGTTCAGGCCGAGCGCCAGCCCCAGGTTCCGCTCGTCGAGCGTGCTCCCGGCCTCTCCGTCGCGGAGGGTGTCGCGGCTGCGTCCGCCCAGTCCCAGGATGGCCTCCCAGGACCACCGGCCGAATTCCTGGGCGCGGGCCGGGGATGGCACGAGGAGAAGGATCGTCAGGGCGGCGAGGAAAGGGGCGATCGCGCGTGGAGCACCGCTGGGAACACGTCGGTGTCCGACGCGTGCGGTCAACAAACGCTGTGCCGGACGGCGCATCCCTCCCCCTGCCTGTCCGGACCCGTGTCGCGGGGCCCGGGTCCCCGTCGATCAATTGGTCTCGTGATGCTTACGGCTCGTCCGGATCACCTACTTGTTGTGGCACGAGGTGCACAGGCCACTGTTGACGTTGCTGACCCTGAGGAACGGGGTGTTCGTGGGATCGTGCGGGTCGTGGCACGAAGCGCACTGCAGGGAGCCGGTGCCGCCGAACAGGGGGATCAGGCCGCCGGCGTCGACGCTGCTCGTGGAGTTCGGCGTCACGAGTCCGCCGTCGGCCGTCGCCAGGGCGCCCGTGTAGTCGAAGTTGATCGGATGGTCGTCGGTCAGGTCGGTGCCCAGGTTGGAGTTTCCGGTGATGGCCGGAATGGCCGTCGGGGCGCCGCTGTTCGGGTCGTTGTAGAGGGACGATGGCGCCACGGTGCCGTCATGGCAGGACATGCAGAGAAACGAGGTCGGGGCCAATCCGGCCGCGACGTTGCCGATCTCAGCGGGGGTCGAATTCAGCGACGTGCTGGCATAGACGCCGTAGGTCGTCGTGAGGACCTGGAGCGTGTGGTTCCACAGAGGATCCTGCTTGCTGGCCGTGGCGGCCTGGTGGGGCGTATGGCAGTACACGCACACCTCGGGCGTGTTCCCGAGGGCCGGCAGACTCAGATCGTGTTTGCTGCCCACGACCGTCTGCGCGGTCGCGAGCCCCGCGATCCCGCTGAGGACGACGAACATGACGACGAGACGTTTCATGGCCTGTTCCTCCTGTGTGGTGTCATCGCTCTCAATGGATGCCCTAATCCATTGATATTCTTCATCGCACCGGCCTCCGATGCGTCTATGGAAAAGTTAGGTCCCGGGTGGGCGGCGATCCAGCGTCATGTCCCGGGAGATCGACGATGCGCATATGTGATCGCGAATCGAAGGATCAATTGAGTAACCAATGCTGGTGAGATCGATGCCGGAACGGGTGATCGATGCCTGGACGATCGGGTCCCGTCGAACGGAACGGGGCATGACGGTGCGCGGCCGAGTGTTGCGCGGGTGTCGGCCGGCCGATAAGTTAAGGATCGGATCGGGACGTACGTCGAAGGGATCGATTCGATGGAGGATGGCTCCCGCACGGCGATCACATCGACCGCCGCGGCCGCCGGTGCGGCGTGGCGGATCCGGATCCTCGCTCTGTCGTGCTGCGCGCCGCTCCTCCTCTTTGCGGATCCCCGGACCGCCGACGCGCGGGCGGATCATCCGCGGCTCGTGAGTGATGCCGCGACGGCCTGCGCCACCTGTCATGGGGATCGGTTGCGGGGTCCAGCGACGGTTCACGGACCGGTCCGCGACGGATGCTCCTTCTGCCATGACGTGACGATCGCGGAGGCCGGCACGCAGATCGCCCTCCGGACGCCTGAGCCGGCGCTCTGTCTCGAGTGCCACGACGCGATGGCCGGCGCCGCCGGGGGGGCGATCGGCCATCCGCACCCTCCGGCCACGGAGTCGTGCCTCGTCTGTCACGAAGCGCACGCGAGCGCGCATCCGGCGCTCCTGGTCGCCACGCAGGCGGAGCTGTGCGGCGCCTGCCACGATCCGGAGGAGTCGAACGCGAAGCATGGAGGCCAGATGACGCCCTCCACCGACTGCGCGCGATGCCACGATCCTCACGGATCCGGCAACGCCCGCCTGCTTCGGGGGAGCGGCCTGCACGCGCCGTTCGCCGACGGAAGCTGCGACGCGTGTCATCGCGCGCCTCTCGGGGACCGGGTGCGACTCAGGGCGCGGGGCGAGAGGCTGTGCACGGCCTGTCACGGGAATCCGGCCGCGCCGGCAGCGGACGGCGGGAGCGTCCACGCGGCCCTTCACGGCGAGGGGGGACGGGCCGGGTGTCTGCACTGTCACGACCCGCACATGAGCGACCAATCGCGTCTCCTGCTGGATGACGGCGGACGGCTCTGCGGCTCCTGTCATGCAGAGATTCTGGACGCGGCGAGGGCGCCCTCCGGGCATCCACCGGCCGGGGAGGACTGTCTCAACTGCCACCGGCCCCATGCCTCCGATCAGCCCCGCCTCCTGGCCTCGCCGCCCCACGATCTGTGCGGGGGCTGTCACGACTCCGGTGACGCGGATCTGACGAAGGCGCATCTCGGGGCCGACCTCGCGTCGCTGACCTGCACGGATTGCCATACGCCGCACGGGTCGGGTCATCCGCATCTTCTGGCGCGCCATCTGCACCCGCCGGTGCTCGAGGGATGCGAGACCTGCCATGAGGGAACGTCCGGGCGCCTGGTGGAGGGGGGGGGGCCGGCGCTGTGTCTGATGTGTCATGAAGAGATCGGTGACCGCGCCGCGAAATCCGAGATTCCTCATCCGGCCATGGACGTCGCGCGCTGCGTCGATTGCCACAATCCACACGCCTCGAATCAGGAGAGGCTCGTGAAGCAGCCCGGGGGCGGCGAGTGCCTCGCCTGCCACGATGAGAAGGGGCCGCGCGCGGGGGAATCCGCGCACGGTGCGATCACGGTGATCGGGTGCCGGGCCTGCCACGAGCCTCACGGCGGAACGCGTGCCGGACTCCTGCGGATCGCCGGTCCCGAGCTCTGCCTCTCCTGTCACGATCCCGCGCGATCGAAACCGGATGATGCGCTCGGAACCGTCAGGCTGCTTGGACGATTCGACGTCCCCGTCGAGAGTGCGCGCGCCATGGCGACGCTGCGGCTCTCGGCGGACGGACAGCGGAACCATCCCGTTCCGAATCACCGGGTGCTCGGCACGCCGAGCGAGGATGAGCTGAAGAGGAGCAGGACCACACACCGCGGCGCGATGACGTGCCTCACCTGTCACGATCCCCACAAGAGCCGATCGAGGAGCCTTCTTCTGTGGGACGCGGTCGGTCCGTCGGAGGCCTGCGTCCAATGTCATGCGAAATGAGAGGTCGCCCGTGAGAGAAAACAAATTCGCGCGAAGGGCCGGGATTCTCTGTCTGACGCTCGCGTGCCTCGCCTCGGGCCTGAACGCGGACGCCGTGGCCGGCAGGGACAAGAAGAAGAAAGCGGCGCGCGAGGACGCCTACGCCGCGTACGTCTGGCCCCCTCCCCCTGACGAGCCCCGCATCCGGCTCGTCGACGTGATTCACGGCCGGGTGGACGTGGAGGCGGAGTCGAAATGGCGGCGCATGCTGCTGGGGGCATCCCCGTCGAGCCCGTACGACCGGCTCGAGAAGCCGTTCGCCGTGGCCATCGACGAGGAGGGTCGGCTCCTGGTGACCGACTCGGCCAGCGGGTCGCTCATCCGCTTCGATCGCGAGGGGCGGAAAATGGACGTGTTCGGCACGCAGGGACCGATCCGCCTCAAGACTCCCCTCGGCATGGGGACGGGCCCGGGAGGCATCGTCTACGTCGCCGACGTCGGACTGAGGAAGGTCGTGGCGATCGATGCCGAGGGTGCCGTCCGGGCCGTGTACGGTAAGAAGGGAGAATTGGACAACCCGACCGATGTGGTCCTGAGTCCGGACGGCGGGCGGCTCTACGTCGCGGACTCCAGAGCCCACAGAATCGTCGTTCTCGACGCGCAGAGCGGCGCGGTCGCATTCTCATTCGGGACGAGAGGACACGAGGACGGAGAGTTCAGCTATCCCACCTCGCTCGCATTCAATCATGAAGGCGATCTGTTCGTCGTGGATCAGCTCAACGCGCGCGTCCAGGTTTTCACCGCCGACGGCGACTACCTCGATCAGCTCGGCCGTCGGGGCGTCGGGTTCGGCGATCTCGTGCGGCCGAAGGACATCGCCGTCGACGAGGCGGGTCGTATCTACGTCAGCGACAACGCGTTCAATAACATCCAGATCTTCGACGCCGACTTCTCGCTGCTGACCTTCGTGGGTGAAGGCGGCCGCGGACCGGGGCAGTTCGCCGGGGCCTCAGGCATCGCGGCCCGGGATGGCCGGTTTGCCGTGGTCGATCAGCTGGGCCAGCGCGTCCAGCTGTTCCGCTACCTCGACTCCGGCGACGGGAAGGCGTCACCCGCGTCCTCCTCCCATCGCTGACCCTCCTGCCTCCGGGAGCGGCCGGCGCGGGAGGCCCGGCCTGAGCCCGGCAGCCTCCCGTGTTGCGCTCCGGTCTCCTTCGACCTCCCGGCTTGCGAAAACTTTTCGCCGCGATCGAGCGCCGCCCGCGCAAGGTGGATCGAGGAGGGCTCCTCCCCGCGCGCAATGGCGCTCCATGCCGCAGAAGCGTAGCCCGCAGCTCGGATCGGCAGGTGGCCTCGATCTTGCTCAGACGAACAGGAAAGACGTCACCTGTCGGGACTGGCACGGCCCGTGGCCGCGCGGCCCGGCTCCCGGCGTCCTGCCGGGATTCGCGTGACGTCCGGGGGGATCCGTGCAACCGCGTCGTCTCTGCCTGGTCCTGCTCCTGTGCTGTCCATTCGCTCCCGCCGGGAGCGCGGCGGCCGCGACGGCTTCGACCGCCGCGGCGCGTCTGACCTTCGAGGAGCGCGTCGGGGCCCAGCGTGCCATCGAACGCGTGTACTACTCCCACGCGAGCGGCGCCACCAGGCCGTTCGAGGAGGCGGTCCCGCGCGCGATCCTCGAGCGCAAGGTCCGCACCTATCTCAAGCAGACGGTCGCGCTCGAGCGCTTCTGGAGCACGCCGGTCACGGCCGCGATGCTGCGCGGGGAGGCGGAGCGCATGGCCCGGGGGTCGCGCATGCCGGACAGGCTGCGCGCCCTGTACGCCGCGCTCGGCGACGATCCCGTGCTGATCCAGGAGTGTCTGGCGCGGCCCCTGCTCGTCGATCGGCTGGCCCGGAACTTCTATGCATACGACGATCGGATGCACGCCGCGGCGAGGCGCGCGGCGGAGGCGCTGGCGGCCGACCTGCGTGCGGGACGCATCGATCCGGGCGTTCCCGATCAGCGCGGCCCGGTCACGGAGATCCGCCGGCGCGACCATGCGGCGGTCGCGGCCGGAGAGCCTGAGGCAGGCCACCGCCTCGACGGGCGCGGTCCGGATCCCCCTCACGTCGATCTCCCGGCCGCCGACTACGATCGGCTGCGGAAGCGCCTGCCGGACCGGGTCGGTGGAGTGTCGCGCGTCGAGGAGCAACGCGAGAGATTCCTCGTTCGCGTTCTCCTGGACGATCGATCCGACCGGATCCGGGTCGCCACCTTCGAGGCGCCGAAGACGACCTGGGATCGATTCTGGTCGGAGGTGGAGAACGATCTCGACGAGCATCGCGTCGAGACGGTCGCGTCGAGCGACGGGCCGACGGTCATGCCGGCGACGCGGGCCGCGTACGGAACGGCCGCCGCCGTGCCGTGCCTTCC
>JBFGDZ010000037.1:0-22731 GCA_041580375.1 Candidatus Polarisedimenticolia bacterium
AGGGGTCGGCGGAGGGGATCACGCGCGCGATCCAGTCGGCCGGCCCACCGTCGTTCAGGTACCAGGTGAGGGTGCCGTCGTCACACGAGGCCGCCAGGACGTCCGGATCGCCGTCACCGTCCGGATCGGCGACGAAGAGGCTCGAGACGCCGTCGGTGTTCTGCACGATCACCGGCGTGGCGAACGAGCCGGCCCCGTCGGCATTCTCGAACCAGACGATCGACCGGGCCGCGTCCAGGCCGGCGATGACGTCCGGGTCGCCGTCCCGATCAAGGTCGGCCACGGCCACGTCCGAGACGTTGCCGGCCGCATCGAGCAGGTCGCCGCGGATCCATTCGGGGGAGGTCCTCGGGGCGCCGTCGTTCCTGAACCAGAACACCTGCGCGGCGAAGGAGGAGCCGGAGACGACGTCGGGATACCCGTCCCGGTCGATGTCCGCCACGAACAGAGCGGCCGGGCCGGCGGCGGTCGAGGCGATCACCCGACGGTTCGCCGCCGGATCGCCGAAACTCCCCCCGCCCAGGTTCTCGTGCCAGCCGATGATGCTATCGCCGGCGGAGGCGGAGACGACGTCGAGGTCGCCGTCCCGGTCGATGTCGGCCGCCGCGATGCTCCGCGGGCTCAGAGCGACGTCGGAGATGATCCGCTGCGGGCCGAACGGGATCGCCCCGCCCGTGTTCCGGTACCAGACGATCCGGCCGCCGTCCGTGGAGAGGGTGAGGAGGTCCGGTCTCCCGTCCCCGTCGAGGTCCGCGAGGACGAGGTCGGACGGCCCGGTCAGCCCGGACGCGGCGACGCGCCCCGGCGCGAAGTGAACCTCCGCGGCGGTCGCGATGCCGTTGGATGCCAGGATCAGGGATAGGAGTAGGGACATCCGGTGCTTCATTTGAGGACCCCACCGTGAGCGAGCAGGAGAATGGATCTCCGGCGCGGACGTCCGCTGCCGGATCGGACCGAAAAACGAGCGTGATGGCCGATTACAGTGCGGCCATCCGGCCGAAAATGCAATAAAAAAAACGCACGGATTCGGCGGAAAACGGGGTCGCGCGGGGGATACGGGCGGCCGGCGCGCTGGCCCGATCTGCACCGATTCACATTCCGGAGCGCTCGTCCTCACGGAGCGATCGCATCAGGGAGACGGCCATCATCACCCCCACGATCAGGAGCGGGAGGGAGACGACGAGGGAGGCGGTCTGCAGGGCCTTCAGGCCCCCGATGTACATGAGGGACAGCGGCAGGATCCCGAGGGCGAAGGCCCAGAAGAGGCGGTGCCAGCGCGCCGGATGGCCGCCGATCGGAAGCCTGCGCGTCGCGCTGGAGGCGAGGGTGTACGAGGCGGAGTCGTACGTCGTGGCGAGAAAGACGATCGCCACGAGGCAGAAGGCGCCCAGAACCAGGCGCCCGAGCGGAAGCGACTCGACGATCGACGTGATCGCCGCCGGGGCGCCCTGATCGCGAAGCAGGTCGGTCACCGGGAGGAGCCCCTCGATCTGGAGATGAAGTCCGTAGTTGCCCAGGACGATGTAGAAGATCGCGCACCCGGCGCTCCCGTATCCCAACATCCCGAAGATCACCTCGCGCAGGGTGCGCCCGCGCGAGATCCGGGCGACGAAGATCCCCATGAAGGGAGCGAACGAGATCCACCAGGCCCAGTAGAAGACGGTCCAGTTCTCCACGAAGCCGGTTCGGCCGATCGAGTCGGTCCAGGTGTTCATACGGATGAACTCCGTCAGCACCAGTCCCAGGCTGTTCGTCCCCATCCTCAGGATGAAGAGGGTCGGCCCGGTCACCAGGATGAAGACGAGGATGACGAACGCGGCGATCGTGGTGATGTTGCTGAGGCGCTTGATGCCGCTTTCCAGCCCCGCGTAGACGCTCGTCGCGAAGATGAGGGTGCAGATGAGAACGATCGCCGTCTGAAGGCCGAACGACGGCTCCAAGCCGGTCAATCGGGCGATCCCCTCCGCCACGAGGGGCGTGCCGAGACCGAGCGACGTCCCCGCGCCGCCGAGCAGGCCGACCATGAACAGGAGATCGATCATCCGGCCCGGCGCGCCGTCCGCGCGCGCCCCGAGCAGACCGTGGCAGGCGGCGCTGGTGCGCAGGACCGGCCGGCGCCGCACGAAGTAGGCGTGGGAGAGCGCGACGGCCGGCAGGCCGTAGATCGCCCAGCCGGTCGGGCCCCAGTGGAAGATGCCGTACGTGGCCGCCCACTCGATCGCACGGGCGGAGCCCGCCTCGAGCCCGAACGGCGGCGCGTCGATGTAGTAGGCCCACTCGATCGCGCTCCAGTAGAGCAGGCCCGATGCGACGCCGGCGCAGAACATCATCGAGGCCCAGCTTCCGGCCGAGAACTCGGGCGCCTCGTCGGGGAGGCCCAGACGCACGCGCCCGTGCCGGCTGATGGCGAGACCGACGAGAAAAGTGAACGCGGCCAGTCCGAACCAGAGGTAGATCACTCCGAATCGCTGCGTGAGGGAGTCGTACAGACGCTCGATGATCGCCGATCCCCGTTCGGGCGACAGACCCAGGGGGATCGAGACCGCGAGCAGCGCGATCAGCGTGATGCCGAAGACGGGCCAGTCGATCTCCCGATCGTGGATCGCCATCCGCGCGGGAACCCCTCGTGAGCCTTCGCGTCGCGTCTGGTCCCGTGGGCGGAGCGGCCTCGGGAGCCGTCGTGACCGGCCCGATCCTATGAGGAACGACTCGCGGGATCAACCGGTCACCGCTCACGCGGCAAGAGGACGCCCGGATCGTTGACACGGGGCGGCTCCCTCTCCTAGACTCTGGCCACCCTAACGTAAGGACTTCGAACGCCATGGCCAAGCAGTATGACGCCGTCATCATCGGTGGGGGCCACAACGGTCTGATCTGCGCCGCCTACCTCGCCCGCGCCGGAAAGAAGGTCCTCGTGCTCGAGCGCAGGCACCTCGTCGGGGGCGCCTGTGTCACGGAGGAGGTGTGGCCGGGCTACCAGGTCTCGACCACGTCGTACGTGATGAGCATGATGCAGAGACGGGTCGTGGAGGAGCTGGAGCTCAGGAAATACGGATGGGAGGTTCTCCCCACCGAGTGCCTGTTCGTCCCGTACCCGGACGGCACCTACTTCGCGCTCTGGGAGGACATGGGCAGGACGATCGCCGAGGTGGCGAAATTCTCCAAGAAAGACGCCGAGATGTACCCCGTGTTCCACGAATTTCTGGACGAGGCGGGCGCCTTCGTTCGTGAGCTGCTGTTCGCCACCCCGCCCAATCCCACCTCGCGGCGGCTGCGCGACCTGAAGGAGATGCTGGTCCTCGCCAACAAGTTCCGCAAGCTGGGGGGCAAGCTCTTCCGCTTCGCCGATCTCATGACGATGAGCATCGGCGATTTCCTGGATCAGTATTTCGAGTCCGACAAGATCAAGGCGGCCAAGGCCTACTACGGATCGATCGGGACGTTTCTGGGCCCGCGCTCGCCGGGCACGGCGTACGTGCTGCTGCACCACCTGATGGGGGATCTCGGCGGCGCCGGAGGGTGGGGCTTCATGCGCGGGGGCATGGGCGCGATCTCCAACGCGATCGCCGGCTCGGCCAAAGCCCGCGGCGCCGAGATCCGCACGGAGGCGGAGGTCGATCACGTGCTGACGGACAACGGCCGGGCGACCGGCGTCGCCCTGCGGTCGGGCGAGGAGATCCGGGGGAGGGTCGTGATCAGCAACGCCGACCCGAAGACGACGTTCCTGAAGCTGGTCGACGGGGCGTCGCTGTCCAAGGAGTTCCTCGAGGAGATCCGCAACTTCCGCACCTACAGCACCGCCTTCAAGATCAACCTGGCGCTGTCGGAGCCGCCGCGCTACACGGCCTTCGACCCGAAGGCGCTCGGCATCGACTACCCGGCCTACGTGCACATCGGCCCGAGCATGGACTATCTCGAAAAGGCGTACGACGATGCCAAGTACGGCCGACCGTCGCGACGGCCGTTCATCACGCCGTGCCTTCCGACGTGGGTCGACAAGGAGATGGCGCCGGCCGGCAAGCACGTCCTGAATCTGTTCGGCGGCCACGCACCGTACACGCTCCAGGGCACGACCTGGGAGGAGGAGCGCGAGAGGTTCGCCGACAACGTCATCGACACCCTGGCGGAGTACGCCCCGAACCTGAAGGACGCCGTGCTGCACCGCCAGATCCTCGTCCCGCCGGACCTCGAGCGCATCTACGCGTTGCCCCAGGGGCACATCTTCCACGGCGAGCTGTCCCTGGATCAGCTCTTCTTCCTGCGCCCCGTGGCCGGTTACGCCGACTACCGCACTCCCATCAAGAATCTGTACCTGTGCGGCTCGGGAACCCATCCCGGAGGGGGTGTGATGGGGATGAGCGGGCACAACGCGGCGCGCGAAGTGCTGAAGGGGCTCTGAAGGCTCTGCCGGAGATCGTCTCGAGAAATCCCGTGCCGTGATTCCGTGGAGGTCCACCATGAGAGGACATCTTTGGGGGCGCCGGCGGGCAACGCTGCCGGTGGTTCTGGGCGCTGCGCTGATGATGACGGGCGCAGGCGCGGCTCTGGCCAAGGACGACCATGTCGATCTCGCGAAGGAGCTTCCGGCGGGACAGGTCGAGGACGGCAAGGCGCTGATCTACGTCGTCCGGCCCGCCAGGGTGGGGTTCGCCATCAAGAGCTTCTTCCTCTGCGACAGGGAGATCCTCGGCATCAACAAGGGCCGGAGCTACTTCTTCGCCCAGGTCGACCCGGGGCGGCACGTCTTCTGGTCCAAGTCGGAGAACGTCGACGCGCTGGAGATGGAGGTCGAGGCGGGCCGGACCTACTACATCGAGCAGAAGGTCCAGATGGGCGGGTTCCGGGCCAGGACGAAGCTCGTCGCGCTCGACGAGGCCGAGGGGAAGGCCGCCCTCGCGAAGTGCACCAAGCACGCCACGATGACGGAGGAGGGCCGCCGGAAGGGGATGGAGATCGCCGAGGAGCACTTCAAGGACACGCGCGAGGATCTGGAGCGGCGGGCGAAGCAGGCTGAGAAGGAGTCCTCCGGCTGACGGTCCACATAAGCATCGGGACCGCCGCGATCGCCCCGAGAAGGTGGGCGAGCGGCAGCACCTCCACGCCTTCCGGGAGCGGTCCCGCGAAGAATCCCGCGGGCGAGGCGCTCTCCCAGGCCATTTTGGCGGCGAGCAGGCCGAGCGCGAGCGCCATCGCAGCCCCCCGTGATCGAATCGATCGTCCCCGTGGAACGGCCATCACGGCGACCAGCACGAACAGGGTCGTCGCCACGCCCGAGGCGCCCCGATAGTGCGTGATCGCCGGCGCCAGCCAGTGAATCCCCGATCCGGTGAGGACGAACCCCGCGAAGCAGGCGCACGCGAGGAGGCGGCGGCTGCGGATCTCGATCACCGCGCCGAGCAGGAGCAGGACACCCAGATCGACGAGCGCCATGCGCGGAGTCCAGTGCACGAACTGGCCTGTCAGGAGCCGCCAGACCTCGCCGCGGCCGACGGCGAACCGGTCGTACTGCAGCAGATCCGCGATCCCCGGCATGAAGGAGACCGACAGGGCGGCCCCGGCGAGGCCGAGGCAGATCCAGGGCGGACCCGAGCGGGTCACCGGGACCGGCCCCATGACGCGCCCCGGCGCCGCCCGCACCAGAAGGCGCACGCGAGCGCCGCCGCGATGATCAGGTCCGGCCCCCCGAGCGTGCCCGCGCCGCCTCCTCCGCCGCCGGTCGCCCGGACGATCTCGACGGCCGGCGTACCCTCGCCGCGGATCGTTCCGCTCTTGACCTGCTCGCGGAAGGCCTGCAGGGCCGTTTCGAGGTTCCCGATGAGATCGTCCGTGGCCCGCTCGAAGCTCTCCTCGCTCTCACGCCGCATTGCGCGATCGACGGTGACCGGCGTCGACCGGGCCTTCAGGGAGCTCTCGCCGGCGCTGCGGAACAGAAGCGCACGCGACGGGATGTCGTACACGACCGTGTCCATCAGCGTGTGCGTCTCGTTCTTCTCGCCCTGGATCGCGAAGGCGCCGACGACAGTCAGGTACGTCAGGGAGGCATTGGTGGTCTCGGTGAACTGCCGCTGGTCGTAGGAGATGAGCGCCATCAGGTCGAGGCCGAACGCGGACGCCAGGCGATCCAGCTCCTGAAAGCTGCCTCCCTGTGTGACGTAGGTCGAGGGGAGGACCTCCAGCGACGCGATGAAGTCCTTCCCGCGGAACGCCTCCGCGATCCGTGTGAGCAGGTGCTGCTTCTGCACCTCGGTGAAAGGATCGGCATAGGTGCGCGCGCTGGGCGCGAAGGCGAGGCCCACGCGGACCGGCACCTTCAGCTGGACGCTCCGGGCCGGCGTGGCATGGGGCTTTCCCTCCGGATAGAGATACTCGAGCGCGTTGCTCCGGAGATGGACCGATCGGGTCGCGGTGCAGGCCGGCGACAGGGCGATGCAGAACATTCCCAGCAGAAGCGTCGGCGATTTGAATCGCATGCGTGAATCCTCCTCAATCTCTCGTCGTTCCGGCGGCCGGCACGGATGAAGGCAATGGAGCCGGGCGATCGGGATCGGCGACCTGCGCCGAACCGGGCCAGGACAGGTCGAGTGTACTCCCGCCGGCGACCGCGTGCTCCTCGCGCCAGACGCGGTCGCCCTGCCGCAGCTCGAGACGGAGCGTGGCCGGCCGGTCGGTGACGTTCGAGGCGGTGAGAGCGCCACCCCGATCGGAGAGGGCGAACGCGCCGCCGTTTCGCAGGGTTCCGGTCTTGTCCAGGTAGTCCGACGGGCCACCCGCCGGCCGGATCCCCCGGTAGGTCGTCGCGAACGGCGCGAACCAGCCGCCGATCGGGTCGTACCAGTCCAGCCGCTCGCGATTGCCGATGATGGCGACGGACCGATCCGACGCGCCGTCGTGCCATTGGAGATTGAGGTGAGCCGTCGCGCCGGACCGCCGGCAGGTCTCCAGGAACGCGGGATAGGAACGGACCGCCACGAAGACCGGCTCCTCCTTTTTCAGGAGATCGCAGGCGATCTCGTCCGTCGCGTACCTGAGCCAGAGCCCCTGATGAATCTGCAGCGAGAGCGGCGCGCTCGCATGGACGAGCGGGAAGTGCGCGCCGACCTCCGCGCGGAGCGCGTCCCCCATGCGCTTCGTCGCGAGGCCCATGCGCACGTCGGGATGATTCGGGTAATGCAGCCGGTAGATCAGGGCCAGCGCCGGCAGGGCGACGGCGGCCAGCACGCCGACGAAGGCAAGGACCCGGCGGGGCGTGACCAGCCACGCCGCGCGCGCCAGCGCCCGCCCGGCCAGCCAGGCCGACGGCGCGACGAGCGGGAAGATCAGATCGGGTCGCTGGTGCCCGGCGAGGGAGAAGATCGCGAGACCGGCCCCGATCCAGCAGACGAGAAAGCGCTCGAAGCGCCGCCGTGCGTCGTCGTCGGCCGGCCGCCGGACGACCTGGATGATCTCGGCGATCGTGAAGAAACTCCACGGCGCGTATCGGGTCATCAAATAAAGCGGGGCCTGCCAGAAGCGCAGGATCGCCCACTCGCCGGCGTCTCCGGTCGCGGCGTGGCGCAGCAGCTCGCGCCCGATCATCTCGTAGATCACTTCGTCGCCGAAGACGCGCCACGAGGCGAACAGCCACCCGCCGCTGGCGGCCGCCCAGACGACGAGCCCCGGCAGCATGGCCCGACCGAACGGTCCGGGATGGCCGCGCCCGCGCTCCCACAGGACGGCCAGCAGACCGGACAGGGCGAGGATGACGCCGAGAGGCCCCTTGACCAGTGTGTTGATGAGGGCGATGAACCAGAAGAGGTTCCATCCCCGGCCCGTCTCCCAGATGCGCAGGGCCGCGAGCGCGTTGAGCAGGACGACGCAGGCGAACAGCGCGTCGGTCCGCACGATGCCCATCATCTTCGGGGAGATGTGACAGATGAGAAAAGTCATGGAAGCCAGGAGGGCCGCCTCCCGGCCGAACGATCGTCGACCGACGGCGTAGATCGTGATCGTCAGGATCAGCATCGACAGATAGGAGGGGAACAGCAGGGCCGGGCGTGAGACGCCCCCCATCGCGTGCGCGGCGACGGCCGCGATCCAGGGGTGCATCGGGGGCTTGCTGGCGATGCGGCCGTGCGCGTCCCGAGGACAGAGCCAGTTGTCGTTCTCGACGACGTCCGTGACGTAGCTCGCGGGCGCCTGCTGATCGCGGAAGCCGAGATCGTCGGGTGAGATGTACCGGATGACGCCCACGCCCAGATAGGTGGCCAGGATCAGTCCCAGGCCGGCCCATGCCAGGCGGCGATCAGCGATGCGGGCGTTTCCCGTGATGGGGTTGCTGTCCGTGGTCATGAAGACCGTTCAATCGCGTCGGGATCGGCGTGGGGATCGTCCGCGGAGCCCGGGAGACGGGCCGCGCCGGCCGTTCGTCATCCGAAACCGCGGCGATCGGGACGGCCCGCCCCGCGCCGTACATGCGGTCGCACCAGAGGTCGAGAGCCAGAAGCGTGAAGAGAGGCTTGCGGTGATCCGTCTGACGCGACAGGTGCTCGCGCAGCAGCCTGGAGATCCCGTCGAAAGCGAGCAGGCCCCGCGCTTCGACGCGCTCGCGGGAGAACCGGTCGCGGAGATGATCCCCGAGCCCCTCGAGGACCCAGCGGGAGAACGGTATGTTGAAGCCCCGCTTGCGGCGCGTGAGGATCTCCGCGGGCAGTCTGCGACGCATGGCCCTCCTCAGGATCACCTTGCCGGTGGATCCGCGGAGCTTGAGGCGGGAGGGCAGAGCGGCAACGAACTCGGCCAGCTCGTGATCCAGAAAAGGAGCCCGCGCCTCGAGCGAGGTGAGCATCGTCGCGCGGTCGACCTTGGTCAGGAGGTCATCCTGAAGATACATGGTGAAATCCGTGTACAGGAGTTCGGCCAGATCGTCGGGAAACCGTCTTCCGTCCAGACGGGATCGGGCGGAGGCGAGCGCGTCGTCCTCTCCGAGCGCCCCCAGGACGGCCGGGGCGAGCACCGTGGCGTGCGCCCGGGGCGACAGGCTTCCGAACCACTCGTGATGCCGCTCCGCGCGATCCATCTCGGCGCCCCTGAGGAACCGGCTCAGCAGGTAGTCGACGCCCACGTTGCCCATGCTGACCGGGGCGAGGCGGCGCGCCGTTGCGCGAAGCGCCCGGCGGAGCCACGCGGGAAGACGCCGGAAGCGATCGGCGTACCGGTGGCCGGCGTAGGTCGGGTATCCCGCGAACAGCTCGTCCGCCCCCTCGCCCGACAGCACCACCTTGACCCGTTGACGGGCGAATCGAGCCAGCATGTGCGTCGGGATCGTCGAGGCATCGCCCAGGGGCTCGTCCATGCCCTCGCCGATCCTGCGCAGTCCTTCCTCGAGGCCGGATCGATCCAGGATCAGCTCATGGTAGTCCGCCCGGAAATGCCGTGCCGTGCCGGCCGCGAACCGCGCCTCGTCGAAAGCCCGCCGATCGTGCCCCAGGGAGAACGCGGGCACGCCGGGGCCGACCTGCGCGAAACGGTGCGCGAGCACCGATGCGGAGTCGATTCCGCCCGAGAGGAAGACGCCGACCGGCACGTCGCTGCGGGCGCGCCGTTGCACCGCCTCGGCCAGGCGCCGGTCGAGCTCCTCGGCGATCCGGGCCTCCGGGAGATCCGTCCGTGAATCGGCGGCGCCGAAGTGGTCCGCGAGATCCCAGTAACGCTTGATCTGGAGCGCGCCGTCCTGCAACAGGGCGATGTGGGCGGCGGGCAGCTTGGACAGGCCACCGATCGGGGAGAGGGGCGACGGGAAGAAGCCGTGCACCAGGTAACGACGGAGCGCGATCGGGTCCACGGCTCTCGGGCAACCCGGGTGTTCGAGCATCGCCCGGATCTCGGAGGCGAAGACGAAATCCCGCGGACCGTTCCAGTAGAACAACGGTTTCTCTCCGGCCCGATCCCGGCCGAGCATGAGCCTCCTGCGGGGCTCGTCCCAGACGGCGAAGGCGAACATGCCGTCCAGATGGTGAATCAGATCCGGCCCGTGCTCCTCGTACAGGTGAGGAAGCACCTCAGTGTCCACCTGCGTGCGGAAGCGGTGGCCGCGCGCCTCGAGCCGCGCGCGGAGCTGCACGGAGTTGTAGATCTCGCCGTTGCAGATGGTCCAGATGCTCCGATCCTCGCTGGCGAACGGGGGCGAGGGGGCGACCGGATCCACGATGGCCAGCCGCCGGAAGCCGAGGGAGCAGCCGTCACGGAACGCGTATCCTTCCCCGTCGGGGCCTCGATGGAACAGGGTCGAGGTCATGCGGCGGACGACGGCGTTCCGCTCGGGATCGACGCCCGGGGGCCCGACTGCGCCAGCAAGTCCGCACATGATCGTTCTCCCGGGGTTCCGGCGGTCCCGCTGGACATTCGGATGGGTGGAATCGATGCCGCGAAAGCGAGCGAGTGCGGGCGCCGGCTGTCCGGATCATTCTAGATGTGAGGCCCTCGTCTGGCAAGGCGCCCGTCCCCGGCGATTCCGCCCCGGCGGCCCGTTCCGTCGGCGAACGCGTTCTTGATCGCGGGACGAAGTTGAAGTACCGTCGCGACCTCGGTCCGGATGCCCCCGGGAGCCCGATTGCCTCCCTCTGGAGCGCTGAAGAGATTGGCGGGCAACGCCATCCTGTTCGCGTGCAGCGTCGCACTGTCGCTGCTGGCGGCCGAGGGGATCGTGCGTCTCTTCGATCTCCGGTTCTCCAGCCACCACCCGATCAGCGGTTTCTGCCAGTACGACGAGGTGCTCGGGTGGAGGCTCGTGCCGGGCCGGACCGGACTGTTCAAGGGACGGGAGTTCAGCGTCCGCGTGGAGCAGAGCGAACAGGGGCTGCGCGACCGGTCCTATCCCTACGAGCGGGATCCGGATCGATGGCGGATCCTCGTGCTCGGCGACTCCGTCGTCTGGTGCTGGGGCGTGGAGATGTCCGAGTGCTTCACGGAGATTCTCGAACAGAAGCTGCCGGAGACCGACGTCATCGCGGCCGGGGTGCCCGGCTACGGAACCGCTCAGGAGGTTCTGCTCTACGAGAGCGATCTCGCTCGATTCCGGCCCGACTTGGTCCTGCTCGTGTTCGTGATCAACGATCTCAACGACAATCTCCAGAGGCGCAATCGGCCGGTCTTCGAACTCCTGGACGGGGAGCTGGCCGTCGTCAACATTCCGGTGCCGCGCCGCAAGAGCGTTGTGAAGGAATGGCTGCTGGCGCACTCCAGACTCTTCAGGCAGCTCAACTACGCGGCGCAGGTGCTTCGCCAGACGATCAAGATGGCGCGCGAGGGCACGACTCCCGACCAGGGAGGCGGCTACGTGCCGCTCTCGCCGCAGGACGAGGCCAGGGCGCACGCGGTGACGACGGCCCTGATCGAACGGCTCGCCCGCGACGTGGCGGACGCCGGCGGGCGCCTGGCCATCGTTCACGCGGGCGCCACCCGGGACCTCGGGCGCTGGCTCGATTCGATCGCGCGCGCGAGGGACATCCCGTACCTCGACCTGTATCCGGAGCTCGAGCGGGGGGAGGAGGAGGGACTGACGATGCGGCTGGCGCATGATCCTCATTTCTCTCCCGACGCGCACGTCATCGCGGCGCGCGCGATCCTCGGATTCCTGGATGACGAGAGGCTCCTGCGCGCCTCCGGGGCGCCATGACGGCGCGGAGCGATCCGGAACGGGGCGCGGGACCCGCTCGATTCAGAGATCGAGCGAGCGGATTCCGTTCGGACACTGGGCGCGGCCGCTCTCGATGATCCGGCGGAGGATCTCGTCGTTCGTGGCGAACGTGTCGGCCGAGTGCGGGGGGTGATACAGGTGGTACAGCACGGCCCGGAATCGGACGCTCCGGCCCGTGCGGCCCAGACGGTGCAGCCGCAGCACGAGGTCGTCGTCCTCCCGTCCGGGGCGCTCGTAGTCCTGGTTCCAGCCGTTCACCGCCATCAGATCCGCGCGCCACATGGAGAGATTGCGCCCGCGTGCGCGGCGGCCGTTGCGATCGAACCAGCCGTCGATGGTGCGGGCGATCCGGCCCGAGCCCAGGTAGAGACCGTTGTACATCCGGCGGTCATCGCCGCGCAGCCCGCGGGTGATCTTGGACCAGGGCCAGGACTCGAACCGGCCCGACTCGACGTCCTCGACGGTCAGGGCCTCGCTGGCGTCGGGACCCAGGAACACGGCGTGTCCGAACAGGAACCTGGCCGGATCGCGGGCGGCCACGTGGCCCTCGACGAACCCCCTGTGCGGAAGGCAATCACCGTCGCAGAAGATGAGATAGTCCGACTCCGCCTCCACCGCGGCGCGGTTCAGAATGGTGGTCTTGCAGAACCCGCGATCCTCCTGCCAGAGATGCCGCACCCTCATCGGAGCGCGCTCCTGAAAGTCGCGGATCACGCGCGCCGTCTCTTCGCCCGAGCCGTCGTCGGCGACGATCAGCTCGAGATCACGGTGCGTCTGGCGGGCGAATCCGGCCAGGACCAGCTCGAGGGATCGCGGCCGGTTGTAGGTGCTCACGATGACGGTGGCGGAAGGTCGCGCGGGCATTCAGCCTCTCCTCCCGCGTTCGATCGGATCGGGTCCGGCTCCACCCGGAGCGACGGTCGGCGCCACTCTCCGGGAGGCCGCCAGGATCCTGGGAACCGCCCGCAGGTAGAGCGGGTTGAACCCGAGAGCCGTGTAGAAACACCCCCGGGCCCGCCCGGGCTCTCCGGCCGCGAGCAGCTGCTTGCCATAGCGGTAATAGATGCGACTGAAGACCATGCGGCGGAACAGTCGGCGATTGGACAGACGGCCCCGCCGGAAGTGTTTCTCGACGGTCGCACGGATCCCGGCGAACATCCAGTCGAGGCGCTTGTGCGTGTTCGTGGGGTGGAGCCGCCAGTACCCGAGCGGCTCGTCGATGTACCCGATCGGATGGCGCTCGGCCACGCGCAGGACGGCGTCCCAGTCCTCGAAGTAGGGCACATCGGGGTCGAAGCCGCCCAGCGCTGCGAGGACGTCCCGCCGGTACATGATGGTGAGGTTGACGATGAAGTTATGGAGGAGCAGCTCCCGGTAGAGATCCCTCGACCGGAAATACTTCGGGCCGCGCGGGCCGAGCATCCGGCGACGCGTCCTGTTCGTTCCCTCCAGATAGTAGGCGTCGGCGCAGACGAGGCCGAGCCGCGGCTCCTCCTGGAGTCGCGCCACCTGCCGGGCGACGGCGTCCGGCAGCAGCACGTCGTCCGAGCCGAACTGGGCGAAATAGACGCCGCGCGCCATCTCCAGTCCCCGGTTCAACGTCGGCACCAGGCCTTCGTGATGCTTCGAGACGTGTTGGAACGCCCCGCCGGTCGCCTCGTGAATGGCGCGGATCGCTCGATCGGTTCCGTCCGTGGACCCGTCGTCGATCACGATCAGTTCGCACCTGGGGTATGTCTGGCGGAGCGCGCTCTCGATCGCCTCCCCCACGAACCTCTCGTGGTTGTACGCCGGAATGACGAGGCTGACGAGGGGTGTGGCGCCGGAGGCGACGCCCGGGCCGGGCGCCGATCCGGGGGGCTGTGTCTGTGCTTCGACGCGTGGCCTGTTTGACATGAATTTCGAGTATACACTAGCATAACGACCCTGAATTTCGGAGCGATCCGCGCTCCACGAGCCTGGCGCACTCGGTACCGGACGTGAACACGGGAGCGGCGGGCCGCGGGATCGTTCGCGCCCTCAAGAGTCGATGCGTTCCTGTCGAGTCTGCTCGAACTCCAGCGACAACAGATCCCACATTGCGCGGGAGATGATGTTCGGCCTGCGGGACGAATTCGAGTATCTCGAATGCGCCCGGTGCGGCTGCCTGCAGATCGCGGAGATCCCGGACGATCTGTCGAAGTATTATCCCGAAGAGTACTACTCGCTCGAGCCGGTCCGCTCGCGGCGCAGGAACGCGATGGTATCGTGGGCCCTGCGGCAGCGCGCGCGCCATCAGCTCGGCGATCCGAACCTCACGGGATGGCTGATCGCGAAGGCGGGACGCCCCCGGGACTACTTCGAGTGGCTGCGCAGGGCCCGTGTCCGATTCGACTCGGAGATCCTCGACATCGGATGCGGCGCGGGCGGGTTACTCGTGAAGCTCCAGAGGCACGGGTTCACCCGGCTGACGGGCGTGGATCCGTTCATCGCCGGGGACATCGACTACGGGAGCGGCCTGCGTGTCTTGAAAAACGACCTGGCCGGCATGGACGGCCGCTTCGACCTGGTCCTCTCGAACCACTCGTTCGAGCACATGCCGGATCCGCTGTCATCGCTCAAGGAGATCCGTCGCCTGCTCAAGCCGGACGGATGCGCCCTCCTCCGCATGCCCTACGCCGACTGCTACGCGTGGCGCAAGTACGGCATCCACTGGGTTCAGCTCGATCCGCCCCGGCACCTCTTCGTCCACACACGGCGGAGCATGAGCATCCTGGGAGGGGAGGCCGGGCTCAATCTGGACGACATCACCTTCGATTCGACCGATTTCCAGTTCCTGGGCAGTGAGCAGTACGTGCGCGACATTCCGCTGCGCGATCCACGTTCGTTCTTCGAGAATCCGAAAAAGTCCCCGTTCAGCGGCAAGGAGATCAGGAGCTTTTCGCGCCGGGCCGCCGAGCTCAACCTGAGCGGCGAAGGGGATCAGGCCTGTTTCTACATGTCGGCGCGGTGAGTGGGATCGCGGCGACGGCCGGTTGCGGGCCCGGGGGCCGGCGTCCCGGCGGCCGCGGATGCCAGACAACGCTCCCGGATTTTCGCGGATTTGACGTAGGAATAAAAACTGCTGAAGAGCGCGTAGCAGTAGCCCGGATAACCGTCGAGGAACCCCAGCAGGAAAAAGTAGCGTTTGATGAACTCGGCCCACGGCCGGATCACGTGGAAGGGCCCGGGCCTCGCCGGGCCCCGCCTGTCGAGGTGATTCTCGGCGACGCGGCTCGTGTAGCTGTTGAACCGTTGAAAGTAATCGGCGATGTTCTCGTAGCTGCAATGATCCAACCGGCCGGGGAGCACGCCCGTGGAGCCGCCGTCGAGGACGAGCCGCTCGTGGATCGGCGACTCGAATCGTCCTCCGCCCCGCCGGAACAGACGCAGCGGCCGGTCGCCCGTCTTGCCGAATCGCATCGCGCGCCCCATGAAGACGAGGCGCCTGCGCACCCTGAACGCAGTCTCGCGGACTCGCGAACCGGGTTGCGAGACGTCGCGGATCGCGTCCCGGAGGGTGTCGTCGAGCGCTTCGTCGGCGTCGATGGAGAGGATCCAGCCGCGTTCCGCGAGCGCGACGGCCGCATTCTTCTGGTCGGCGTAATCCGTGAACGGTCGCGTCTCCACCCGGGCCCCGGACGCGGCCGCGATCGCGCGCGTTCCGTCCGTGCTGCCCGAGTCGAGCACCACGATCTCCGCGCCGCGAGGAAGGCTCTCGAGACAGCGCGGAAGCCGCCTCTCCTCGTTGAGAGTGATAATCACGACGGAGAGATCCAGCCGCTCCTCCGCGCCGGTGTCATTCACGACTCGGACCCTTCATTCATGGCAACCTCTTATACCGATCTTCGCCCCGGCGAGGCAAGGCGCGGGGAGCAACGGCGCGTCGAGCGTTGCTCTTCCACGCCGGGCGCGCGAAAAGTTCGTCCCGGGTCCGGCGGTGCGCCCCGGCCGGCGCGGCGTCCGGCCGTCCACCCGACCCGGGGAGTTCGACCGACACTCTCACCCCCCATGAAGGGGCCGGAGGCCGCATGCAGATCATCGCGCACCGTGGAGCAAGCGCCGAATGTCCGGAGAACACTCTCGCCGCCGTCGATCGCGCGATCGAGATCGGCGCCGACGCGATCGAGATCGACCTGCTCATCTCACGCGATCGCCGGCTCGTCGTGCGGCATGACGACCTGATCGAGAAGGACGGCGCATGGTGCTACGTCGGCGAGCTCACGCTGGCGGAGCTGCGTACGATCGATCTGGGCGACGGTGAACGCATTCCCGATCTGGTGAGCGTCCTGGACCGCGTCGGCGGCCGCTGCCCGCTCATCGTCGACATCAAGTCGTTCGGCACCGCCCCCCTCCTCGCCGAAGTGGTCGACGGGAGGGAGGACCGTTCGGGAATCCGGGCGACCTCCTTCCTCCACTCCGAGATCGCTGAGCTCGGACGGCTGTGCCCGTGGATGGATCGATCGATCAACCTGGCGGCCGTTCCCCTGCGCTTCGACGCGATCCTGGAGGGGACCGGGGCCACCGCCGCCGGGCTCTTCCGCGGTTACCTCAACGAGGAGATCGTCCGCGATCTGCACGCGGGGGGCGTCCGTGTCCTCGTCTATCCGGTCAATCTGAAGCGGGAGGCCGTAAAGTTCTCCTCCTGGGGGGTGGACGGCATCTACACGGACGATCCGCGAGCCATGAGCGGTGTCGGGTAGCCGTCCATCGGGGCATGGGGCGGGCCGGCGCGCGCCGTGAGGCCGGTCGCGAGCCTCTCGATGACGATTCTGCAATTCCGAATCGAGGCGGGTCGGACCGGATCGTTGCCACACCCGGGGCAGCCCATCATATTAATCCTCATTGAACCGGGCGTCCGCGCGGGGAGATGAAGGCGGGGCCTGACAATGAAGGAGTCGATGATGGACGAATCGAGACCGGGGGACGCGGAGGGGCAGGGGACGGTCGAGCTGGGTCCGGATCGCGTGCAATACGCGCTCGGTGTGCTGCGCGATCAGCAGAATCTCGTCGCCGGCATCCTCGCAGGAGCGGCGGCGGCGATCGTGAGCGCGGGAGTGTGGGCGCTCATCACGGTTCTGACCGGGTATCAGATCGGGTGGATGGCGGTCGGGGTCGGAATCCTCGTCGGATTGTCACTGCGGAAGATCGGCCGGGGGATCGACAAGACCTTCGGCTTCGCGGGCGCCGGCCTGTCGCTCGTCGGCTGCGTTCTGGGCAACATTCTCGCCGTGTGCGGGTTCGTCTCGGTACAGGAGAGCATCCCGTTTCTCCAGGTCCTCACCCGCCTGAACCCCCAGGTGGCGGTTGAGATGCTGAAGGTGACGTTCAACCCGATCGACCTGCTCTTCTACGGCATCGCCGTGTACGAGGGATACAAGATCTCGTTCCGGTCGATCACGCAGAACGATCTGCAGGAGATCCTGCCGGAGCTGCGCCACCAGAAAGCCGCGTAGCCGATCATCGAGCGCGCGCCGGAAAAGCGCGCCGGATCGTGTCCGTGATGACACGCAGCGCCGCGCGGCGCGATTGGTTCCCGCACGCGTCGCTGGAACGGCAGGGCTCCGGTCCTGCCGGCATCACTCCCCGCGGCGGCCGCCTCCCTCACCGGAGGAGCGCCGCCCCGGTTTGCCCCGGCGCCCCGCCGGGGTTAGCCTGACGATTGAATGTCGGGCATGCGCGAAACGCGTGCCGGGAGGGAATCCTGATGCCGGACAGATCGACGATCGTGTTCCTCGTGCTCGTGTCCGCGGGGCTGCTCCTGTTTTCCCTGCCGGCCGAGAGCGCGGCGCAACAGGAGATCCAGCGAGTCCAGGTCACGAATTTTCCGAAGACCCAGGAGATCCGGGGGAACGTGTCGGTGGAGGGGACGATCCGCCATGCCGCCTTCCGCAGCCTGACGGAGATCGTCGTTTCGCCGGTCCGGCCTGCGGAGACGACGAGGCTGAAGGACGGCGGCGTCCTCGAAACCGACGGGTTCACCTCCCTCGTGCTGTCGCTCAACGGTCGGCCGAGAGGGAAGATTCTCGAGGCCGGCACTGTCGGAGCGATTCTCGTGCCGGAGGAGGAGACGGTCCTGCAGGTGTTTCAGGAGGAGGGACAGTTCCAGTTTCCGATGGAGGTCTCGGCCGCCCTCGCGGCCGGCAGCCTCCGGTCGTTCGCCTCGAATCCGACGCGCGTCACGATCGCGTTCCCGCGTTATCGGGTCTGGCTCTACAACACGAGCGACAGGACGGTGAGTGTCAACCTGTTCGTCTACGCGACGAACTAGGAGCGCAACGGACGCCGGCGCCGGGCCGCGAGAGGAGCCCCCCGAACGCTATTCCCAGGACGCGTGGAAGTCCCGGGTCACCGCATCGACGAGCACGTTGACGAGGTCGCCGTAGGCGGTCTCCGGATCGTCGGCGTCGAACTCGAAGCTCCGGCCCCTGAACACGCTGACCTGCCCGACGTTCCGCGTGGCGCTGGCGGAGCGGCTCCAGACGGACGCCCCGGAGGCGGTTTCGATCATCTGCACCTCCAGCGTGGCGTCGACCTGGGCGGTCACCTTGCCGGAGCGCAGCCCCGGAGAGATGCGGATGTTGGGCCGCACATCGGACACGGTGAGCTTGCCCGCAATGACGGTCCGGACGCCGTTCTTCCGGCCGAGGGCCCGGTAGGCCTCGGGGCCCCACTGTTCGCGTCCCACCGAGCTGAGCGCCTCGGCATCGGGCGGAAGCGCGACGACGCGCACCAGGCCCTGATCGCGTCTCGCCGACTCGGTGAACCGTCTCGTCACGAGAGGTCCCAGCTCGCCCCCGGACGTCGAGGCGAACTCCACGACGCCGATCACCTCGTGCTGCTTCAGATCGATGCGGGGAGGTACCCGGACCTTCTGAACGATCTGGCGCGTCGAGCAGCCGATCATTCCCGCCATCACGACGACCGCCAGCAGCGCACCGGACATCCGTTTCATGCGGCTCCTCCTCACCCCGGTCACCGCGGGACGGCCGCGGATTTCGAGCGGGGTGCTCAGCCGACAAGGTAGGTTCGGGGTTCCCCGGTGACAAGCGGAAGGGGGCTCGGGACGGCCGGGAGCGGCCCGCTCCGCGGATCCGGCGCCCCGCAATTCCCGTCGGCTTCTTGACGGCCACCGACGTGAAGGCCGGGAAGCCCCGCCCGCGGGAAAATTGAGGGATGTGTGACAGGAGTCACGGAACGGCGCGCCAGGACATTGATAGCCTCGGCGCCAACCAAGGACCCCTGCCACCAATCGGCCGAAGCGAGCCACTGTCCGCCCTCCGGTTCGCGGGGAGACCTGGCGAGTAAGCTGACAGTCGACCCCGGGCCGGAGGGCGGACCCCGCAGGGCATTGGGTCCGCGGCGGCGGCGGTCACACCGACCGCGCCGCGGGGTGATCCCGCTTCAGTGGGCCTCGGGCCTGCGGACCCGGTCCAGCGCCGTTCGGTCCAGGATCTCGATCCGCTTCCGGCCGAGACGCAGCATGCCCGAATCCTGAAACGACTCCAGAGTGCGGCTCACGACCTCACGGGTCGTCCCCAGTTCGTCGGCAAGCATCTGGTGCGTGACGGTGAGCGGGTCCCTGTGATGAAGCAGGCGCGACGCCAGGCGCTGGTCGACCCGGCGGAAGGCGACGTCGTCGATCAGGGCCATCAGGTGGGCCATGCGCTGGGACAGGAAGTCGAACACGAAGACCCGGAAGGGGGGCGACCCGAGGATCAGCTCGAGAAAGAGACCCCGGGGCACGCCGAAGATCGTGACGTCCGTTTCCGCCGTCGCGCGAGCCGGGTAGTGCGTCTCGCCCAGGAGCGACACGACGGTGATGACGCAGCTCTCGCCCGGATGCAGCCGGTACAGGAGGATCTCGTGGCCGTCGGGTCCGCGCTTCATCGCCCGGATCACGCCCTCGACCAGCAGGGGGAAGTGGGTGCACGGGATCCCTTCGTCGAACAGCTCCCGTCCCGCGGGGGCCCGGATCGGCTTCGCCTCCTGCTCGACCTTCCGGAGCAGCTCCGGAGGCACCTCCCCGAGCACCGGGTAGCAGCGGAACACGCTTTCTCGATCGGCCTTCTTCATCTGGGATCCTCCGGTCGGTGCGGCCGGCCCCGCAGGGGCCGGGGCGGGCCCGTCGTTCCTGGCCCCATACTACAACGGTTTCGGGGCGATCGTCTCCGAAAGTGGCCACCGGAGAGCCGTTCGAGGGGGATAGGCAACGGGCCGGAGTCGTCTATAATCACCGCAATCTTCGGGAGACAATTCGCCCGTAAGGAGGACGCCATGAGAAAGCTGGCCCTGTTGGTGTGCGTCGTATCCGTGGCAGGTTTGCTGCTGGCTCAGGTGACCCCGGTTCTGGCCGCGGCGAAGACGCACGACATGAAAGCCACGGTCGTCTCCGTCAACATCGAGGAGAAGTTGCTCACGATCAAGAACGAGAAGGGCGAGGAGAAGACGGCGCCCGTTCTCGACACGGCCGTCAAGGATCTGAAGACCCTCAAGGCCGGGGACGCGATCATGCTGACCTGCCAGGACGACGAGCAGGGCGCCCACAAGGGGATCAGCAAGATCAAGGCGGCCGCCAAGTCCTGATCGATCGCTGCGCGGGCGGCCCGTCCGCCCGCGATGGAATGCGTCGCGCGGAGTCCGGATTCGATGGGCTCCGCGTTTTTTTTCGAATCCACGCCCTCACGGATCAGCGTGCCCCATCGGGTTCCGGCGTTTCTCCGGGCTCTGATGGTTCAAAATGATATGAATGTAAAATATACTTGACATTTTAGAAAGTATGGATTACATAATGTACTGTTTAATTTACATCACCTCGAACGGGAGGTAAGGCACTTGAAGCTCGGAAACGATCTCAAGCGCTGCCGGTTCGACCGCGACGATATGTCCCAGGAAGCCCTCGCCGTGGCCGTCGGCGTGACGAGGCAGACGATTCTGTCGATCGAAAAGCGGCGGTTCATCCCTTCCACGCTGCTCGCCCTGAAGCTCGCGAGGTTTTTCGGCAGACCGGTGGAGGAGATCTTCTATCTCGAGAACGACGCATCCGCGAGCGGGTCGGATGCCTCCGATTGACGTTCTCGATTCGTACTGGAAGGGAGGAGAGTCATGGAAGCGATGACTGAGAAGATCATCAAACTCGTTCTCGTGGTCGTCCTGGCGCTGGTCGGCCTGCTCTATTGGATTCTGCCCCGCACGCGCCTCGCGGCGCGTCTCCAGGTCAACGAAACGGTCTTCGTCGTCACGACCATCGTCGGGGTGATCTGCGGAACGGCCGGCCTGCTCGTCACCTTCCTGTTCCCCGGAGTCATCGTGGAGCTGCATCTCTGGGAGCTGATCGTCCTGCCGCTCGTCCTGATCAATTTCTACTGGCTGATCGTGAGCAGGGTCAGGAGGACCGCCGCCGTGCTGGACGAGAAGCAGCAAATGAACCTGATGAACGCGGCCGCGTTGACGTGGGCGGGCTCGATCCCAGCGATGGCGCTGCTGTTCGTCCTTTACTCCGAAAACGTGCTCCAGGGAATGATCTGGTTTCCGTATTTCCTGTTCGTCACGCTGTTGATCTTCTCCGCGAGCATGTTGTTTTACTTCAAGAGGGCATGAGCACGCCTTCGTGCGGCGTGACGACGGCGGGTGTCGCCGATCGGTGCGCTCAAAAGTCCACGCCCTCGCGGCACACCGGCATGTACTGGAGCGGCGTCTCCTCCCGGTAGCGCCGTGCCAGGGAATCCACGTCCTCGACGCGCCGGTAGGCCTCGAGCAGATCCCGGCGCCACTCGGCCTCGAGCGCGTCGAATTCCTTCCCGAGAAAGCGGGGATAATCGTCAATCGCACCGGCCTCCTCCCGTTCCGCCATGCGCAGGAGGGCGTCATCGCCGTAGGTCCGGCCGAGATAGTCGAAGAAACTGGATCGAAGCGTGTAGCTCTGCGCCTTGCAGGGCATGTTCAGCCGACGATGCTCCTGGCGCAGGAGCCCCAGCGGGATGTCCTCGCCCCGGACGAGCCACTGCCCGGCAGCCACGACGATCGGCGTGTCGTACCAGGGAAAGCCGTGGAGCGATTTCCCAGCCCGCAGGGCGACGAGCTCGGCCAGCCCCTCTTCGAAGAACCAGTCGTGATGGGGCCTGCGGTGGATGCGGAAGGAGTGCACCATTTCGTGGGGCAACGCGCCGAAATAGCCGTGGAAAGTCGGACCGAATCGAAACAGGTGGATGCGGCCTCCGCGATCCACCCGCGGGTACTCTCGGGAGCCGTCGGGTCGCTCGGCCGGGCCCCGAAGCAATATGGCGATCTTCTTCATGGTCGGCTTGCCGAGCAGGCGGCGGACCGCCCGGTAGTGTCTCTCGCCCTCCCGCTTGGCGTATTCGATCCCCTCCTCGTCGATCGCGCCTTCGTCCCACGCGATCACGAGGTGCGCGGTCTCCAGATGGTGGTCGTAACCCGGGACCAGCGCTGACGCATCCCATGCTGTTGCGGACTCGGAGAGCGTCATGAGTCCCGCAACGGTGAGAACGCGTACGATGTGCATGGAGAACCTCCGGGTTTCGGCTGATCGTGAGAGCGAGGGAGATCCTAGCAGGATCGAGCCGAGAGCGCGCGGGCGGCGAGTGTTCACCGGTTGCGCACGTCGCCTCAACGGGTTCGACACAGGGCTATACTGGACTTCCGGGGCAAACGATCCGGATCGTGAAGGGAGAATCGGACATGTCACGTGGCGGACGGGCGTGGATGGCGGGTGCTGTGCTGGTCCTGGCCTCGTGGGCCGCGGACCCGGCGCGGGCGAGCTACGGGATCTACGTGGGCAGAAACCTGACGGCCGACGGGAGCGTCCTTCTGGGGGGCACGGGCGACGAGGTGTCGAGCCACTGGCTCGAGATCGTGCCGCGGGCGGAGTGGCCGGTGGGCGCCCGGGTGCGCGACCGTGCGAGGGACGCCGACGGCGGCTGCCGTGCCGCCCCATGGTCGCTGCTGGCCCTGGATCGGTCGTGACGACCGCCCAGCTGGTCTTCCCCCACCAGCTGTTCCGCGAGCACCTCGACGCG
>JBFGDZ010000038.1:0-22124 GCA_041580375.1 Candidatus Polarisedimenticolia bacterium
CCCCGCCGCCCCCTGGCGCGCCGCTTCCTCGTACTTGTAGGTCCAGCGCCCGTAGTAGGTCATCGCGTTGCCGTTGAACAGATCGGGATCCTGCGTGGCGAAACCCGGATCGTTGACCAGCATAACGACCGTTTTCCCGCGCACGTCGAGCCCCTCGTAGTCGTTCCATTCGTATTCCGGGGCGACGATGCCGTACCCCACGAAGATCATCTCCGAGCCGTCGACGCCCGCGCGCGGGACGACGCGCTTGGTCCAGGCGATGAACTCCTTCCCGTAACCGAAGACGTTCGTGCCCTTCCCGCCGCGCACCGTCAGAACGGCGTCGGGTTTCGCGGTGATCTCCACCAGGGGGACCTCCTGGAACCAGCTGTCGCCGTTGCCCGGACGGAGGCCGAAGGAGGCGAACCGGTCCCGGAGGAACGCCACCGTCTTCTCCTCGCCGGGCGAGGAGGGGGCGCGCCCCTCGAACTCATCGGCGGCGAGCGTCTTGATGTACTGGGCCATCTTCTCGGCCGTGATCGATTGGAGTGCCGTGTCCAGGGCTGCCCGCCGCGCGTCGCACGCGGCGGCCGCGAGGGCGATCAGGGCGGGCACGAACAGCCGGAACGGAACTCGGGTCATCATGGCGGTCTCCTCCCTCACGTGACGGCGTATTGAAGGACCACGTAGGCGGCGTACATGAGGACGAGCGGCACGCCGTGCCGTCGCCGGAACCGGCCCGCCCGCGCGGCCAGGTGAATGATCACACGGAAGTAGATCAGAATGACCAGCATGGTCGGTATGTGCACCCAGAGCGCGATCGCCGGGATCGACGACGTGGGATCGAGGATCGGCAGCGGAGCGGCTGCGGCGGATGCGCCGATGACGAACAGGACGTTCAACACGTCGGCGCCGATGACGTTCCCCACGAGGATCTCCCGGTGGCCCTTCGCGATGCTGGTCAGCCCGATCACCATCTCGGGGAGCGAGGTGCCGAGCGCGACGAGCGTCGCGGCGATGACGACGCGCGGGACGTGCCAGTGGTGCTCCGCCAGCTCGCTCACCGAGAGAATCAGGACGCGGCTCGCCAGAAGGACGATGAGGAGGCCGGCGAGGATGAGGACGGCGATCCGCGTCCGGGGCATCGGGCTCGCTCCGGCCGCGACGGCGTGCGCGGCGTCGGCCGCCGCGGGGCCGGGGTGCTCGCGGCTCCAGCGCACGGACAGGTAGAGGTATCCGACGAGCAGCGCGAGGAAAGCGAGCCCGATACCCCGGCCGAGCGTGGCCCGATCGCCCGAGAGAGCCCAGGCGCCGTAGGCGACGGCGGCGAGCAGGACGGCGGAGCCGAACTGGACCCACCCCTGCCGGACCAGGACGAACCGGTCGGCCGGGATGACCGCGATGAGGCACCCGAGCCCGAAGATCAGGCCGGTATCGGCGATGATCGAGCCGATGGCGTTTCCAAGGGCCAGGCCCGGCTCGCCGGACCAGGCCGCCATCACCGAGACGCCGCACTCCGGGCTGGTGGTGCCGAGGGAGACGACCGTCGCCCCCACGATGACCTTGGAGATGCCCAGCCGGTAGGCGAACCCTGTGGCCCCGTCCACCAGCCAGTCGGCGCCCTTGATCACGGCTCCGAGCGCGGCCGCCGTGAGCAGCAGGAGGGCCCACTGTGGCAGACCGGAGAACCACGCGTGGGGGATCAGGTGTTCCACGACCGCACCATCCTTCGCCCGCCCGCCCCGCGCGCGCGCCGCGCGGCCGCGGCGGGGGAGCGGCCGCCGATGTTGCCATCATGGAGCCGCTGTCGCAAGTGCGGAGGGCCTGCGCTTATACTCTCGGTTTCCGGCGGCCGCCGCACGGGCGGCGCCGGGCGGCGCGGGACGGCGGGGAGCGGATGTGTCGAAGCGGGCATCGGGCAAGCGAAGCGTGCGGATCCGGCGGGCGGGGCCCGCCCGGTCCGTCCCGGACCAGGGTGCCGGAGGGCCGGTCCTGCTGGATGTGCCGCCGGATCGCATCCCGGTCTTCAACCGCAGGCTCGGCATGAAGCGCGTGCGCGCGGGCGGGGGGCACGCCGAGATCGCCGTGGCTCTGACGGAAAATCTCACCAATCGCCGCGGCGTGGCCCACGGAGGGCTGATCGCCGCGCTCCTCGACTCGGTTCTCGGAAGCGCCGTGATCTCCGACATCAGGCCCGAGGAATGGTGCGGCACGATGCAGATCGACATTCAATTCCGCGAGCCGGGACTGGGCGCGCGGCTCACCGGCAGGGGGCGCGTCGTCCGGAGGGGCCGGCACGTGGCCTTCGCCGTCGGTGAGGTCGTCGACACCCGCGGCCGCGTCATCGCCACAGCCCAGGGCACCTGGTACATCTGGTCCTCGAAACCGAACAACCCTCCGCCACCGAATGCGGCGGGCTGAAGGCAGGACGTTCAAAGGAGACGCGCATCGCGGGCGCCGGAGCCGCTCCCGCGGCCCGCTCGCGGCCCTCGCGCTCCTCGTGGCGAGCGCCCCGGCCCCCGGGATCGCGGAGGAGGTCGCCGGCCGCCCGCAGGGCGCGGCGGCCGCGGATGAAGGCCGTCCCGTCGCGCGCGCCATCCGGGTCGCGTCCCCGCCCGCTCTCGACGGGGTCGTGCTGGGGGACCTCGCCTGGGACGCGGCGATTCCGGTCTCGGGCTTCCGGCAGACGACCCCCGACGAAGGGCAGCCGGCGAGCCAGCGGACGGAGGTGCGGATCGTCCACACGGACGATGCGGTCTATTTCGGGATCGTCTGCTACGACGACGATCCCTCGAAGATCATCATCGCGGACAGTCGCCGCGACTCCTCGCTCACCGAGACCGACAGCTTTCAGATCGTCATCGACACGCACCTCGACCGGCAGAACGGCTTCGTGTTCGGTACCAATCCCGCCGGGATCGAGTACGACGGCCAGGTCACCCGGGAAGGGGACGACGAGGGCTTCAACCTGAACTGGGACGGATCCTGGCGCGTGCGGGCGGCCGTCTCGGAGATCGGCTGGAGCGCGGAGTTCGAGATCCCGTTCCGCACGCTGCGCTATCCACGGGCGGACGATCCGATCTGGGGGCTCAACTTCCAGCGCAACATCCGCCGGCGCAACGAACAGTCGTTCTGGTCGCCGCTGCCGCGTCAGTTCGGCCTGATGCGGCTCTCGCTCGCCGGGACGCTCACGGGGCTGCGGCTGCCGGCCCACCGCAACCTGAAATTCGTCCCCTACGGGCTCGGCGAGGCGAGCCGGGCGGGCGAGCTCGGGAGCGAGACCCACCTCACCGGCGAGGCCGGCTTCGACCTGAAGTACGGCATCACGCCGAGCCTCACGCTGGACGTCACCTACAACACCGACTTCGCGCAGGTCGAGGTGGACGAGCAGCAGATCAATCTGAACCGCTTCAATCTCTTCTTCCCCGAGAAGCGGCCCTTCTTCCTGGAGAACGCCGGGCTCTTCTCGGTCGGCGTTCCGGGCCAGATCGAGATCTTCTTCAGCCGTCGCATCGGCCTGGGCGGGGGGGGCGAGGTCGTGCCGATCGAGGGGGGCGCGCGCGTCTCCGGCAAGATCGGAAGGACGGGGTTCGGGTTTCTCACCATGCAGACCGATGAGACGCCGGGTGTCGCCGACGCGAACAACTACTCCGTCGCCCGATTCCGGCGCGAGCTGCCGCGTCGTTCGTCCGTCGGGGTGATCGCCACCAACCGGCAGGCGGCCGGCGACCCGGTTCCCGGAGACGAGTACAACCGGGCGCTGGCGATCGACGGGCGCGCGGGGATCGGGCGGTACGGCGAGATCGCGGCCTTCGTGGCGCGTACCTTCTCGCCCGGCATCGACGACGATCAGCTCGCCTTCCGGATCGGGACCGACTACGACTCCGAAGCGTGGTTTCTCTCGCTCGATTACACCGAAGTGCGCGAGAACTTCGATCCCCAGGTCGGCTTCCTGCACCGCACCGCCTACCGGAAGGGCTCCGCCACCATCTTCCACCGGTACCGGCCGGCGCATTTCCTGGGCCTCCAGGAGCTCCGGCCGCACGCGTACTACGAAGGGTACTGGGATTTCGAAGGCTTCCAGGAGACCGGATTCCTGCACCTGGACAATCACTGGGAATGGAAGAACGGACACGAGATCCACACCGGGATCAACTTCACGAGGGAAGGCGTGAAGACGCCGTTCGCGATCGTCCCCGGTGTGACCGTCCCCCCGGGGACCTACGACCATGATGAGATCCAGTTCATCGCCTTCACGAACGAGGGCGCCCCCGTGAGCGTCCGGCTGGACGCGACGTTCGGCGGATTCTTCGGGGGGGATCGGGTCGAGCTGGCCCCGTCCCTGAGGGTGCGCGCCGGCGAGACCTTCAACGCCGAGATCGCCTGGATCCGGAACGACATCGATCTGCCGGGGGGATCCTTCCTGACCAACCTGGGCCGGGCCCGGATCACCTACTCCTTCACGCCGAAGGTGTTCCTGCAGACGCTGTTCCAGTACAACGACCGGGACGATCTCTGGTCCGCCAACCTGCGCTTCGGATGGCTGCAGACGGCCAACATCGGGCTGTTCGTCGTCTACAACGAGATCCAGGGGATCGGGGCCGGGGGACCGGCGCGGCCCGATCGGAGCCTCGTCGTCAAGTTGAGCCGCCAGTTCGAACTTCTGCGCTAACCTGAGGGCGTCATCCCGCGTGGTCCGCAGCCCGGGCCGCCTCTATAATGCACGGCATGATCATCGCGCACACCCGGGGTGTCCCCCGGGCCGGAGCCTTCCGTCCGCGCCGGCGGGACATCGTCCTGAGCCCTGCGCTCGCCATCCTGTTCGCCGCGACGGCGCTGGGATCGGATCGCGCCCCGGCCGGCCGCACGCACGCGCTCCTGATCAACGGCGGCTCCCGGCCTGAGGCGAACTACCAGAGCCACCTGCACCACCTCGAGGACATGGTCGCGCTTCTCGAGAGTCGCGGCATCCCGCGTGACCGGATTTACATCTTCTCGGCCGACGGCGAGGAGGCCGAGCCGGATCTCGCGGTGCGCGACACGCTCCCGCCCGGCTTCCGGCTGATCGAGGGGACGGCGGCCGGCCGCCTGCTGAGACCGAAGACGGAGCTGACCGACACCCGATGGCACGGCGTCACGCTGAGGCCGGCCCGGGAGGCGGAGCTTCTGGCGTGGTTCGAGCGGTCGCCCGAGACGATCGCTCCCGGGGACCGGCTCCTCCTGTTCGTCACGGATCATGGCACCGAGAACACCGAGGATCCCGACAACGGCGCCATCTCGCTCTGGCACGAGAGCCTCACGGTGCGGGAATTGCGCGCGCTCCTGGACCGTCTGCCGCCGGGCGTGGACACGGTGATGGTCATGAGCCAGTGCTACTCGGGCACGTTCGCCGGCGCCATGTACGAGGACGGCTCCGGCGAGCCGTCCGGCGGAGTGTGCGGATTCTTCTCGAGCACGCGCGATCTGCCCGCGTACGGATGCTACCCGGAGGGCCGCGATCGCGACCGGATGGGCCACGCGTTCCACTTCATCGACGCGCTCGCGCGCCGCGAGACGCCGGTGGATGCGCATCTCGAGGTGCTGATCACGGACGACACGCCCGACGTGCCGGTGCGCACGAGCGACGCCTACCTGGAGCGGCTCGTTCAGGCGGAGGCCGCGTCGCGGGAGGTCGCGCCGGACGTCCTCGTGGATCGGTTGCTGGCCGGAGCGTGGCGCGACCGGGGTGCGTGGGAGCCGGCCATCCGCCTGCTCGACAGGCTGGGCGAGGCCTTCGGCACGTTCAGCCCCCGGAGTCTCGCGGAGATCGCCGAGCAGCAGGCCGGGCTCGACCCGCTGATCGAGAGGATGGAGACGTACACGCAGCGCTGGAGGATGGCGGTGGCGGCCGTCAAGACGGAGAACCTCCAGGCGTTTCTGGACGAGCGCCCGGATTGGAAGGAGCGGCTCGAGGAGAATCGTCTCAAGACGCTCGAGGCCGCGGGCCGCAAGGCGCTCCTTCGGGATCTGCTGCCGCCCCTCGAAGAGCGCGCCCAGGCGGACGCGGCTCTTTGGTCCCGCCTCCAGGATCTGGGCGAGCGCGCCGACCGCGCGTCGGCGTCGCGGTGGCGGCTCAAGGTCCGGAGGGCGGTGCTCCTCCGCATGCGTTCGATCCTCGTGGGGATCGCGGGGCGCGTGCTTCTGAACGGGGGAGGGGAGGACGGGGACGGTCCGGACCGGTGGGCGCGCGAGAGGGCCGCCCTGGAGCGGATCTCGGCGTGCGAAGCGATCGAACCCGGAGCCCTGCCGGCGGCGCGGATCGCCCGTGACGATCCCTCCGTGCGCTCCTTCCCGCCGATGTCGGACGAGATCCGCCTGGTGGACGAGGTGCTTCCCTCATGGCTCGGCGTGCGATTCGGCCCGGTCCCGCCCTCGCTGCGCGCCGATCGGGATCTGCCGCAGGGCGCCACGATGCTCTCGGCCGTCTTCCCGGACTCGCCGGCGATCGAGGCGGGGCTGCAGGCGGGCGACATCATCACGGGGCCCCCGAACAGCCCGTTCACCGCCTTCGGCAACCTGCGCGAGTGGACGATGACGGCGCCGCGCGACACCCCGCTGCGGCTCGCAGTGCTGCGCGCGGGCGAGACGCCCGTCGACGACGCCGCGCTCGAGGCGACTCTGCGGCTGCGGCCCTATCCCATGCAGTGGCCGAAGCTTCCCGGGCCGCCCCAGATCGGGGAGCCGGCGCCACCACTCCCGGACGGCCTTCAGCCGATCGGGCGCCGCCGGCTTCCGAAGACCGAGGGGCGGCGCCATCTTCTCTTCTTCTGGGCCACCTGGTGCGGGCCGTGCAAGGCGGCCGTTCCGGAGGTGCTCGCCTTCGCCGATGAGGAGGGACTGCCGGTGCTGGCGATCAGCGACGAGGATCCGGAGGTGGTCGCCGCGTTCCTCGAGAAACGGAAGCAGCCGTTCTTCAGCCGCGTCGCGGCCGACGTGCGCCGTCTCAGCTACATCGCCTATGGTGTGAGCGGGACGCCGACCATCGTCGTGGTCGAGAAGGACGGCATCGTCAGCCACCGACAGGTCGGCTACGCGCCGAAGTCCGGATTGAGCATCGAGGGGTGGGAGTGGGACGCTCCCGGGGCCGCCCCGATCCGGTCCGGCCGCCAGCGCGTGGCTCCGGCGCAGCCGCCTACCGAACCACCTCGCTGACGATCTCCCCGTCGATGACGACGCCGACGCAGTGGGTCGTGTACTCGAACGGGTCGCCGTCGTACAGGGCCAGGTCCCCGTCCTTGCCGGTTTCGAGGGAGCCGACGCGCCGGTCGATCCCGAGGATCCGGGCGGCCTCGATGGTGACGGAGCCGAGGGCCTGCTCGAACGTCAGGCCGTGGGCGGCGCTCACCGCCGCCTCGAACAGAACGACCCGGGTTTTCGGCACGTAGCTCTCGTACCCGCTCTGGAAGGCCACGGGAATCCCGGCCCGGATCAGGGTCGCGCTGGTCTCGAGGCTGAGGTTCTCCTTCTCCTCGTAGGCCCGGGTCATGGCGGGATGGACGATCACCGGCACGCCGGCCGCGCGGATCTCCTCCGCGACCAGATAGGACTCGGACGCGCCGTCGAGCACCATCGGGATCCCGAACTCCTCCTTCAGCCGCAGCGCCGCGAGAATGTCGTGGTGCCGGTGCGCCGTCACGAGGAGCGGTGTCGTGCCGCGCAGAACCCGCGCCAGCGTCTCCAGGCGGAGATCGCGCGCCGGTCGCCCGGCGGCGTCCTTCCGATCGCGCGCGGCGTCGTACTCCCGCGCCCTGATCAGCTCGGCGCGCAGCAGCGCCACCGCCTTGCTGCGCGTCCCGGGCGCCCTGCTGCGGTCCGGCCCTTTGCGCCAGGACGACTCGGGGCCGGTGATCGCCCCCTCGCCGAGCGTCGCCGCCACCATCGCGGAGGGGTTCAAGACGGCGCCCGGGGCGCCGTTCTTGAGGCTCTTGACGATCATCGTCTGGCCGGAGACGAGCCAGCCGGGGGCGTGGCCGGTGTGCAGCGTGGTGACGCCGAAGCCGCGCACCCACTCCACCAGCCGGTCGCGCGAGTTGTAGGCATCGATGGCTCTGAGCTCCGGCTGAATCGGCGCGGAGAGCTCCATCTGGTCCTGGTCCTGCGCCTGATTGAGAATCCCCGCGATCCCCACGACCGAGCGGGCGTCGATGAGACCCGGCGTGACGACCTTCGCCCGAAGGACGCGGAGGCCGGGCGGGACGGGCGTCGTCCTCGCAGCGCCCACGGAGGCGATCCGGCCGTCGCGGACGACGACGACGCCGTCGCGGATCGGATCGCCCGCCATCGTGTGGACCGTCTCGCCGCGCACGACGACATCGCCTGCGGCGCTCGCCGGCGCGCCGAGCGCGACGCAGGGGAGGGCGATGAGGGCCCACGACGTCCGGAAACTCCGGCGCGCCCGCATCAGAGCACCTCTCCGGGACCGAAGCAGTCGAGCAGCAGCCTCCTCGGGCTCGCCGCGCCGTAGCCGCCCTCGGCGATGACGCGATCCTCCGGGTCGTCCAGATCGAACACCTTGCGGCCCTCGACCCAGGTCTGGAGCACGCGCGTGTAGACGCTGAACGGGTCCCCCGAGAGGATGACGAAGTCGGCGTCCTTCCCCTTCTGGAGGGATCCGACCCGGTCGGCCAGATCGAGCATCCCGGCGGCCGCCAGGGTCACCGAGCGGAGCGCCGCTTTTCGGGACAGACCGGCGCGCATCCCCAGGGCGGGGGAGCGCAGGAAGAGCCGCGAGTCGTTGATGTAGTCGTCGGTGTGATAGGCCACCCTGGCGCCGGCCCGCTCGAGGGCGGCCCCGTTACGGAACTCGACGTCGCGCGCCTCCAGCTTGCCGCCCGGGCTGTCCACCATGATGAGCGAGACGGGAACGCCGGCGGCCGCGATCCGGTCGGCCACCTTCCACGCCTCGCTGACGTGATGCAGGACGACGCGGAAGCCGAACTCCTCCCGCAGGCGCAGCACCGTCAGGACGTCGTCGTGCCGATGGGTGTGATGATGGACGATGCGCTTCCCGTCCAGCACCTCCAGCAGCGCCTCCATCCCGAGGTCCCGGTCCGGCTTCTCGCCGCCCTTCCCGCCCCGCGCCATCTTCTCGCGGTAGGCGAGCGCGTCGATGAACGCCTGGCGCACGAGGGCCGACGATTTCGCCCGCGTGCCGGGGAACGGGGGATCCCAGCGGGAGTTCGTCCCGTTCGCCATCTTCATGCCGCCGGCGACGCGACCGTCCGGACCCCGTATGACCAGATCGTCGATCGTGTGTCCGTCGCGGAGCTTCAGATAGACCGTCTGTCCGCTCATCAGCATGCCGGATCCGGGCATGATGTTCACGGTCGTGATGCCGCCCGCCCGCGCGCGCTCCAGCCCCGGATCGCGCACGTTCACGGAGTCGAGCATCCTGAGCGCGGGCTGGATGGGGGACGAGCGCTCCGCCAGATCGACGTCCCCGATGTGGCTGTGCGTGTCCACGAGCCCGGGCAGGATCACCTTGCCGGAGACGTCGATCACCTCCGCCCCTTTCGGGACCACGATCGCGCCTCGCGGGCCGATGGCCCGGATCGTCCCGCCGCCCACGACGAGGGCTCCGTCCTCGATCTCCTCGCCGGCGACCGGGATCACGCGCGCGCCCACGAACGCGCGGACCGGCTCCTGCGCGCCCGCGGGCGACGTCAGTGCCATCAGCAGGACGGACGACAGCATCCATCGGACGTGCATCGTCGAGACCTCCCTGAAAAGTTGTCGAAGATACCCCAACGGGATGCGTGTCGCTACGGGCAGAGCCCGGCGCCGGACGCCCGCGGGCGCTCGGCGCCGCCGCTCGTGCGGCCGTACGATCCCTCGCCCACGACGTTGCGCCCGACGACGACGAACGCGCGGCCGGCCGGGAGGAACGGCAGGACGATCGAGGTGCCGACCCCGAGGTCGGCCTCGCACGCAGGCGATCCGGGCAGCGCGCCCAGCGGATAGGAGTACAGAAGATAGCGATCGGCGGGCGCGCCGTCCGCCGGCGCGGACCAGCGCAGCGTGTAGCCGGTCCCGAGCGGCTCGATGATGAACGGCCCGACGGCGCCGGGCCGCGAGACCTCTCCGGGCGGGGCGAGCAGCGTGAAGTTCGCGTTCGAGACATCGAAGAAGATGTGGCCCGACCCCTGCACCCTCACCCGGGCGGCGGTGGAATAGACGAGTGGCAGGAGGATCGTCTCGCTGCCGTCGTTCGGCGTGCCGGCGGCGAGGACGTGCGGCCAGGAGAGCCCGCCGTCCGTGGACAGCAGGATGTCGACCGATGCCGCGCTGACTGGAGGAAGGTCGGTCCCGGCGACGTCCCAGGTCACGTTCAGGCTGCCGTAGAGATTCGCCGGCCCGTTCGGGTGCGTCACGCGGAAGGGGCCCGCCGCATCGGTCACCGCGACCTGCATCTCGTCCCATCCGACGCCCCCTCCGAGGGGACGGGCGTCGCGGGCCGTGACCCGGAAATCCATCGTGCGCGGCAGGACGGGCAGCCTCTCCTCGTTTTTCGGGATGTTGTTGAGAAGGTCGATCAGCGCGGGGAAGGTGCGGGACGGACTCGCCATCGGATCGTAGACGCGGAACAGGGGGCTTTCGCCGTTGTCGGGGCTCGCCAGGGTCACCTGGGGCCCCAGGTCGCGCTCCTCCCACGACCAGGTGAGAGGATCGCCGTCGGAGTCGCTCCCGGACGCCGTCAGGACGAACGGCGTCTCCCGGGGGATCACGAAGTCGGGCCCGGCGCTGACGATCGGGGCGCCGTTGCCGGTCGCGCCGGCGACGGCGCAATCGGCGCCGGATCCCGTCGTCACGAACTCGCGGATCTGATCGTAGTTGATCGAGTGGAAGTACGGGTCGCTGTCCGGCTGGAGGTTGTCCGCGCCGCAGATGCCCGCGTACGACATGATCGTCGAGCCGCTGCCGGGCTCCATCGCCGTCGGGCCCCACCACTGGCCGGTGCCGCAGTTCAGTCCGTTGAAGGTGTGATCGGCGCGGAACTGGTGGCCGATCTCGTGCGCCACGTACGAGACGTCGAACGGATCCCCGATCGGATTGGGGATGCCGGATGCGCCCCCTCCCTTGCCGCCGTTCCAGCAGACGACCCCGTACCAGGCCAGGCCGCCCCCTCCCACCCCGTAGACGTGCCCCACGTCGTAGGCGTCCGCGCCCAGCACGCGCCGCAGGTTCTGGTGGTTCTCCTGGGCCATCCGGCCCACATCGGCGTTCGTGTAGGGATCGCTCGCGGGATCGGTATAGATCAGGAGATCGTTGCCCGGGACGAGCTCAAGCCGGATGGCGAACTCGGTCTCGTAGATCCCCGTGATGCGGTTCACCGACGTGACGACGGCGCTCAGTCCGTCGGCGACGTTCGCCGGCGCCGGCTGGCTGTGGAAGATCGTGTACTCGCCCGTCGTCGCGACGGCGAGACGGTAGGTCAGGAGCGTGCCGCCGGACTGCAGGGGCGAGGGCCCCGGGCCCGCCGCGGCGCCGGCGGCGAGGGGAGTCGGCGCCGGGGACGGCCCCGCGCCGTGGCGCGCGTGGCAGCGGAACGGCTCCGCGTCGCCCGCCTTGACGTAGTCGCGACGGAAGTAGCTGACGTAATGCTCATCGTCCCCGCGCCAGTAGGGATCGACGTATACGGAGCCGCGCGGCGACAGCACCTGGGCGTGGAAACCGTGGCGCGTCCAGTCGAGACGGATCGTCGCGTACGGGTCGTCGAGGCCGAGCCCCGCGTAGGTCCCGATCCCCGGGAACTTCGAGGCGAGATCCGGGGCCATCACCGGCGACTCGACGATCCGGAAGCGGGCGAAGGTCCCGTCCGGCATCGGCAGTTCCAGCACGGCGTCGGCGCCGGGCGGGCCGGCGGTCAGGCTCCGGGGCGCGCGACCGAGGACGGCGAAGAGAGCGGCGCGATCGAGGCGGAACAGCCGGAACGCGCGCGGGGCGATTCGCGGCTCCCGGTGTCGCAGGTCCGGAGGCGTCCGATCGAGCCTCTCCCACACGCGTTCCGGCGAGAGTCGATCGCCGGGATCGGCGTGGATCGCGACGCTCCCGGCGAACGGGATCAGGATCGCGAGAGCCGGAGCGAGCCGTCGCATGCGAGAGTTCATCGTCCTCCCCGCGGTCGTGCAACCCGCAGTCGTGTGGGGTGGAGCCGTCAATGTACTACGGAATCGCGATGATGCCACATCGGAGTTCGTCCGGATCGCGGAGAGGTCGTGACTCAGGGCGGGGGAGGCCTCCAGGTGATCAAACGCGCGGCGCGGTTGCGCGTGAGGTAGTTCCACAGCCACTGGACGAAGACGAGCAGGCGGTTCTCGAACTGGACCAGCTTCATGAGATGGACGAAGAGCCACGCCAGCCAGGCGGGATATCCGGACAGCCTGAATCGCCCGAAATCGGCGACGGCCGCGGCGCGTCCGATCGTCGCCATGGTGCCGTAGTCCCGATAGCGGAACGGGGGGAGCGTCCCGCCGAGCAGCCGGCGCCGGATCAGCGCCGCGACGTAGCGGCCCTGCTGGATGGCGACCGGGGCGATGCCCGGGAGCGGGCCCCCGGTCTGATGGGGGAACAGGGCCAGATCGCCGATGACGAAGATCTCCGGCCGGCCGGGCAGGGTGAGGTCGGGCTCCACGCGGATCCGGCCGGCGCGATCCGTCCCGGCGCCGGCGGCGGCCGCCAGGATCGCGCCGAGCGGCGCGGCGCGCACGCCGGCCGCCCAGATGACGGTGCGACAGTCGATTCGCTCGTGGTCTTCACCCGCCTTCACGGTGACCGAGTCCGGACCGACGTCCGTGACGAAAACCCCCGTGCGGAGGGTGACGCCCATGCGCTTCAAGGCCGCCGAGGCCTTCAGGGAGAGATCCTCCGGGTAACCCGGCAGGACGCGGTCGCCACCCTCAAGCAGGAGGATGCGCGCGCCGGCCGGATCGATCGCCCGGAACTCGCGCCGGAGCGTGTGATGCGCCAGCTCGGCCAGCGCCCCGGCCATCTCGACCCCGGTCGGTCCGCCGCCCGCGACGGCGAAGGTCAGGAGGGCGCCGCGGCGCGCCGGGTCGGGCTCGCGCTCGGCCTCCTCGAACGCGACCAGGATGCGCCGGCGGATCGCGGTCGCGTCCTCGACCGTCTTCAGACCGGGCGCGTGCTCCTCCCAGTGATCGTTCCCGAAGTAGTGGTGCCGCGCGCCGGCCGCCGCGACGAGCGTGTCGTAGGGGATCTCCGTCCCGTCGGCGCGGACGCTCCGCGCCCGCGCGTCGACGCCGGTCACCTCGCCCAGCAGGACGCGCGCGTTCCTCTGCCTCTTGAGGACCGCCCGTAGCGGCGCGGCGATGTTGGCGGGCGACAGCCCCCCCGTCGCCACCTGGTACAGGAGCGGCTGGAACAGGTGAAAGTTGCGCCGGTCGATCAGCGTCACCGACACGGGGGCGCGCTTCAGGCGCAGCGCCGCGTGCAGCCCGCCGAAGCCCCCGCCCACGATGACGACGCGATGCGGATCACTCATCGAACCCCTCGAATCGTTGCACCGTGGCGGAGTATATCGCTCCAACGCGCCTGGCCCCCGGCGGCGCCTCCCGGTTCCGAGCCGTCGTGCAATTCTCTACGTTGACACCGCGAGCGGCTTTGCGGGAAAATGAAGGGTCACATTCACTCGCCGCCATCCCAATCGCCGCAAGGGGGAGGAGTGCCCCGCAGGGGCGGAATCCATCCAGGCGTTCAGGCCCCCCCGTTCGACGTGGCCGGGCGGATCGCCGCGTGCCTGGCGATCGCCTTCCTCGCGCTGCAGGCTCCGGTCCGCGTCGCCGAGGGAGCCCCGCTCTTCCGCAACACGTCGCCGGTCGTTGGCGACGATCCGCAGGGCGTCGCGACGGGCGATCTGGACGGTGACGGCCTGATCGACCTTGCCGCCGCCATCCCCTACGACAACGAAGTTGCCATACTGTTCGGGAAAGGTGATCTGACGTTCACGGTCCCGATCCGGCTGCCGGTCGGAGGGACGCCGAACGATGTGGCGATGGAGGATCTCGATGGCGACGGCCTGGACGACGTGATCATGTCGAACTCCAGCAGCGAGGACCTGTCGGTGTTGCTGAGCGCGGCGGACCGGTCGTTCCGGGCGCTCGAACGAGGCCCCCTGGGCCGCACGGGCTGGGCACTGGTCGTGCGCGATTTCGATCGGGACGGCCGGCCCGACGTGGCCGTGGCGACATTCGATGGCATCTCCGTGTTCCTGGGCGACGGGGACGGCACGTTTGGTCCCGAGGCCCGGTTCCTCTCCGGCACGGCCGTCCGGTCGATCGACGCGGGGGAGTTCGACGGGGACGCCCGGACGGATCTTGTCTACTCGCTCGACTCGAAGGACACGATCGGCGTCCTCAACGGCCAGGGGAACGGGACGTTCGTTCCCGGGTTCACGACCCGGCCGGCTTGCGGAGGCGATCACGCGGCAGCGGGGGACATCGACGCGGACGGCCTCCACGACATCGTGTCGTCCGGGCTGGAAGTGGCCGTCGTGCGATCACGGGGCGGGGGAGCGTTCCGGCAGGTGCGCTGCATCGACGAGAGGGCCGAGGGTCCGATCGCGATCGCCCGGCTCGACTCCGACGAGCACGTCGATTTCGCGATCGGCGGAGTCTTCGTCTTCCTCGGAAGCGGCGACGGACGCTTCGCGATCAAGGAGGCCGTGGGACGACCCGGCGCGGGGGCGGCTTCCCTCGACCACGGTGATCTCGATCGGGATGGGCGGGAGGATCTCGTCGTCACTCGGGCCGGCTCGGGCTACATCGAGGACGCGAAGACGATCTGGGTATTGGCCGGCAACGGCGATGGCACGTTCGGACCGTCGGTCGCCATCGAGTCGAACTGCGTCATCAACTCAATCGATGTCGGTGATCTCAACGGGGACGGGCTGGACGACATCGCGGCCGCGCTCGGGGAATTGTCCAATCCCCAGGGCCGGGGCTGCAGTCTCGGCCTGGTCGCCGTTCACCTGTCGAACGGGAACGGATCGTTCGGTCCGGCATCCCATTTCGGGACCGGAACCATCGACACTCAGATTCCGATCATCGTCGGAGACGTCGACGGCGACGGGGACGCGGACCTCGTGCTGTTCGACCAGACCGGGCTGCACGTGCTGCTCGGTTTGGGGGACGGGACGTTCGTCGAGGGCGGCTCGGTCCCGTTCGGGGTGGCGGCGAGCGCCGGGGTCATTGACGACTTCAATGAGGACGGCCGCGGCGACGTCATCGCCGTGAACCATGATTTCGATTCGGGGTTCCTCTCGCTTCGTCTGAACGACGGTGCGGGAGGCTGGCTGCCGGAGCGGACGGTCCCGTTTCCCCCCCAGACGCCCAATCGGGCGGGCGGGGTCGCGACGGGCGACTTCGATCGCGACGGCCATCGGGATCTGGTGGTGTGGGGATACCTGAGCCGGTGGATGTTCGTCCTGCCTGGCAACGGTGACGGAACGTTTCAGACCGTGCCGTCCTACTCGGCGGCCTTCTTCGGACCCGTGGCCGTCGGGGATCTCGACGGGGATGGACGGGACGATCTCGCGCCCGGCTCGCCGGCGGTGCTCCGGGGTCGCGATGATGGCACGTTCGAGCAGCAACCGAGGCCGGGTCCTACCGCCGATACGATCGTCGCGGCCGATTTCAACGGCGACGGACGGCTCGATCTCGGTCTGGGCGAAAGGAGTCGCCGGGAGGAGCCGGGGCTCACCGTCCTGATCGGGCGCGGGAATGGGACCTTCGCGGACCCCCTGCCGTTCTGGGGCGAGGGGGAAGAGCACCACGCCGGCCGGTTCGACGCGCTCGGTGGGGACGATCTGGCGGTCCGCGTCTGGCCCGCGGGGATCATCATCCTCGACAACGGCGCGCCGATCGACCTCGACGCGGACGGCGTGCCCGACGCGGCGGACAATTGCACGCTCGCTCCGAACGCGGCGCAGACGAACGCGGACGGCGACCCGTTCGGCGACGCCTGCGACAACTGCCCGCTCGATCCGAACCCGGATCAGGGCGACGCCGACGCCGACGGCGCGGGCGATCTCTGCGATCCGTGCACCGACACGGACGGGGACGGATTCGGGGATCCGGGCTTCCCCGCCAGCGCCTGCCCGGCGGACGGCTGCCCCGCCGATCCTCATCCCGCGGGAGACGGCTGCCGGCCCGACGAACTGATCGTGCTGGCCGTGCGCGTGCGCGATCTCAACGGCGATCTCGACCGTTACGCCGATCCGGGCGAGATCGCCCGAATCTCCGTGACGATCCGGAACGACGGCCCGCGGGATCTGAGTGGCGTCACGCTGGCGCTCACATCGGGCGACCCGGACGTGGGATGCGTCACCCGGACGACGATCGACGTCGGGGAACTTCCCGCGGGCCCCCCGTTCGACACGGCGGCTCTCGGCGATCCGGACGGCGAGTTCGAGTTCCTCGTGGCGGGGGGCGCGAGGACCGACGATCCGATCAACCCCGCCACGGGCGACTTCATCCTGTGGCTCATGAGCCACGAGACGTCCGGACGGTCAATCGCGCAGCCGCTCCGGATCCCGCTCGACCTCGACCCCTGGCCGGGGGCCGCCCCGTCGCCCGTCGCGGGGCCGGACGGGATCGCGGGCACCGGCGACGACGGGATCATCCTGGAGCGATTCGACATCGACGGGAACGGCGACGGCCGCTTCTCGGTCGAGGACACCTTCCTGCAGCCCTCCGACGTTGGCGGGACCGTGGTGTACTCGGGCTCCCCGGGGGCCTATCTGCGCGGCGCGGATGCCGCGGGGCTCCCCGGCAGGGTGACGGCGGTCGCCTGCGCCGGCTTCCAGACCGTCGGCGAGGGGAACCCGGCCTGCCGCCTCGATCCCGATTACCCGATGGACTGGCACTTCCACTGCCCCGTCGGCGCGACCGACTGCCCCAACGACGAGATCCTGCCGGGCGACGCGGCACCGCGGGCCTGCGTCGGAGGCTGCTCCTACGACACCCCGGCGAACGGAACGAAGGCCCTGAGCCCGCCCAACTCGCTGCACATGGGGGCGCATTTCGATCCCATCGACGCTCATCTCGGCGATACGACGCACCTCCGGGCGCTGCAGGCCTATATGACGCCGCCGATCAATCTGACGGCGCAGCCCGGTGATGAAGGCATCGAGCTCTCGTTCTTTCACATCATCGACCTGGTGGACAATAACGTGGTCGGACTGCCGGACGGGATCTGCGGCGATTGCGCGAACGTCCAGATCCAGGTCGATCTCGATCCCGATCCGTCGATCGACGCGTGGGGCTTCTGGGACAGGCTGGTGCCGTTCGAGAACGGCTACGAGCACAGGCCGGATCCCGGGACGTTCGGACCGTATTACTGTCTTTTCACGCCGGCCGACACGGGCGACGACGCTCCTGCGCCGCGCGGCGTCGAGGAGACGCTCTGCGCCCTCCAGGGCGCCTGGTCGAACTGCGGCAGCGACATCGGCACGGGGCCGAACGCCGTGGGTGACTGCGACGGCCCCGGCTTTCTCGATCCCTCGGGGACGGGCGTCTGGGTGCAGAGCCGGTTCGATCTGGGGGAGCATGCCGGTCACCGGATTCGCATCCGCTGGATCGGTGCGTCCTGGGTGTTCAGCCAGTCAGCCTCGTCCTACTTCGAGTACGGTTTCGGCTGGGAAGGCATCGGGCAGGACGACGGCTGGTGGCTCGACGATGTCCGGGTCACCGGCGCGGTCGACACGCAGGACTCCCGCCTCCCGGACGACGATCCGGCGGCCGGCGGCGTCTGTCCGATCCTGAAGTGCGATCCCTCAATCGGCGACAACGGCACCGGGGCCGTGCTGTCCGCCACTGATCTCGCCGGCAATGTAATCGACGGGATCGGCGTCGTGGCGATCGCGGGCGGAACGATCCGGATCACCGCGGCCGGCTCATCCCTTCCCGGCGGCTGCGTCGACGGCGTGCCGGAGTATCGTTTCTTCCGCAAGGGCGTTCTCGCGCGCGACTGGTCGACGGGACCGTCGTTCGAGGACGCGCCGGCCTCGGACGCCCTCTACTCGGTTCGCCTCCGCTGCAGCAGCGACCACGCCTGCACGAGCGCGACCGGCCGGAGCGTCGCCGTGGAGGTCTACCGGGGCGACGGCGCCGGGATCGCGCTGTCTCTCGCGCACGATGGCGCGACGGGGGTCACCGACGTCACCTGGCCGTCGCGACCGCAGATCGCGGGAGTCGAGGGGTACGATCTGTACGCGGGGACGATCGGCCCGAATCCGGGTCCTCTGGATCCCGATCTCCTTTCAATCGTCTGCCTCGAAGGGGACATCCCGCAGCCGGCGGCCGGACCGGGCGTCCCGATCTCCGTTGCGGACGGCTCCACGCCCCCCCCGGGAAGGATCGCGTACTACCTGGCGGGGCACAATCCGACGGCGCCGGGCGCGCTCGCGGCGCTCGGCCTGCGCTCGGACGGCACGCCCCGGCCGCCTCCGCCGGTTTCCTGTCCCTGAGGCGGGGCCGCCTGTTAGAATCGATCTCCCATTCGAACCGATCGGGGTCAAAGATGACGGCGCTCGACATCCTGCGTCGCGGCGCGCCGATGCTGTTGTGGGGTTCGATCCTCGCCGCTGCCCTTCCGGCGTCCGGTGCCGCCGCCGAACCGCATCTGTTCGTCGTGACCGGCGATCTGCTGCGGAGCGACTCGGCCGCGCTCGATCTCGACCCGCCCTGGACGGCGCGGGTCGATCTGGAGCCGGCCGGAGCCCAGGCGATCGTGCGCCACTTTTTCGGCCGGCACTACGTCGTCAGCGAGTCCGCGGACACGATCCAGGTGATCGATCCGGCCACCTTCGACACGATCCTGACGTTCTCGGCCGGGGCTGGCTCGCGCCCGCAGGATATCGCGCTCGTCGATCCGGGCACGGCCTACGTGTCGCGCTACGAGCGGGCCTCGCTCCTCAAAGTCGATCCCCGGACGGGGCAGACTCTCGGGACGATCGACCTGTCGTCCCTGGCCGACGCAGACGGCCTGCCCGAGATGTCGATGATGGCGCTCGACCGCGATCGTCTCTTCGTCCAGATCCAGCGGCTGGATCGCCTGAGGGCGGGGCTACCGATCCGGCCCTCCTACCTGGCGGTCGTCGACGTAACGACCGACGCGCTCGTCGATGCCGATCCGGAGGCGGCGGGCGTCCAGGGGATCGCGCTGTTCGGAACCGTCCCCATGCTCAAGATGCACCGCGACACCGCGGCGCGCCGCCTGTTCGTCCTGGCGCCGGGGATGCTGCTCGACGATTCGGGCGGCATCGACGAGATCGATCTGGACGGCCTCCGGTCCCTCGGCACCTTCCTCCCGGAAACGGAGTCGATCGGCGATCTGGGGGCCTTCGTCATGACGTCGCCCGATCGCGGGTACGCCGTCGGCCACACCGACCTCCTCGAGTCGAGCCACCTCTTCGAGTTCACGCGCGCGGACGGGCGGATCACCAGCGAGATCCATCTCACCTTCGCCACGGTCCGGGGGATGGCGTTCGACCCGGTCACCGGGCGCCTCTTCTTCCCGGATCCCGATTTCACCGCCCCGGGGATCCACGTCATCGACACGTCCACGAACGCGAGGCTGACGCGCGATCCCGTGTCGACCGGACTGCCGCCCCGCGACCCGATCGTCGTGCGGCCTCACACGCCCGGCGAGGCGGTCGAACTGCGGGTGTCCGGATTCGATCCGACGACGGGCGACCTCTCCATCGCCTACAGACCGGCCTGCGGTTCCTCCGATCACAACGTCGTCTGGGGCCGTCTGGAGGACGTCGCCGCCTACGCCTATTCGGGAGAGGCATGCGGCATCGGGGCGGGCGGAATGTTTGACCGGCTCAATCCGGGCGAGGGCTCGTTCTTCTTCCTCGTCGTCGGGACGGACGGCGTTTCGACGGCGGGGTCGTACGGTCGCGACAGCGCGGGACGCGAGCGACCGGAGGACACAATCGACCCGGCCTGCGCCTTCCAGCAGGATCTCGGCTTCACCTGCGACATCTGGTAGGGCGGTCGCGGGGGGACGACCGCCCCCGCCGCCGGGACCTGTGTTAGCCTGCGTGTTCCGTGTCCGCCATCCGTCGCTTCGCCCGCGCCGCCGGCCCCGCCCGGCTCGCCGTGCTCGCGGCCGGCGTGATCGCGCTCGCCATCGTGATCGTGCGATCGGCCTGGGTCTGCGACGACTCCTTCATCACGCTGCGCACCGTCGACAATCTCGTGAACGGCTTCGGGCCGCGGTGGAACGTCGCGGAGCGCGTCCAGACGTTCACCCACCCGCTCTGGATGCTCCTGCTCGCCGGGTTTTATCTGTTCACACGCGAGGCCTACTACACGGTCCTCGGAATCTCCATCCTGATCGCGGCCGTCGCGGCCGGGTGGCTCGTCGCTCGCGTGGCGCGCTCGACCCCCGGCGCCCTTCTCGCGGTCGCCGTGCTGATCCTGTCCAAGGCGCACGTCGATTACTCAACCTCCGGCCTCGAGAATCCCCTGACGCACCTGCTGCTCGTCCTGTTCGCGTCGTTCTACCTGCCGGCCGAAGGGCGAAAGGAGCGACCGCTCGCCCTCGCATTGATCGCCGGGTTGCTCGTCCTGAACCGCATGGACCTCCTGCTGCTCGTCGCGCCGGCTCTGGCCGTCGCACTGCGCGCCCTGCCCTGGAAGCGGGGGGTCGGGGTCGCGCTTGTGGGATTCTCGCCCTTCCTGGCATGGGAAGCGTTCGCGCTCGTCTACTACGGGGCGCCGTTTCCGAACAGCGCCTACGCGAAGCTGGCGACCGGCATTCCGAGGATCGATCTGATCCGGCAGGGGGGGCAGTACGTCATCGACTCGATCACGGTCGACCCCGTCACTCTCACGGCCATCGCCGCCGCGGCGGTGCTGGCGGTCTGGAAGGGGCATCGGCGCGAGCGGATCCTGATGGCGGGAGCGGGGCTGTATCTGGTCTACGTCCTGTGGATCGGAGGCGATTTCATGAGCGGTCGCTTCTTCTCGGCCCCGCTCGTCGTCGCGGCGATCGTGCTGTCCCGGTGGCGGCCCGGGCGGCCCCGCGCTCTCGTCTACGTAACCGCGGCCGCGTTCGTCGCCGTCGGGCTGATTATTCCGGTCTCGCCCGTCCGGAGCGGCGCCGATTACGCGGAGAAACGGCGCGGACGCGCGATCGGGCGCGCGCGCATCACCGACGAGCGGGCGTTCTATTACGCGCAGACGGGGCTGCTCCGAGCCCGGCCGGGCGCTCCGATGCCGGATCACGACTCGGCTCGCGAGGGGAGGGAGGCGCGCGCGGCGGGGCCGCAGGTCGTCGTCCGCGGCGGCGTCGGCTTCTTCGGCTTCCACGCGGGCCCGGACGTGCACATCATCGAGCCGTGGGCGGTGACCGATCCCCTCCTGGCCCGGCTGCCCGTGCCCTTGGACGAGCCATGGCGCATCGGGCACTTCACGCGCACGATCCCCCCCGGCTACGTCGACTCCCTGAGAACCGGCACGAACCGGATCGCCGATCCGCGCATCGCCCGGCTCTACTCCGCCCTCGTCATCGTGACGCGCGGCCCGCTGGTCACCGCCGAACGTCTCATCGAGATCTGGAGATTGAATACCGGCGTCTATCGTCCTCGGTGAACCGGCCGGCCCCAGGAACGGAATCCCGGGCGCGGCCGGCCGACATGATCTACGATAGGTCGCTCCCGGGGCCGGGGTTCATCGGAGCGATGCGCGAGCCATTGGAGATCATGGTTTCATGATCGGAACGATCGGGTTGCGGGTCATTCTGGTCGCGGCGGCGATCCTCGCGACCGCGGCGGCGAAGCCGCCGAAGACCGGCTCCGAGGCTCCGTCCGCCCGGACCGCGGCGGCGGACCTCGTCCTGCTGCACGGAATCGTCCACACCGTCGATCGGGACGACACGACGGTCAGCGCCGTGGCGGTGCGCGATGGGAAGATCGTTTTCGCGGGCGACGACGAGGGCGCGGCGGTTTACGTCGGCGACGCGACGCGGGTGATCGATCTGCGGGGCCGCCTGGTGCTCCCCGGGTTCATCGATTCGCACTTCCACGTCGGATCGGCCGCGGGACGGCTCTTCGATCTGAATCTCCGCGGTCTCCCGGTCAC
>JBFGDZ010000039.1:0-22019 GCA_041580375.1 Candidatus Polarisedimenticolia bacterium
ACCTGGCGCCGGTGCTGTGGTTCGTCTCCGAGCGAGCCGCGGGCCGCGCGATCGAGGGCCCGCCGATCATGTGGGACTTCTGGTGGGCGGCGCACCTGGCGCTGGCGTGGTGGCTGTGGCGTCGCCGCCGCGGCGCCCGGCGGCTCGGGCTGATCGTCGCCGTCACCGAGATCCTGATCGTCGTCGTGAAGTTCGCTTTCTATCTCGGGGCGCCCGACTGGTCGTTCTGGCGCCTCCTCTGGTTCACGAATAAACTGTACGTGCTCGCGTTCTTCATTCTGTTCCTCGTCCTGATCGCCAGGCCCGGGGCGCGCGCCGATCTGGAGGCCACTCATGCCGCATGATCCACGCGAAACGAAGGATGAACGCCGCGCCCGGCGCCGCGACTTCCTGAAGCGCTCGGCCACGGTCGGCGGCGCCATCGCGTCGGGCGCCCTGTTCGGCCGCGACGACACGGCCGCCGATCCCGGGACGGCCGCTGCGCCCACGATGCGCTACCGCACGCTCGGGCGCACCGGCCTGAAGGTCTCGGAGATCGGCTTCGGCGGCTATCCGGTCGACGACCCGGACGTCCTGCTGTACGCCCTCGACCGCGGGATCAACTACATCGACACGTCGCACTGCTACCGCGGCGGTCGCAGCGAGGAGACGATCGGAAAAGCGCTCAAGGGCCGGCGCGACCGGTTCGTCGTCACGACCAAGTGGTGCCCGCACCACATCGGCCGGCCGGCGAAGAAGGACGTCTTTTTGAAGATGCTCGACGACAGTCTGCGCCGGCTGGGGACCGATTACGTCGACGTCGTGCTGAACCACGAGGTGGGGCGCTCGTCCGACGGGAAGGGGGTCGGGCGGCTCGAGAACCCGGAGATCTTCGAGGCCTGGGAGGCCGCGAAGCGCTCCGGGAAGGCCCGCTTCATGGGGGTGAGCGGCCACGATCCCGACCTGATGGACGTCATGCACCATGCCGTCGGCACGGGGAAGTTCGACGTGCTGCTGTGCCGCTACTCGTTCCTCGACTATCCGCAGCAGGACCGGCTGATCGACCGGGCGCACGAAGCCGGCGTCGGGTTCATCGCCATGAAGACGCTGGCGGGGGCGAAGGGGGCGGATCTGGACGCCTTCCGCGAACGCCACACGACGTTCAAGCAGGCGGCGCTCAAGTGGACCCTCTCCAACCGGAAGGTCTCGAACCTGGTCATCTCGATCAACAGCCGGAGCCAGGTGGACGAGTACGCCGCCGCCTCGGGGCAGCCGATGACGCGGGCCGACCGCGACGTGCTGCGCGAGTACGAGGCGCGATTCTCCAGCGAGGTCTGCCGCTACTGCGGCGCCTGTCTGCCCGAGTGCCCGGACGACGTCCGCATCGCCGACATCCTCAGATTCTCGATGTACCACAACGAGTACAGGCAGGAGAGCCGCGCCATCGAGTCGTACGCGCGCCTCGTCGAGCACGAGCGCGCCGCCCACTGCCGGCACTGCAGCGGCTTCTGCGAGCGCGCGTGTGCCTACGACCTGCCGATCCGCACCCTGCTGCTGAAGGCGCACGACACGCTCGGCCGCGGCCCGCGCGGGGGCGGGACCGGCTGACGCGCAGGCCACGTTCCAAACGACGGGGAATCCCGACCCGAACAGAGCGAAGGCCGGAGGCGGCCTCGCGGCCACCCCCGGCCCGCCCGGGCGCGCACGCCCGGGCTTACTTCGCCGTCTCCTCCCGGTGCGTCGCCACGCCCAGCTCGTCGAGCAGGGCGAGGAGCGGCTCGGGCTCGAGCCGCTCGGGGGGGACGACGCCGGTCGTCCTGAGCTTCCCCGTGGCGATGGCGAGCGCCCCGACGGCGCCGCCGGTCCCGGTGAGGTAGGCGGTGGCGGTGACCCCCTGGCGGCGCGCGGCCTCCTCGTGGGTCATCGCGGTCCAGACACGGTGGCGGACGCGCTTGCCGTCCTTGCGCCCCTCCACCTCGACGACGATGCTCGCGCAGCCCTTGATGCGGCCGCCGAGATCGGCCGGCTGCGGCAGGACGGCGGCCAGCACCGACAGCGGCGTGACGTCGCCGCCCCGCACGCGCACGGGATCGAGCCGGGTCATCCCGATCGTGTGCAGAAACTGCAGGTGCGCCGCCGCGTCGTCCGGCACGGCGAGCTTGAAGTCGACGAACTTCACACCCTTGCCGATGTGCAGCGGGAGCGTGTCGACCTCCTCGTGGCTCATGTTGTAGATCGGCAGCGGCCCGACCGGCTCGGGGAAGTCGTAGATCTCGCGATTCGACCAGGCCGGATACTCCTTGATCTGACCGTTCTCGAAATACTTCGCCGGGGAGGTCGCCTCCTCGATGAAGGTCTCAGTCGAGAACAGGCAGGCGAGAGGGAACTCGTCGCTCTCGGAGAACTCGCCGTCGCGGACCTTGATCGACTCGACCTCGTCCAGGCGGTCGGCGGCGACGCGCGCGTAGACGTTGCTGATGCCCGGGTCCTCCCCCATGCCGTTCACGGCCAGAAGCCCCGCCTTCTTCCACTCGGGATCCTTCTTCAGCTGATCCGCCTCGCCGGCGGCAAGATCGAGGTAGTGGCTCTTCGCCCGGAGCGCCGCGTCCATCACGGCCAGGTGAAAACGGGGGAGGATGGCGCAGACGACGAGGCCGTACCCCCGAAGCGAGCGCTCCAGCGCCCCCGCGTCGGCCGCGTCGACCCGCTCGACCTTCAGATTGTTGCCCCCCAGCTCGCGCGCCAGGGACTCGGCGCGGCGCGTGTCCATGTCGCCGAGCGTGAGCGATTCGATGGCGCGATGACCGGCGAGATGTTTCGCGATCACCGTCCCGATCGCGCCCACTCCCAGCAGCATGACCTTCATGCGAACCTCCTCGACGGCCCCCGTCGCGGGGCCTGTCACGATGTGTTGACCCGATGTGCCCCCATCGTAACCGATGCCCCCGCCCGGTAGGGGACGACCTGACGGGAGAAACGTCTTGTTTCAGGATGTGGCATCAATGGCGCTGAGGCGCGCATCTGAGCGCCGGATCAAACAGGAGCCGGAGCCCTGGGATCAGTCGCAGGAGCGGCTTCGGGCCCCGGCGCTTCGGAGTGAATGGTGGCCCGGGCTGTCTGGATCCCCCGGGCCGAAGGTGTGGAGCGATCCCAGTGTACGCCCGGCCAGCCCCCGATTCAAGCGTTCGGTGTGGCGGGCGCGTGCCGGGTTCCGCCCTCCCCACGGACGCGATCCGGGCCTTGAACTCAGCGCGGTCTCGCCGCCCGGCGCAGCGACAGGAGGCCCGAGACGGGGACGTCGAAGGAGACGACGCCCTTCTTCAGCCGGACGGCGCGGCGGGATTGCTCGATCCCCCGGCAATCCCTCACGACCGCCTCGTACCGGCCCATCTCGCCGTGCGCGTCCAGAACGACCCGCCGCGAATTCTTCGCGTTCACCACGTCGATCTCCCCGCGGGCCCCGTCCGACGCATCGAGGTCGACGACCTGATCGTGGTAGAGCGCCACGATCCGCTTTTCTCCGGTGCGGCCGCTCACGATCGGGTAGTTCAGCAGGGGAGAGTCGGCCTCGAGCGCGCCGTCGAGCAGAACGCCGCGGTTTCGCCGCCAGTAGTCGATCCAGAACCGGATCATCTCCGCGTGATCCTCCGGGATGTCGCCCAGCCGGACCGACACCTGCGGCACCGAGAAGAGCACGTTCAGCAACTGGAAGGCGGCGATCTGAACCGGCTCGTGGTCGTGCCACATGATCATGTCGGAATGGACCGCCGTGTCCCCGCTGAGGAGCCTCAGATCGACGACCTTCCGCCGGTTCACGAACGCCAGGTTGGGCGAATCGTGCGCCCGGAACATGTTCCCGTAGGTGCGCATCTTGGGACCGATGTAGTGCTGGCGGAACTCGATCGCGACGTCCGGCTCGATGGCGCGCAGTTCGGTGATGACGTCCGTCATCAGCCGGTCCACGGCATCGTAGACCGACGCGTAGTCCCGCCCACCCGTCGCCTCCAGCACCGTGTCGTCCTGGGTTCGGAACCGGTCGATGAAATCGAGCTTCAGGCCGTCCCAGCCCCACACCCCGACGGCCCGTTTGTAATGATCGATGAGATAGCGCCTCACCTCGGGGTACCGGGGATCCAGGACGCAGGCGCCGTAATGATCGATGCATTCGAGGAACTTGCCCCTGAACTTCCCGTACGCGGCCGACTTCTCGCCGACGAACGGGACCGAGTACCACAGCAGGGCCTTCATCCCCTCCGCGTGCACGGCGTCGACGAACTTCCGCATCCCGGTCAGGCGCTCCGGCTTCCAGTCGCCCGCGAACGCATACCCCCGGCTGCTGTCCAGCGTCTGCCACCCGTCATCCACGATGATCGCCCTGAAGCCCATCAACCTCGCGGCCCGGACCTCGTCGAGCAGGCGGTCGGGATCGAGGTTCTGATGGTACGAGTACCAGGTCGAGTACATCGGCTCCCGGGCGATTTCCGGAACGGGGACCGGCCGGTACCCGGGCAGTCCCGCCCACCACTCGGCCACGTCCCTCAGAGCCATGTAATAGGGGACGGGGCGCGCATCGAACCGGATCTCCACGCCGAAGGACCTCACCTTCTCGTGCCGCTCCGAGAACAGATCGATCGACTGATAAACGCGCGCGTCCTCCTCCCGCACGCGCGCGTCGAGCAGGACCGGATTGACCGCGTCGGAGACCGCGACGGTCAGCCTGTTCGTGCCGTCACTGCCAAAGAGCGCCAGCACCGGCGCCTGCACCGTGAGCATCGAGTGAAGGTGTTTCCCGATCTCCCGCCAGTCCGGCGGCACCGTCCTTCCCGCGCTGAAGTCGGGCGTCCAGACGCCCGCGATGTCCTGGGAAGCCTGGGACCACTTCACCGTGATCCGGGGAGGTGGGGCGGCTTCGTCACGGTAGAGCGTCAGCAGGGCGACGTCGAGGCCGGATTCAATCGTTCGAGTCCTAAGTGATAAATCAAACCCCTTCAGATCGCCGACCACGTCGATCGTCTGGCCGGCGATACTCAGCCTATTGCCGGCCGCTAAGGACGATTCGATCAAGCCACAAAAACACACAAGTACTGAAATACAAAGAGCGGTGATCGGAAACCGAGGTGATCGCATAGGGACGCCTGCGTACGCACGGAAGCGGGCTGGAATGACCCGTTCAGGTTGATGCAGTTGTCATGCGCCTTGGTTCCTGTGCGCGTCCGGGTGGCAATCCGCCACAAGGTTGAGGTCCAGGTGATGCTCCAGCTGCGCCTTCAGACCGGCCAGCACCAGCGTGAACCCTCCCATGCTATCAATGGCCTTGGCCACCTTTTCGTCATCGCTCCCGCTGAATCCCCAGTTTGAAATGGTCACGACAGTTGTGTCCTCGGAGCGAGGACTGAATCGCCACTCCACGGGACATGGCGGGTCGTCCCACTCGATGAGTATCCGCTCATTATGCTGAATCTCTTTGACTGTGACCTGCGCGGATACCCCATACATTTCCCAATCCCACCGAATCCGCTTGCCCGGCTCGAGTCTCCCGCTGCTCTTCGTAAACCAGAACCTGGTTGTGATGGCCGGGTCCACAAACGCTTCAAAGACCTTAGCGACCGGTCTGCGAATAAGCATCTGCGTTTTTACGGTCGGTGATAGCTGACTCGTCACGTTGTACCCTCCCATGAGCGTTGAACGCCTCGTATCGGCTGATCCCGGCAATCACTTCTCAATGGAATCGCGCGAACCTGCGCTTGAAGTCAGTATCTGAGGCCATGCCATCCATGAGTTGCTCCACAGTCCTTTCCCGGTTCTTCCATCGAGGGTCCGGATTCGCACTCTGCGCGATCGCCTCGAGGCGGTTCGCCTCATTGAACCACCCGGGGATCACCTGAACACCTTCATACCGGGAAAGTGGCATCTGATAGATCCAGCCATCACAATACATCTCCAGTCTGAAGTCTTTCGCCGCGCGGGCCCAGAGGGAAGTCGCCGCGCGCAGCTGTCCGAAAGGTGAATCCTTCACATCGAATCCGACACGTCGTTTGCCGGGTGGCAGCGTCGCGAAAAGCGCATCGATGACCCCATCAGCGGGATAGACTGCGGGATCCGTGTATCCGGTCACAGCCGGCCACGGTGCGTGAAGGAAGATCGTGAAGGCCCTCTCCCCGATTTCCGCAAAGATTCGATTGCCCATACGGGTCGAGTTGAGCGTCACAAGTTCCCCGGTTGCCTCGTTCAGGATCGGCTGCTGGAATCGGGTATAGGCATGGTTGATGCCTGAATAGATGAGAGCCTTCTCTTTCTTGGACAGAATCTCATGCCGGATCGTTTCGGCCATGATCTCATCAGAGTCCCCTTCCGGAAATACCCGCTTCATGATCTCGGGATCCGCCCGGGCCTCTTTCGTCCAAACGTGACTCCAGTCCATGACGGCGTTCAGCCCCACCACTCGAAACCGACGCGCTTCGGGTGGAAAGCTCGAGTTCAAAAGCCACGCGGCACGGAGAATATCCGCATACTCCTCATATCCCCAGAACGGCCATTGACTCCAGAGAAGATGATGGGCGAGAGCCTCATCGAACGTGTCGCCCGCGAGCAAGTCGTCCACGTCGGGCTGATCTCTGGCCCTGAGAAATTCGATCCCCAGAATGTAGATTCCGTCGCGATAAAGAATCGGGATCAAGTTCTGGACGAGAAGTGCGTCATGACGGATACGGTGGTATTCACCCAGGAAGACGATGTCGTGGTCGACGAATTTGGAGGCGATGTACTCTTCGGGTGAGGAGGCATGCTCGTCCAGCCATGCCAGCAACTCAACTTGCCGCTGCGGATCGAGCGTTGGCAGCGGGATTCTTTGAGTAGAGCATCCAACTGATGTCATCACTACGGCGGCGCCGCTGATCAGTGTGAGTGCATGCTTCATTCGTCTTGTTCCAGATAGACCATCAATTCACTCGTCTGCCTTACTTGACCCGGTCATCAGCAATCGGCGATTCGCGCGAACTATACGCTCAGGGCGCAGGTCCGCCAAGACGATGCGCTGATGCGGTCGGATTGTCCCTGATCGGCCTTCAGGGCTGCAGCGGCGGCGGAGGTGCGGTCGGCGGCCCCGGCGCGGTCAAGCCTGCGGCCAGGGTCGGCGCGGCGCTCTCGGTCCGCGCCCGCACGTCGATGTAAAGGAGCGTCAGGCCCATCATCTGGAGAGGTCCCGTGAGGGCGCCGGCGAAGCTGCCGCCGAGGGTGCCGAGGATGCCGAGCCAGAGCGGAGGTGGGCCACCGCCGTGAAGGGATCCGGCCATCGTGGCCACGAGGAGGGGGCTCTGGAGGAGGAGGACCGCCACGAAGGTGATCACGAGCATGACGAGATTGATCACGAAGGCGCGCAGGCGGTGGCCCTTCATCAGCTGGAAGCTGCGGCGCATCGAGTCGAGGATGCCGATCTTCTCGACGACGAGGGCTGGGTAGGCGACCGAGTAGCCCAGCGTGATCCACATGGCCAGGACGATCAGTCCGACGACCAGGGCGAAGATGAGCGGCCCGCCGAGGATCGGGGAGGTTCTCCACGCCAGGCCGCCGACGAGCGCGGCCGCGAGACCGGCGATGATCAGGGCGCCGACGGCGACGATGAAGACGAGCACCGGCAGGAACATCAGGCCGATCAGGCGGTCCTTGACGCTCCCGTAGGCGGTGGAGAACCCGATCGGGCTGCCTCCGTGGGCGCTCATCAGGGCGTTGGTGGTGGCGCCCAGGGCGAGCGAGTAGATGATCCAGTAGGCGAGGATGAAGACGAGGCCGCCCAGGCCGAAGATCAGGACCAGGCCGAACAGCTCGCCGCTCCAGGTCTCGGGCGTGCCCTCCTCGATCTGACGCAGCGGCTCCTGGAAGAACTGGGTCACGATGCCGCCGGCCGCCGCCAGGGCCGCGGGGATGGCCATGATTCCGACGAACAGTCGGAAGTTCCCGGCGTAGAGGCTGAAAGCGCGGTCGAGGATCTCGCCGACGGTCATCGTGCGGAACGGGCTCGAGTCCATGTCGTCCCCCATGAAGCGGTCCGTTCGAGCGGTGAGTCTAGCGGAACGGGCGCGCCCGGCGCAAAGGGGTCCGCGCCGCGCGGAGCGGGCCGCACGGCCGGGTCAGGAAGTCCGCTTGAGCACGACGAGGGTGATGTCGTCGCCGGCGTTCGAGCCTGCGTGGTGCGCGTCGATCGCCTCGAGGACGCGCTGCACGATGTCGGCCGGGGTGGTCTTCGCTCCCTCGCGCACGAGGTTGACGAGGCGCTCCTCGCCGAAGTCCTCGCCCGAAGGGCCGCGCGCCTCGGTGACGCCGTCGCTGAAGCAGACGACGCAGTCGTCCCGCTGCAGGTTGATCCGGCCCGCGTTGTAGGTGCTCGCCTCGAAGAACCCCAGGGGCGGGCCGCCCGGCGCCAGGTGCTCGACCTCACCGCCCGCGCGCAGCACGGCGGGCGGGTTGTGCCCGGCGTTCACGTAGGACAGCGCGCCGGTCTTCGGGTCGAGGATGCCGAAGAAGAAGGTGACGAAGCGGTTGTCCGGGATCTTCCGGCACATGAGCCGGTTGAGGCGCGCCGTCATCTCCTCCGCCGAGAAGTCCTGCTCGCTCAGCGCCTGCAGCGTCGCCTGCAGCGAGCACATCAGAAGCGCCGCGGGCATCCCCTTGCCGGCGACGTCCCCCACGGCGAAGGCATGGCGGCCGTCCGGCAGCGCGAGGTAGTCGTAGTAGTCGCCGCCCACGGCGCGGCACGGCCGGCTGGTTCCGTCCAGCATGTAGCCGGGGATGGCCGGTCCGTCCTGAGGCAGCAGGTGGCTCTGGATCTCGGCCGCGACCTCCAGCTCCTGCTTCATCGTCTCGGCGGCGAGCGCGTGCTCGAACAGCCTCGCATTCTCGATTTTCACCGCGGCGACGTTGGCCAGGTGCGCCAGGACCCTCAGGTTGGTCTCGGTGAACAGGCCCGTCTTGAGCCGGCTGTCGACGTACAGAAGCCCGATCACCTCGCGGTTGTTCCACAGGGGAACGCACATCAGCGAACGGATGTTCTGCACGACGACGCTGTGTCCCGGGATGTCCTTCTGGGCGTCGGAGGTGAGGATCGACTCCTGCTTCTCGACGACGCGGCGCGTGATCGTCGTGCTGAGCTTGATCCCCTCGCGCGCCTCGTTGGGCGGGACACGGACCGCCTGCTTCATCAGCTCGCCGCCCTGCAGGAGCATCAGGATGCCGCGCTCGTAGGGGACGGCCTCGTACGCCAGGTCCATGATCCGCTCGAGGATCTCCGGCAGCGGACGGTGGAAGACGAGCTCCTCGTCCGCCTTCGAGATGATGCCGAGCGCCGCCTCCGAGGCCGCCGCGCCGCCCGGCGCCGCCCCGCCCGGCGTCGCCGGTCCGGTCGCCTGGCCCGTCGCCGCCGTCACGGGGCCCGAGGCCGGCGCGGAGCCGTCCGGCGGCCGCGATCGCGCGGCGGGGAGGATCGTCGTCCCGGGGCCGGGGCTCAGCGGAGTGTCGATCAGCTCGACGGGCACGGTCGGAGCCCCGTTGAACGACAGGATCGTCCGTCCCACGAGGATCTGGTCGCCGGGTTTGAGGAGCGTCGGTCCGGTGATCGGGCGCGCGTTGACCAGCGTGCCATGCTTGCTCCCCGCGTCCAGGACGTAGAATCCCTCCGCGCGGCGAACGATCTTGGCGTGCACGCGCGACACGCTCGGGTCGTCGATCGGGAGGTCGTTCGAGGACGATCGCCCGAGGACGATCGTCGGATCCTCCAGGTCCCGGCGGACGCTCGTCCCGTCGGGAGTCGTCACCATGAGAAAGTCCATCGTGAGCCGGTCCTGCCCCCCGCCGGGGGGCGTGAAGCTGGTTGCGAGCCTGTGCCGCCAAGGATACCACGCCCGGGCGCCATTTCGCGTAGGATAGGCGGCCGCATGCGCGCCGCCACCCTGGTCCTCATTCTGCTCTGCGCGCCCGCCGCCGTCGCGGCGGCCGACGAGTCAGCCACCGACGCCCACCTGCGCGGCTACATCGAGGCCTGGCTGCAGCACGCTCACGGCCTGGGGCCGGACCGTGTCGCGGTCACGGTCTCGGAGGGCGTCGTCACGCTCGACGGGACGGCCGACGATCCGGAGTCGATCGATCGCATCCTGTCGACGGTCGCGTCGTTCAGCGGCGTCGTCGAGGTCATCAACCGGCTGCGCATCGCCGCCGGGGAGGATGGGCAGGAGATCCCGGGCCGCGACGCGGCCCGCGACGGCGGAGCGGAGGCCAAGGGGGAGGGGCGGTGGCGCGGATGGCTGCGCTGGCTGCTGCCGCCGCCGGGGCGGAAGACGGTGAGGTTCCCCCTGGGCGAGCTGTTCGCCCCGCCGCTGGCCGATCAGAAGCAGCCGCGCTTCCACACGACGTGGCAGCGGTACCGGGTCCCTTTCGGAGACTTCAACATCGCCTCGGTCGGGTTCGGCGAGAGTTTCGGCCTGGTCCGCTGGCCGCGCGAGCGGGAGGGGGACGGCTGGCAGCTCGGCATCTCCGGCGCGGTGTTCGCCATCTTCAACGTCGACGCCGAGTCGAGAGATCTGCTGAACGCCGACTACATCGTCGGCTTCCCGCTCAGTTACCGGAGCGGCGAGTGGTCGGCCCGCGCGCGCGTGTTCCATCAGTCGTCCCACCTGGGGGACGAGTTCCTGCTGATGCCGCAGCCGGGACCTCCCGTGACCCGCATCAACCTGAGCTACGAGGCGCTGGAGGTGCTGGGATCGTGGGAGCGGCGCGGCCTGCGCCTGTACGGCGGCGGCATCCGCATCTTCTCGAGCGAGACGCCGCTGGGACGCGACCGCGCGCAGGCCGGCGTCGAGTTTCGCGGCCGCCCGGTGGGGTGGAAGACGGCGCGCGTCATCGGCGGCTTCGACGTGCAGGCGTGGGACGAGACCGGCTGGGACCTGGACAAATCGTTCAAGGCGGGCCTGCTGTTCCGCAGCCCGTACGGCAACGCCCGCTCCGTCCAGCTGCTGCTCGAGTACTACAACGGCCACTCGCCGCACGGTCAGTTCTTTCCGCTCGAGGTCGAGTACTTCGGCCTCGGCATCGCCTACGCGTTCTGAGGGGCGCCGCGCGCCGTTTCGCTGCGCCGGCCTCCCTCCTAGCGCGCCCCGTCGCACCGGCAGGCGATGGCGCGCGAGTAGGGACCCTGCGGCTCGACGAGCCAGTATTGCCCGGAGCGCGCGAGGTCGTCCCACGTGCCGAAGCGGTAGTGGTAGTCGCGCACCCGCAGGCCCAGCGGACGTCCCCCGTCGAACGGCAGCGGCTCGGACAGGTCGGCCACGGCGGCCGGATCGCAGCAGAGGCGCCGCACCAGGTTCGACAGGTACTCCGCGTCGCGCCCCCCGCGGCGCAGCGTTACGAACGAGTAGGTGAACGGAAAGCGAGGATTGTGCAGCCAGGTGGTCGGCGGGGCGTCGCGCGGGTCTCCCGGGGCGTAGCGCATTCGGTAGATCGTCCACGTCCGCCCGTCGGCCGTCCCCTCGATCTCGCGCACGATGCGCCGCCTCACGATCCCCGGGAACAGATGGTACCGGTTCACGCAGCGGAGCGGGTCCCATATGCGGCTCAGCGCCTGAAGCGAGCGCGCCGCCGGGGAACCGCGCCAGAAGTAAGTCGTCGCCTCCACGAGCGACGCGAAGACGACGAGCCCGGCGAAGGCCCACGCCGCGCGCCGCATCACGAGAGCGCGCCCGGCTGCCGGCGCGGGCGACGCCGCCGCAGGGGGCGCCGGTTCGCCGCCGGCCGCGTCGGCCTCCGGCCTCGGCGTGCCCCGACGGGGGGACGGCAGGCGCCGGGCCTGGGCGCCGAACCAGCGCAGATCGAGATCGTCCAGAACGGCCAGGCTGATCACCAACGACAGAAGATTGAAGAAACCGTAGTTCGACGTCGTGGCGATCGCGATCTGGAAAGCGAGGTTCCCCGCGAACAGGACGCGGCGCATCGACCGCGGACCGAAGGCGAAGAGCGGCAGGACGAGCTCGACGAGGAGCATGAACCATGTCGACATCCGGTGAAACCAGCCGGGCCACTGTTGGACGAGCCAGCCGCCCCAGGACGGCAGCGGCGCCGTCTCGTAGTAGAAGGTCATGCCGTTCAGGTCGAACCAGTCCTCGCGCCCGTAGACGAGCTTCGCCAGCCCCGACTCGAACAGCAGGCGGAAGAGCAGCCACCTGAACAGGAAGATGACCGCGGGGGAGGGCTCGGGAAGCGGTCGCCCGCGGACGAGATCGAGGATCGATCCGCGCGCCGGCAGGACGATCGCGAGAAGACCCGCCTCGAGCAGCAGGTTGTCCCACTGGTAATAGAAGAAATCCCTTCCCGCCGTGATCCCCGACAGATAAAGCACCCAGAGGATCGCCGGGACGGCGCGCCCGCCGCGCCCGGCGATGTAGACGAGACTCAGCGCGGCGCCCGCGTACGCCAGCAGGCGGATCGCGGCGTCGCCCGCGTGGATCCACAGGACGGTCGGAAACGCGTGCAGGCGGGCGAAGAGGCCGATGCCGGCGCCGCGCAGGCGGTCCAGATGCTCCGCCACGGGAAGCAGGCCGCGCGATCCGGCGAGATCGGCGAGCTGCACGGCGAGCGAGAGGAACGCGGCGAGGTAGACGGCGCCGAGCGATGCGCGCAGCACGACCGCGACGATTCCCCGCGGCGGAGCGGCGCGCGGGCGCGCGGGGCGATCAGGCGGCGCCAAGGTGCTGGATCAGGATGATCGAGAGGTCGTCGTGGGGGCGCCGGCCGGCGATGTGGCGCTCGACCTCCTCGAGGATCCGCCGCCCCGCGCTCTCGACCGTCACGTCGCGCAGCTCCGGCAGGAGCCGGCGGATGCGATCGACTCCGAACTCCTCCTCGAGGGCGCCGCGCGCCTCGACGAGCCCATCGGAGTATGCGAGCAGCAGATCGCCCGGCTCCATGTCGACGGAGCCCTCGTTGTACGTCGTGCCCGCGAGCATCCCGAGGGGTCGCCCCGAGGGGGGAAGCGCGTCGATCCGATCCGCGCGGGCGACGAACGGCGGGTTGTGGCCGGCGTTCAGGTAACGGATGCGCGGCGCGCCCGGCTCGAGCCGGGCGCACACGAAGGTGGCGAAGCGGTTGTCGAGGCCGTCCCGGTGGAGGATCGCGTTCAGGCGCGCGCCGAGGTCGGCGAGCGACTCGCACCCGGGGGCGAGCGCGCGGAAGGTCGCCTGCAGCTTCGCCATCAGCAGGGCGGCGCCAAGCCCCTTCCCCGCGACGTCGCCGAGGGCGACGGCGTGCGCGCGCCCGTTCAGCCCGACGTGGTCGACGAGGTCGCCGCCGACGTCGTTCGCCGGGCGGGTGTGGCCCCAGATCGCCCAGCCGTCGATGCGCGGATAACGTGTCGGGAGGAGGGCGAGCTGCACCTGGCGCGCGACCTCGATCTCGTCCCGCACGAGCAGCTTGTCCTTCAGCTCGAGCATCAGGACGAAGACGATCAGGAGAAAACCCCACGGCCTGAGATTGGCGCCCACGTGGGCGTCTCCGACGAGGCCGATCGAGACCCGGCCGAGCAGAAAGCAGATGATCGCCGTCACGAGCAGGACGCGCCTCACGGGGGAGAGCCGCAGCAGGAGGTTCCTCAGGATCCAGGCCAGCATCTTGAAGAACCGCCGGATACGGCCGGTGTCCGAAAGCCGCGTCTTCTCCTCCTCGCTCAGGTAGAACTCGTAGAGCGATTTGAGGTCCCGGCCGACGCCGCCGGGGATCTCGCGCGCGCGGACGTCCCCGAACAGCGCGTTCTTGAACGACGGCGGCCGCTCCCGCCCCGCGGATGTCTCTTTTTGAGTCTGCATGCCGGACCGGATCCTACCCCAGCGGGAGCCCCGCGGGAGCCGCCGGCATAGTACGATGCCCCCTCATGTCGCGACCGGGCCCCAGCATCCTGATCCTGCGCGCCGGACACACCTCGCCCGAGGTGGTGCGGCGGCACGGCGACTACGATCGCTGGTTTACCGATCGGATGGAGGGGCTCGGCTGCCGGTTCACCGTGCACCACGTGCCGGAGGCGGGCGTGGCCGACGACTCCGGCTACGACGGGGTGCTGATCACCGGCACCACCGCGTCGGTGGTGAAGCCCGAGCCCTGGATGGAGCCGCTGGGGAAGTATCTCACCCGCCCGGATGGATCGGGGCCGCCGGTGCTCGCCGTCTGCTTCGGCGCCCAGCTCGCCGCGGCGGCGCTCGGCGGCCGCGTCGTGAGGAATCCGCTCGGTTGGGAGATCGGCACGATCGAGGTCGATCTCAACGCGGCGGGGCGCGCCGATCCGCTCTTCGAGGGGCTGCCTTCGCGGATCGCCGTGCAGTCCACACACGAGGACGTCATCGACGGCCTGCCGGACCCCGCCGCGCTTTTGGCCGGCAACCGGATGTCGGAGGTGCAGGCGTTCGCGCTCGGCCGCCGCCTGCGCGCCGTCCAGTTCCACCCGGAGGCGAGCGGGGGGATCATCCGGACGCTGATCGGCCTGCGGCGCGGGGCGCTGGAGCACGAGGCGCGCGCGCTGCGCGGGGAGGACGACGCCGCGGCGCGCCGCAGCGTGCAGCGGCTGGAATCGTCGGTGCGCGACACGGAGGAGGGCCGGCGCATCCTCGAGAACTGGGTGCGCGGCTGCGTCCGGAAGCGCGCTTCATCCTGAAGGCCGCTTCGCCTGAATCGATCAAAAGGACAGCAGGTCGAGGAGCGACAGGGGGTCGACGCGGGCGCGGCCGATGCGGGCCCCCCAGTGCAGGTGCGGCCCGGTCACGCGTCCCGTGGCGCCGACCCGCCCGATCACCGCGCCGGCGGCGACCTCGTCCCCCCGGGCCACGTCCATCTTCGACAGGTGGGCGTAGAGCGTGTAGATGCCGCCGCCGTGATCGAGCACGACGAGGTTGCCCGAGAAGTAGGTGTCCTGCGCCACCACGACGCGCCCGCGCGCCGCGGCCTCCACCGGTGTCCCGGTCGGCGCCGAGAGATCGATCCCCGAGTGGGGACTGCGCGGCTTGCCATTGAGGATCCGGCGACGCCCGAAATTCCTCCCCGCGACGTCCGGCAGGGGGCGCTTCACGGCGCCGTCGAACAGTCGATCCGCCGTTGCGCGCGACCAGATCGCGTTCAGCATCGCCGCCTCCTCCGCGATCCGCTCCTGCACCTCGCGCGGCGGCTCGACGTACTTCGCCTGCACCTGCAGCCTCTCGGTCGGGTAGTCCTTCGGCTCGACGCGGATGTCCAGGGTCCTCGTCCGGGGCGCGCCGCCGCCGGATGTCTCGACGCGGATCGTCAGCGTGTGCACGCCCGGCTCGGTGAGGAGGTCGGCCCCCGTGAACGCCACCGCGCCGGAGCCGCCCGGCGCGGGGAGGAAGCGCAGCGTCTGGCCGAGGAACTCGCCCGTGACGCCGGCCCCTTCGTCCGCGCCGCGCACCACCACCCGCAGAGGCGCGCCGGGCGTCAGGTGCGGGGGCGCGATCTCCACGGTGAAGGACGTCGCGGCCAGCAGTGCGAGGATCCAGTACATGCCGTCGCCTCCCGGGTCGGGCCCCCGATTATGAACCGGCCCCGGCCGTGGAACAAATCGGCCCGCCGGCATGTTACCGTGCAGGACCGATCGGCGGGAGGTTCTTTCGTGGATCGTAACGTCTCACCCGCGGTGCTGCTGGTCCTCCTGGCGCCCCTCGTTCTGGCCGCCTGCGGAGAGCGCGGGGGCGGGGGCGAGACCGCCTCCGGCGACCGGACCATGGAGTCCGGCGCGGGCGCCGCCGCCGGCGCGGCCGGGGCGCCGGATTCGGACGGGAAAGCCGAGCGGACGGTGCGCACGGTCGACCTGCGCGGCTCGCCGCTGCACATCGTCCTGGCGCCGGACGACATCCCCTCGATCGACGATCCCCGCTTCGTGCGCGCGGCGGTGGCCGATTTCCTCGAGGACGACGAGCCGATCCTCGGCGTCTTCGACGGCCGCGTGGCGAAGGCGTACTCCCTCTGGCATCTCGACCATCACGAGATCGTCAACGACACGCTGGGCGACGAGCCGATCGCCGCCACCTGGTGACCGCTCGCCGGCACGGGCGTCGTGTACGCCCGCAGGGTCGAGGGTGAGACGCTCTCGCTCGGTGTGAGCGGTTCGCTCTGGAAGGACGCGCTCATCATGTTCGACAGGGGGACCGGCTCGCTCTGGACGCAGGTGACGGGAGAGGCGCTGCAGGGCCCGCTCGAGGGGCGCCGGCTCCGGACCATCCCTTCGGTGATGACGACCTGGAAGCGCTGGCGGGAGGAGCATCCCGACACCCTCGTCCTGGTCCGCGGCGAGGACGACGTCCGCTCCGAGCGCTACGTCGAGTACCACGCCTCGGACGAGGAGATGGGGATCTTCGGAACGAAGAACCCCGACGCGCGGCTCGGCGGGAAGCGCCCGGTCCTCGGCGTCCGGCCGCGGGCGCTGGGTAAGAACGGTTCGATCGCATATGTTTTGGATCGGTTCGCCGTGCTGAACGACGCGATCGCGGGGTGGCCGGTCGTCGTCGCCGCCGATGCCGGTCCGCCGGCGTCGGGCGGCATCTACCTCCGCACGCTGAGGGGCGAGGTCCTCACCTTCACGTCGGAGGGTAGTCCGCCGCGGCGGGCGGTCGATGCCGGCACCGGCAGCGTCTGGAATCTTCTGGAGGGCGTGGCGATCGAGGGGCCGCTTCAGGGCACGCGCCTCGAGGCGGTGCCGTCCGTCACGGCCTACTGGTTCGCCTGGGCGGCGTTCCATCCACAGAGCGACCTGCGTCCGTCGGAGGAAGAAGAGTGAGGCCCGGCCGGCGGGTCCGGCGCGCCGCGGCGCTCAGAGGGTCGGCCGCCGGTCGCGGTGCACCGGCACCGGCCGCGCGGGGCTGAAGCTTCGCGTTTCGACGGGCTCGAGGGTGAGCCGGCGCCTGTGCGCCACCGCGCGAAGCGAGCCGTCGACGCGCGCGCGGAGTGTTTCGGGGCGCTCGTGCACGCGGGCGTTGACGGTCAGCGTCCCCGCGCGGCTCGAACGTCCCATGGCGCGGGTCAGGGTTCCGGGATCGCCGCCGCGCACGATGCTGGCGGCTGCTGCTGCGCCACCTCCGTCCTCGACGAATAACACCTTGAGGTGGGCCGGTTCCAGCCGATCCTCCTCGAGCGACGCGCGGACGGCGGACAGTATCTCGAGGACGACGTCGTCCGCGCTGAACGGCTCCGCGCAGGCGACGCGGAGGCGCGCATTGAGCCATCCGAGCTCGGCCTCGCCCTCGGCGTAGGTGTCGTAGTCGAGATCGAGGATGCGGCGACCGGCCGCCTCGTCCCGGTCCAGGGCCGCCGCCCACGCGTCGAACCCCTCTCCCGTGAGCGCTGAGACGCGCAGGATCGTCCGGCCGGGGAACTCGGCGGCGAGCGCGTCTGCGACGCGCGCCGCCCGGACCTCTTCGATCGAGTCGATCTTGGTGAGCAGGATGAGATCGGCCTCCTCCAGCTGCTTGCGGAAGATGTACGCGACGTTGGAGGAGAAGCCGCCGAACCCGGGCCTGAGGAGCATCCCCTCCGCGCGGTCCGGATCGACGAGGACGGAGTAGGGGGCCACGCGGTACGCGCCGCCGAACAGCCGCCGGATCGGGTTGATCACGGTGGCGACGAGATCGGTGCAGGAGCCGACCGGCTCGCCGATCAGCACCTGCGGCCGCTCGTCCGCGCGCAGGCGGTCCGCCGCCCGCGCCAGATCGTCGAACCGGCAGCAGAAGCAGCCGCCCGCGACCTCCTCGACGCGGAAGCCGCGCACCTTCAGGCTTCCGGTGTCGACGAGGTCGGCGGCCTGGTCGTTCGTGATCAGGCCGACCTGAAGGCCCGCGCCGTCGTAGCGCCGCGCCAGCTGCGCCAGGGCGGTCGTCTTGCCGGCCCCCAGAAACCCTCCCACCAGGACGAACCGCGTCGCCATCATCGGGGATCCTTCAGCAGCAGCCGGCCGACCTCACACCGTAGGTCGGCGGTGTGACGAGAAAATCGTCCCGCGATTCCAGGCGCGCGGCGATCGCGTCCGACACGCTCGCCGGCACGCCGCGCCTGAAGACGAACCGCTCGATCCCCTCCGAGATCGGCCCGGGGCCGCGGTAGGTCGCCGTGCGGCCGGAGTAGACGCGGGCCGGGGCGACCGGCTCCGGCGTCCTGAGGGCGGCCGCGTCGATGCTTTCCAGCAGGATCGGCTCCGTCAGCTCCGGGTACTCGACCGGGAGGAGCAGCCGGTACGGCCGCCGCGCGCGGATCAGGATCTCGCCGAATCCGGCGCCGGCAAGCGCCCCGACGTACTCGTCGAACGTGATGCACCCGGACACGCAGCGGGCGCGCAGGGTGGCGTTGCGCCGCAGCGCGTCAGGGAGCGGCGCCGTCGTGATCGGATCGCTCGTGACGAAGCGCCCTCCGGGGAGGAGGACGCGGCGGATCTCCCTGAGCGCCGCCCGAAGATCATCGCGCGTCAGGACGTTGAACAGGCAGTTCTGCGCGGCGACGCCGACGCTCGCGTCGGCCACCGGCAGCGACGCGGCCGACCCGTCGACGAGCGTGACGAACTCGGGGCGGAACCAGGGATTGAGGCGGGCGGCCTCCTCGAGGTTCTTCGCCGCCTCGGCGCGCATCTCCGCCACCGGATCGACCGCGATCACGCCGCCGGAGCGGCGCCGGAACCACGCGAGCTGGAGCGCCTCGAGCCCGCCCCCCACGCCGACGTAGAGGACCGGCGCGTCGCCCGCCAGGTCGTCCGGCTCGACGGTCGACCCGCAGCCGTAGTTCATCTCCTGCATGCGCTGCGGAACGACCAGCCCGGGCAGCCGGCGCAGCGCGCCCTCCACGCAGCACAGGGCTTCGTCAGGGGTCGCGGCGGCCTCGGCGTACACCTCGCGCACGCGATCCAGGTACCCGGCCGGAGCATCGCCGGGCTCGCCGGCCCCCGGCCCCTCGTTCATCCTCCCGGTCGTCGACATTCGATCGTCTCCGCTTCGAGGTTGATACCACGGCGAGCGTCCCCATCACAACGGGTGGGGCGGGGAGGTTATTCCATGGGGGCGTGATGCGCCGGAAGCGCGAATGCGGCATGATCGGCCGGATGAACGATCGTGCCCTGCTCTACGCGGCGGCCTCGCTGCGCTCGCTGGCGACTGGCATGATCGGCGTCCTCGTCGGCGTCCACCTGGCGAAGCTCGGCTTCGACGCCGCCGCCATCGGCGCCGTCGTCGCCTCGGGCCTGGCGGGCGCGGCCCTCGCCGCGCTCCTGATCACGTTCTTCGGCGATCGCTGGGGCCGCCGGCGCTGTCTCGTGCTGCTGGCGCTGCTGACCGCCGGGGGCGGCCTGCTGTTCGCAGCGATCTCGGCCCCGCTGCCGGCGGCGGCGGCCGCGTGCCTCGGCATGGTCAACGGCATGGGGCGGGACCGCGGCGCGTTTCTGATCCTCGATCAGGCGATGCTACCGGCGACGACGGGCGACGCGGACCGGACCAGCACGTTCGCCTGGTACAACGTCCTGCAGGACGGGGGCGGGGCGATCGGGGGCCTCCTCGCCGGCGCGCCGGCCGCGATCCGCTATCTGAGCGGGGCCGGGGAGGTCGAATCGCTGCGCGGCGGGATCGTCGCCTATTCACTTCTCTATCTGGCCGTCGCGGTGCTCTATATGCGGCTTTCGCGGGGCGTGGAGATCGCTCGCGCGGCGGCCGGCGACGACCCGGAGGGCGGCGCGGCCGTACCCGGCGCGCCCGCCTCGCGCCTGTCGCCCGCGAGCCGCCGGATCCTCGCGCGGATCGTCCCTCTGTTCGCCCTCGACAGCCTGGCCGGCGGTCTCCTGACGACGGCGATCCTCTCCTACTTCTTCTACAGCCGGTTCGGCGTCGACGAAGCGGTGCTCGGCCCGCTCTTCTTCGCGGCGCGCGTCGCCAACGCGGCGAGCCACCCGGCGGCGGCCTGGCTGGCGCGGCGGCTCGGCCTCGTCAACACGATGGTCTTCACGCACATCCCCGCGAACCTGCTGCTGATCGCCGTCGCGTTCGTCCCCGGCTTCCCTCTGGCCGCGGCGCTCTTCCTCGTGCGGGAGGCGCTGGTGGAGATGGACGTGCCGACGCGGCAATCGTACGTGATGGCGGTCGTGCGCCCCGGGGAGCGCACCCTGGCCGCCGGCGTGACCAACCTTGTGCGCGTCGGCGCCTGGGCCGTGGGCCCGTACGCGTCGGGGCTGTTCATGGGGAGCGTGACGCTGGCGGCGCCGCTCGTCGTCGGCTCGGGGATGAAGGTGATCTACGACCTGCTGCTGTTCACGGCGTTTCGCCGCCTCCGTCCGCCGGAGGAACGTGGCGCGGAGCGCGCGAACTGACGAGCCGGGGGAATCGATCCCCGGGCCGGCTCCTAGATGTTCGGCTGCCGCAGCCTTCGCCCCCCGGGGGGGGCCGTGGCGTCCGCCCCGCGCGGCCGGACCGGGGCGATCGTCATCCAGGCCCAGTAGATCAGGGCCGGCACGATCGCGGCCGGGAGCGAGGCGCTGATGAAGCGGAACAGCGTGCGCGCCTCGAGCGAGATCGGGTCGAACAGGTAAAAGTAGAGCGCCTGGCCCGCCACCAGCGAGACGAACGCGGCCCAGTTGAAGCCGCGGGAGAAGTGATACTCGCCCGACGGGTGATCCTCGAAGACCGACCAGATGTCCAGGCGGCTCTTCCGGACCAGGAAGAAATCCGCGAAGAGGATCCCGGAGATCGGCGCGTACAGCGTCCCGTTGTAGGCGAGGTACGCGTCCCCCATGTCGTACAGCTGCGCCGGCCAGAAAACGAACGGCAGGCAGGGGACGAGCGTCCACGCGATGATCTGCCACCAGGGGCGCGTCCTGAGACTCTTGAGGTGCCGCAGCGACAGGCCGGTGGCGTAGATCGAAACGGCCGACGACGAGACGTTGGCGAGCCCGACGAAGACGAGCGCCATGAGGCCCATCGCGACGCCCCCGATCGGGATCATCCACTCGGTCGGATCGTCGGTCCGCACCACGAGGCTGGAGACCAGCGACACGCAGCAGACGAGCGACATCAGGACGCCGAGCTGGATCAGCTCGGGATAGACGGCGTTGCGCCGCGTGTTCGTGTTGCGCGCCAGAAACCCGATCCCGCCCCACCAGGAGATGCCGGAGGCGACGCCCCACTCGAAGACGATCATGTAGTTGAGCCACGGGTCCTCGAGGGGATCGAGAGGGGCGGCGGCGACGATCTCGCTCCAGCCGTGCTTGTAAAAAAGGAGCGCCGTCATGACGACGGTGAGCACACCGAGCCCCGGCCCGATGAACGCGTTCGTGACGTTCAGCAGGTGCACGCCGCGGGTGACGATGACGTAGGTCAGCCAGATCCCGAGGGCGACCCCCAACCCGACCACCCAGCCGCCCGGGTCCCACCCCAGGCCGCGCAGGATGTTGCGGATCCCGTTGCCGAACATCACGAGAATCAGGCCGGTCCATCCGATCATGTTGATCAGGTAGAAGACGAGGATGATCTTCGCGCCGCGCTGTCCGAACGCGGTCTTGCAGTAGTCGATCTGCTCCAGGCCGTAGCGCTGGCAGGCGAGCGACAGCGCCATCGTCGTGATGAACGTGCCGACGATGCTCCCTGAGACCAGGCAGATGATGCCGTCGACGGCGCCGACCAGGTCGGCGGCGTAACCACCGATCATGAAGCACCAGGTGGCAACGGCGTAGGCGAAGCAGGTGGCGTGCGCCCCGCCCGTGTGGTACTCGCGCTCGGCGGGGAGGAGCGGAAGGCGGCCGAACAGGCTCTCCTGGCGGATGAGCGCCTCGTCCACCGCGCCGGAGGGTCCGGGCCGGCCCGCCGCGCGGGCGTCGCCCCGCGAATCCGACATCAGGAGCCCCACCAGGCGAGGAGCAGGGGGAGAAGAACGAAGAGGACGATCGTGATCGCCCAGTCGAGGGCGGTGAAACGCCCGAACGCCGCGTCGTCGGTCTTCTCGAGGATCGCCAGCCGGCGCTCCAGCTCGCGGCGCAGGACCTCCGT